>NZ_QKLN01000065.1:0-386 GCF_003225665.1 Pseudomonas sp. TKO26
CCCGGGCCGCGCCCCTGCCGCACTTGGAGCCGGGACCGAAGGCCCGGACCAAACGCCAAAGGCGCATGGCTCCGATGGCGGGCCGACTATGCAATCATCAACGGGCTTCCAGTTCCGCGGGGGAAATGGCCACCCTAATCGAGTGCGACATGGATAACCCTTGATCGTCATCGGTCCGGCGAGGGCCGGACCAAGCTGTGGATAAGTCTGTTGGTAACTTGTTGAGGAAAGGTTCCCCGCTGCCTCAGGGAGACGCCCTGCCAACGTCGGCCAAGCTCTGCCCGACGCCCCGTGCAGCCAACCGCACGCGCGTCAATCGGACCTGATGCAGCCGCTGGCAGGTCCGATTGACGCGCTTGCGGTTGGCTGCACGGGGCGTCGGGCAG
>NZ_QKLN01000066.1:0-386 GCF_003225665.1 Pseudomonas sp. TKO26
CGACGCGCGGAGGGGCGTACGGAGAGCCGTACGGGCTCCGGGGGGCCGGGCTGCGAATCAGCGAGGTACGGCGCCTGGTGGGACGGGGCCTGTGCGGGGGGCGGGCCTGAGCCACCCGTGGGAGCCGGCTGGCCCCCGAGGGCTGTCTTGGGGGCCTCTGCGCTGGCAACCGGGTTCCTACGGGTGCATCAGGCCAGCGCGCCGCACAGGGCCGGTCACTCCAGGCTCCGTCCGTCGCTGATTTCCAGCCCAGCTCCCAGTGGCGCCTTGAGCTTGCCGTACGCGGCTTCGCGAGTCATGCCTCCTCCGGACAGCACACCCACGCCGCGCGGGCGGCTGCCGGCTTCGTAGATGTCCAGCTCCACACCGCCTTCATGGCACTGGGT
>NZ_QKLN01000079.1:0-384 GCF_003225665.1 Pseudomonas sp. TKO26
TTGTTCTCGGAAACGGCTTCCAGGGCGTACTCGTCGACGGTCTCGCTCAGGGATGCGGGGATGTCCTGGGCGTCGGCCAGAGACTTGTCCTTGGGCCAGGGCTGGAAGTCGAAACCAAAGGTATACAGGTCCGAGTCAGAGCGAATGCCAGGATAGCGAAACAAGTCCCACGTTCCGCCCGCTCGCTCACGGGATTCAAGAATCGCAAAGACCTTGCCAGGCTGGTGGCGCCGCAAGTAAGCGGCCAGACCAAAACGAGAAACACCAGCTCCCATGATCAGAACATCTAACGGCACGGGCGGGAGAAACGCGAGCGGAAGCATGGAGCCCACTTTTGTTTCGTTATAGAGGCCAGAACAAGAGCTAGGGACACTCGGTTCTGGT
>NZ_QKLN01000067.1:0-384 GCF_003225665.1 Pseudomonas sp. TKO26
TCGCTCGGGGCCGTGCCGCTCATTGTTTCGGCCCGGGCAATTGGCCAGGTGGCCGCGGTGTTCAAGTTTGTCGGGCCGAATGATCGCATCGTGGTCGGGGCCTTCGATGAACCCAAGGTGGACGGCGTGACGTGCTATCTGGCGCGAGCCAAGACGGGTGGCCTCAAGGGTGGTCTGGGTTTGGCGGAGGACCGTGCCGAGGCGGCCATCGCTTGTCGCCAGGTGGGGCCGGTCGCGTTCAAGGGTGAGCTCAAGGATGGTGAGGAGGTCTTCAAGGAGCGTACTTCCCTGGAGTTCAAGACCATGCAGGTGGTGCGTTTTCTCGATAAGAAGCGCAGCACCCTGGTGTACCTGGTCTAAAGCGATCGGGTGATCGAGGGCCGG
>NZ_QKLN01000068.1:0-383 GCF_003225665.1 Pseudomonas sp. TKO26
CGTGAGCATGCAGGATGAATTCAACGACCCGCTTTGGCGCCAGATCCTGTCTGGCGCACAAATGCTCTTCGTGGCATTTGGCGCGCTGGTGTTGATGCCGCTGATCACAGGTCTTGATCCAAACGTTGCGCTGTTCACCGCAGGTCTAGGCACCTTGCTGTTCCAAGTGGTGACCGGGCGTCAGGTGCCGGTATTCCTGGCTTCGAGCTTCGCCTTCATCACCCCGATCATCCTCGCCAAGGGCCAGTTCGGCCTCGCGGCGACCATGGGCGGCGTGATGGCGGCCGGTTTCGTTTATACGTTCCTGGGCCTGGCGGTGAAGATCAAGGGCACCGGTTTTATCGACCGCTTGCTGCCGCCGGTGGTGATAGGCCCGGTGATCA
>NZ_QKLN01000069.1:0-381 GCF_003225665.1 Pseudomonas sp. TKO26
AGATCCACCCGCGCTCCCTGGTCGAGGACGGCGTGGTGGCCGTCGGCGAGATCGGCTACGACGACATCACCCCCGAGGACGACCGTTTTCTCGCCGCGCAGCTGGAACTGGCCAAGCAGTACAACCTGCCGGTACTGGTGCACACCCCGCACCGGGACAAGATCGGCGGCACCAAGCGCACCCTGGCGGCGATCCGCGAAGTGGGCATCGCCGAGCACCTGGAGATCATCGATCACCTCAATGAACTGACCATGCCCCTGGTGCTGGAAAGCGACTGCTGGCTCGGGCAGTCGATCTACCCCAATACCAAGAGGTCGGAGCAGCGCATGGTGGCCCTGCTGCAGTCGGACGGCACCGAGAACATGGTGGTCGACCGTGCCG
>NZ_QKLN01000080.1:0-381 GCF_003225665.1 Pseudomonas sp. TKO26
GGAGGAGGGTCTGCAGAGCTGGGGGTTGCTTTCGGTTCCCCTCGGCGGGGCGCGGCGGTCTCAAGCCGTTTTTCCCCGAGGCCAACGTCAGCTGGTGGTTTCGGCCCCCTTGACGTCGGGGGCGATGTGTCGGGTATTTGCGTTGGGCCGGGGCCCGTCGCGGGCGGGGGCCTTCTTCCGGCCGTGCCCGCGCGTCTCCTCTGCCCTCGGCGGGCTTAGCGTGGGGGCGTTGGTTGGCTGGGGCGGGGCCTCGGCGGCGGTGCGGGGTCCTCGGCTGGTTGGGGGCACGCGTGTGGTGGGCGTTGTTCGGCGGCGCCCTGCTTTGCTCGCTCGGCCGTCGCCGCCGCGCGCGCCCCTCGCCTACTCGCGTGGCGGCGCGCG
>NZ_QKLN01000013.1:0-153343 GCF_003225665.1 Pseudomonas sp. TKO26
CCAGCCCCACCACCCCGGCCACGGCCCAGACGATCTGCCAGATGCGGTTGAGGTTGATGCCGATGGACAGCGCCGCCGTGGTGTCGTCGGCCACCGCCCGCAGGGAGATGCCGATGCGGGTCTTGTTGAACAGCAGCGCCAGGACCACCACCAGCACCAGGGCGGTGGCCGCGGCGATCAGATCGAACTGACTGAGCATCAGCGGCCCGAGAAACAGCGGCACGTCGTCGATGCCCAGGTCCAGGGCCCGCACCTGGGAACCCATCAGCCCCTGGGCCAGGCCCTCGATGATGAACGACAGGCCCAGGGTGGCCATGAACAGGGTGATCTGCGAACGGTTGACCAACGGCCGCAGCACCAGGCGCTCGATCAGCCAGGCAGCGATGACCATCACCAGTACCGTCAGCAGCAGCGCCAAAGCGAAGGGCACGCCCTGCTCGTGCAGGCTGACGAAAGTCAGGGCGGCGAACAGCAGCATCGCGCCCTGGGCGAAATTGAACACGCCGCTGGCCTTGTAGATCAGCACGAAGCCGATGGCCACCAGGGAATACAGGGTGCCGGCCAGCAGGCCGCCGAGCAGGGTTTCGAAGAAGAACGTCATGCGTGCACGGCTCCCAGGTAAGCGGCGATCACCTCAGGATCGGCCTGGACCTCGGCTGGCGTGCCATCGCCCACCTTGCGCCCGTAGTCCAGGACCACCAGGTGGTCGCACAGCTCCATGACCACCCCCATGTCGTGCTCGATCAACACCACGGTGGTGCCCAGGTCACGATTGATGTCGGCGATGAAGCCGGCCATTTCCTGCTTTTCCTCGGCGTTCATTCCCGCCAGGGGTTCGTCCAGCAACAGCAGGCTGGGCCCGGCAATCAGCGCCCGGCCCAGCTCCACGCGTTTTTGCAGGCCGTAGGACAGGTTGCCCACCGGGACATCGCGCAGCGCCTGCAAATCGAGAAACTGCAGGATGCCCTGGGCCAGCTGGCGGAAGGTCGCGGCCTCGCGCCGGGCCCGGGGCAAGCCCAGGGCCTGCTCGATCAGGTAGGTGCGCGCATGCCGCGACAGGCCAGTGAGCAGGTTGTCGATCACGCTCATCTTCTTGAACAGCGCATTGTTCTGGAACGTCCGGCCAATGCCACGGCGAGCGGCGCTCAGCGGGTCGATGCGCGAATAGCTCTGGCGCTCGAAGACAATCGCCCCGCTGTCGAAGCGATAGACCCCGTTGAGCAGGTTGAGCAACGAGCTCTTGCCGGCGCCGTTGGGTCCGATCAGCCCGCAGATTTCGCCACGGCGCACGTCGAACGACAGCTGGTTGATGGCCTTGACTCCCTTGAACGACAGGGACACGGCGCGCACTTGCAGGATGGGTTCGCTGGGGCTCATGCAATGTTCCGTTTGAATTCGGCGATCCAGGCCGGGGTTGAGGGTTGGGTGGTGGACGGCGCCGGCTGCCAGATGAACTGCAGGCGGGCAAAGCCCAGCAACCGGCGCACCCGCTGCTTGAGCAGCCGGGGCAAGGCCCGGTGAGGATGGGCAATGGCCCACTCGCACAGGCGCCGGCGCCAACTGCCGGGAGGCGCCAGGCGGCTTTCGATTTCATCCGCCAGCTGTTGCAGGCGCGGCGGCGACAGCAGCAGGCCGCTGGGGGCCACGTCGCGGCGGTCGCGACTGGCGGATGCGCTGGTTTCGGGGAAGGCCAGGCTGTGGCCACTGTTCAGCCAGTACTCCAGCAGCACCTGCAAGCCCGCCGCCCATTGCGTGCCCTCTTCGCTCCACATCTGCTCGGCAGTGGCCGGATGACGCCAATGGAGCTGACGCTGGGGCGTTTCGCTGGGACCCAGCAGGTCGGCGAAGGCCAGCAGCGGCTGGCGCGCCCCGGCGGGCAAGCGCGGCAAGGCTTGCCCGGCGATCAGCAGACGCGGGGCCGGGCCCTGTTCCCCGGCGGCCACCCAGGCCAGGACCTGGCGCCGCGAGTGGACGAAGGCGTGGCTCGGCTGCAGGCGCCAAAGCGTCTGGCGCAGGGCCTCGGGCGCCAGCTCCGGGTCGAGGCTGAACACCTCGGCGCCCAGGCTCCGGGCAGCCAGGGCCAGCAGCAACAGGTCCGGCTCGAACGGCCCGCTCAGGGCCAGCCGGGACTGCCGGTCAAGGCCTTGCTGACGCAAGCCGTCGGCCAGGCGCTCGACACCGCGCAGGGCATCGATCCAGCGCCAGGCATACCAGTGCCCGTGGCGCTTGTGGCGCAGGGCATTGTCCAGCGGCCGGGCCTGGGCCCAGTGCCGCAGCTGTTCCAGGGCCGCGGAGCCTTGCAGGCGGGCTTCGGCAGGCAGCGCCTCGATGCTGGGCGCGGGTTTGAGTTCGTGCACGCTCATGGGGTGACCTCTATGGCTTGGCCATGCGTGCGGTGGTCCGCTGGCTGGACATTGACGGGCTTTAGTGGCCCTTTCGCTGGCAAGCCAGCTCCTACGGGCGGATCGGCTTCTGTGCAGGTGCCGATCTGCCGGACTCTTCGCTGGCGAGCCAGCGCCTACGCGAAGCGTGGGGGTCAGGCGCTGGCGCGTTGCGGCTGAGGCCGGGCACCGAGGTCGCGCCAGGCGCTGCCAGGGTGATTGGCCGGCAGGCGCGGGCCGGCGCCGAAGAGTTTTTCCCGCAGGGTGCCGGGGGCGTACTCGGTCTTGTACACCCCGCGTTTCTGCAGCTCAGGGACCAACAGCTCAACCGCGTCGATAAAGGTTTCGTGGGTCAGGGCGTAGGCCAGGTTGAAGCCGTCGACATCGGTTTCCTCGACCCACTCCTGGAGCAGGTCGGCCACGGTTTGCGGGCTGCCGACGAACAACGGGCCAAAGCCGCCGATGCCGACCCAGTCGGCCAGTTCGTGGGGGGTCCAGACCTTGTTCGGGTCCGCCGTGGAGAAGGCTTCCACCGCCGACTGGATGGCGTTGGTGTGCACGTGCTTGAGGGGCTCGTCGGGCTTGAAGCGGCTGAAGTCGATACCGGTCCAGCCGGAAATCAGCGCCATGGCGCCCTCGTAGCTGACCCAGGACTTGTATTCCTCGAACTTGGCCTTGGCCAGGGCATCGGTTTCGCCGAGGATCACCGTCTGCAGGTTGAAGATGAGGATCTTCGACGGGTCGCGCCCGGCTTCGGCGGCGCGGCGGCGGATGTCGGCCACGGTCTTTTTCAGCAGCACCTTGGACGGCGCGGCGACGAACACGCATTCGGCGTGCTCGGCGGCGAACTGCTTGCCGCGGCTCGACGCCCCGGCCTGGTAGAGCACCGGGGTGCGTTGCGGCGACGGCTCGCACAGGTGGATACCCGGCACCTGGAAGTGTTTGCCGACGTGGCGGATCTCGTGAATCTTGCTCGGGTCGCTGAAGATCCGCCGCTCGCGGTCGCGCAGGATCGCGCCGTCCTCCCAACTGCCCTCCCAGAGCTTGTAGCAGACCTCCAGGTACTCCTCGGCGTAGTCATAGCGGGCGTCGTGTTCGGTCTGCGCCTGCTGCCCGATGTTCTTCGCGCCACTCTCCAGATAGGAGGTGACGATGTTCCAGCCGGCGCGGCCCTTGGTCAGGTGATCGAGGGTGGACAGGCGCCGGGCGAAGGGATACGGATGCTCGAACGACAGCGAGGCGGTGAGGCCGAAGCCCAGGTGCTCGGTGACCAGGGCCATGGGCGGGATCAATTGCAGCGGATCATTGACCGGCACCTGGGCCGC
Organism: Pseudomonas sp. TKO26; assembly: GCF_003225665.1. Lineage (NCBI taxonomy): Bacteria > Pseudomonadati > Pseudomonadota > Gammaproteobacteria > Pseudomonadales > Pseudomonadaceae > Pseudomonas > Pseudomonas sp. TKO26. The sequence goes on from NZ_QKLN01000013.1 coordinate 3,707, forward strand.
CTGGCGGATCGCCGCCTCGCCATTGCCGTTGTAGACGTCGTAGATGCCCAGCACATCGGCGATGAACAGTCCGTCGAACTTGCCCTTTTCGAGGATCCTGGCCAGGTCGGTCCAGTACTCCAGGTCCTTGTATTGCCAGGAGCGGTCCCGGGGGTGGGCCCAGAGGCCCGGCGACTGGTGGCCGACGCAGTTCATGTCGAAGGCATTGAGGCGGATTTCACGGGACATCAGACAGCACTCCTGAAACCTTGGGGTGGCACGCCGTTGAGGCGGTAGTTGCCGATCAGCTGGTACTTCCAGCGCAGCGGGTCGTCCAGGTTCTGCGGCTGCGGGCTGCGCTGGCCAGTGAGTTCGAACTCGGCGTCACTGGCGGCCAGCAACGCCTGGCTGGCGGCAATCGCGGCCTCGGCCAGGGCCACGCTGATCTCCGCCGGTTCCTGGTGCTCGTGCAACTGACGCTGGGCGCGTTCCTGCAGGGCGGCGGCGACTTCGATGTGGATCTGCAGGTCGCCGAAACGGCTGATCACATAGGGATCGTCACTGGCCTTGCTCAGGCCGCTGCCGGACCAGGGCCGGGCCTGCTGACGGACGAAGTCCAGGGTCTGCTGCAACAGCGCGCGGGCTCGCTGCAGGGTATCGGCGCTGTGCTCCAGGGCCACTTGCGGGGTGTCGGGGCGGGTCAATGCATTCATGGCGCAGTCCTTTCAGTTCCAGGCGTGACGGGGCGGCTTGACGCCGTTGAGCAGGAAGTTGCCGATCAGGTGGTATTTCCAGCGCGCCGGATCGTGCAGGGTGTGGGTGCGGGCGTTGCGCCAGTGGCGGTCGAGGTTGTACTTGGCCGACACCGAGCGGGTGCCGGCCAGCTCGAACAGTTTGCTGGCGGCGAGCAAGGCGCTTTGCGCCGACAGCACCTTGGCCTGGGCCACCACCAACGAGGCCTGGGCGACGCTGTCTTCGCTGGGGCTGGCCAGGGCCTGATCGACCGCCTCGGCGGCCTTGGCAAGGATTGCCTCGGTGCCGTGCACCCGCCATTCCAGGTCGCCGATGGCGGCGATGGTGAACGGGTCCTGCCAGCCGTGATCCAGGCCACTGTCGATCCATGGTCGGGACTGCCGGGCATGGTGCTTGGCGTCTTCCAGGGCGGCGACGGCGATGCCGGTGTCCACCGCGGCCTGGATGATCTGCGAAATCGGACCGTCGGCGGTGGGTTGGTCGAAGGCCTGGTGGGCCGGGATCACCGCGCTGCGCGGCACCTGCACCGCCTTGAGACTGACCCCGCCGCTGGCGGTGGTGCGCTGGCCGAAGCCGTCCCAGCTGTCGATTACCGTCAGCCCGGGGCTGTCACGCTCGATAAAGGCAATGTGCGCCTGGTTGTGCTCATCCACCGCCACGGTCGGCACGATATGGGCGAACAAGGCGCCGGTGCAGTAGAACTTTTCGCCATCGATCTGCGCCTGCTCGCCGCTGAAGCGGATCCGCGTCTCAAAGGCTCCGACGTGCTTGCTGCCGGCTTCGGAAAACGCATTGCCGAAGCGGTAGCCCTGCAACACCTTGGCGAAGTAATAGCGCTTCTGCTCTTCGCTGGCGGTCTGCAACAGGATGTCCACCACGCCGAGGTGGTTCTGCGGCAACTGGCCCAGGGATGGGTCGGCGGCGGAGATGATCTTGATCACCTCGGTCAGGGTGACGTAGGACACTCCAGCACCGCCGTACTCCCTGGGGATGGTGATGCCCCACAGGCCACTGGCCGAAAACTCGTCAAGCTCTGCGCGCGGCAGACGCCGTTCGCGGTCGCGCACTGCGGCCTCGACGGCAAAGCGCTGGGCCAGGTCGCGGGCGACGCTGATGGCCTCGGCATCGCTGCGGATCAGGTGGGCATTGGGTGAGGGTTGGGCTGGGGCTGTCATGGGCCGACTCCACGTCCTGAAGATCAAGATGAACACCGCTCGGGGGCTCGTTATCAGGACAATTGCAGGAGTCGTGCCTAAAAATAAAAACGTTTTATTTCAATGACTTGATGGTTATTCCAGAGAAAGACCCTGAATTGAAAACAGGCAAAATGTCCAACCGCTGTTGACTGGCCAACAGTGGCTGGCAGGCCTGGGCAATCAGTACACCACGTTGCGCACGAAGCGCGTGGCCAGGGGGCCGTCGTTGCGATAGCCGTGGGGCACATGACTGGCGAACACGAAGAAATCACCGCTTTCCAGGCGCCGCTCGGCGTCGCCGAAGAACAGCGTCAGGCAGCCCTCGAAGACATAGATCTGCTCGCTCCAGCCGACGGTGTCGCACTCCGAGTGATAGACCTCGCCAGGCTCCAGCTGCCACTCCCAGAGCTCCACTTCACGACTGGCCTCGGCCTTGGCCAGGAGCAGCGCCTTGCTCCCGGGAATGGCCCCGGCCCAGGCCAGCTCGTTGATGCGGCTCGGGTCACGGGCGTCCGGGGACTGGATCAGGTCGCTGAATGCCACGTTCAAGGCTTCGGCCACCCGGTCCAGGGTGCCGAGACTGACGTTTTTCTCCCCGGCCTCGATGGCCACCAGCATCCGCCGACTGACGTCGGACTTTTCGGCCAGGGCGCTCTGGCTCAAGCCTGCCGCATGGCGCAGGCGTCGCACGTTAAGGCTGACATGTTGCAGGACCGAAGCCCGTTGGACGTTATCTTTGTGCACTATATTGCTCGCTCTCCGGGCCTGCGCAGTATACTGCCCAGCTTCCGGCGCATTGTGCGTCCCCCCTCAGGTAGCACGCAAGGCCATGACTTCAACGCCCTCCCGCGCAATACGCTTCCCACTCAGCAGGGCCGAAGCGGTGCTGGTGCTGATCACCCTGATCTGGGGCGGCACCTTCCTTCTGGTGCAGCAAGCCATGAGCGTCAGCGGACCGATGTTTTTCGTCGGCCTGCGCTTTGCCGCGGCGGCGTGCATCGTCGCCCTGTTTTCCCTGCGCCATTTGCGTGGCCTGACCTTGTTCGAACTGCGGGCCGGGACCTTCATCGGTACCGCCATCATGCTCGGCTACGGTTTGCAGACCATCGGCCTGCAAAGCATTCCCAGCAGCCAGTCGGCCTTCATCACCGCCCTCTACGTGCCCTTCGTGCCCCTGCTGCAATGGCTGTTCATGGGCAAGCGCCCGGGGTTGCTGCCGAGCATCGGCATCATGCTGGCCTTTACCGGCCTGATGCTGCTGTCCGGCCCCAATGGCGCCTCACTGGACTTCAGCCCCGGCGAAATCGCCACCCTGATCAGCACCGTGGCGATTGCCGCGGAAATCATCCTCATCAGCAGCTTCGCCGGGCGGGTGGATGTGCGCCGGGTGACGGTGGTGCAACTGGCGATCACCGCGCTGCTGGCCTTTGCCATGGTGCTACCGACCGGCGAGACGCTACCGGAGTTTTCCTGGCTGCTGCTGGCCAGCGCCCTGGGACTGGGGGCGGCCAGTGCGGCGATCCAGGTGGCGATGAACTGGGCGCAGAAAAGCGTCTCGCCAACCCGTGCCACCCTGATCTATGCCGGTGAACCGGTATGGGCCGGAATTTTCGGGCGGATCGCCGGGGAACGCCTGCCCGGGCTGGCGCTGCTGGGTGGCGCCTTGATCGTGGCGGCGGTGATTATCAGTGAATGGAAGCCCAAGGGTCGGGCCACGAAAGCCGATCGACCGGCCTTGGCCGACCAGGCAGCGGACGGCCTGTAGGAGCCGGCTTGCCGGCGAAAGCGATCCGGCGGGTGCCCTCGCTGGCAAGCCAGCGCCTAGAGCGCGGGGTCGCCGGGGGCATAGAGCCAGGTCGGGGCGATCAGCGAGCCCTGGTGCTTGGGCTCAAGCCGCACCGGGTCATGCTCGGGCGTGCCGTGGAAATAGAAATAGGCGTGGTAGAGCGCATGCCCTTCGGCCAGGGAGCGGTCGTAGTAAAGCACCGTGCCCGCTGGCAACTGGTAGCGCTGGGCATCGCCCAGCGGGCCTTCGATGGTCAGCGCCTGGCGGGTCTTGAGCATCGCGGGCCGCTCCAGGTAATGCTCCAGGCCAATGCCCAGCACCGCGCCGAAAGCGCTAAATAGTAAAGCGAAACCTGTGCGTCGAATCATCCGACCCAGGGTCGATCCTTGTATGAGGTGCACCGTTATCCATCCTTGCAGCAGATTGACCTGGGCAGGGCATTGGCCTTGCAGCGCCCGGTGAACGGGCGCATCCGGCATTTGTCTCCTACCTTTGAAAGCGCATGTAACATTTCTTAGGGGGGCCGAGCCGTCCGTGGCGGTTGGTGATCGGAGGCCTGGCACGTATTATGCGTCACACTTTTCTGCAGATTAGAAACCTATGTCCCTGATAGTTCTACTGCTTCTGCCATTTATTGGCAGCTGTCTGGCGGCCCTGCTGCCGCACAACGCGCGTAACACCGAATCTCTGCTGGCTGGCCTGGTGGCACTCATTGGCACCATCCAGGTGGCTTTGCTGTATCCGCAGATCGCCGACGGCGGGATTATCCGCGAGGAATATACCTGGCTGCCAAGCCTGGGCCTGAACTTCGTGCTGCGCCTGGACGGCTTCGCCTGGCTGTTCTCGTTGCTGGTGCTGGGCATCGGCAGTCTGGTGGCGCTGTATGCGCGCTACTACATGTCGCCGGAAGATCCGGTGCCGCGCTTCTTCGCCTTCTTCCTGGCGTTCATGGGGGCCATGCTGGGCCTGGTGATCTCCGGCAACCTGATCCAGATGGTGTTCTTCTGGGAGCTCACCAGCCTGTTCTCGTTCCTTCTGATCGGCTACTGGCACCACCGCTCCGACGCCCGCCGCGGCGCCTACATGGCCCTGATGGTCACCGGCGCAGGCGGGTTATGCCTGCTGGCGGGGGTCATGCTGCTCGGCCATGTGGTCGGCAGCTACGACCTGGATCAGGTGCTAGCTGCCGGAGACAAGATCCGCGCCCATGCGCTCTACCCGATCCTGTTGCCATTGATCCTGCTGGGCGCCCTGAGCAAGAGCGCACAGTTCCCCTTCCACTTCTGGCTGCCCCACGCCATGGCCGCGCCAACGCCGGTCTCGGCCTACCTGCACTCGGCGACCATGGTCAAGGCCGGGGTGTTTCTCCTGGCCCGCCTGTGGCCGTCGTTGTCCGGCACCCAAGAATGGTTCTACATCGTCAGCGGCGCCGGGGCCTGCACCCTGGTGCTGGGCGCCTACTGCGCGATGTTCCAGAACGACCTGAAGGGCCTGCTGGCCTACTCCACCATCAGCCACCTGGGGCTGATCACCCTGCTGCTGGGCCTGAACAGCCCGCTGGCGGCGGTGGCGGCGGTGTTCCACATCCTCAACCACGCCACCTTCAAGGCCTCGCTGTTCATGGCCGCCGGGATCATCGACCACGAGAGCGGCAGCCGCGACATCCGCAAACTCAATGGCCTGATCAAGCTGATGCCCTACACCGCGACCCTGGCCATGGTGGCCAGCGCCTCCATGGCCGGGGTGCCGCTGCTCAACGGTTTCCTGTCCAAGGAGATGTTCTTCGCCGAGACGGTGTTCATCAATTCCAGCGCCTGGGTGGAAATCGCCCTGCCGGTGATCGCCACCATCGCCGGGACCTTCAGCGTCGCCTACGCCCTGCGCTTTACCGTCGATGTGTTCTTCGGCGAGCCGGCCACCGACCTGCCGCACACGCCCCACGAGCCACCGCGCTGGATGCGCGCACCGGTGGAGTTGCTGGTGTTCACCTGCCTGCTGGTGGGCATGTTCCCGGCGCAGATCATCGGTCCGCCGCTGGCCGCCGCCGCGCGGCCAGTGGTGGGCGGCACCCTGCCCGAGTACAGCCTGGCGATCTGGCACGGCCTCAATGCGCCGATGATCATGAGCCTGATCGCCATGTCCTGCGGCATTGTGCTCTACCTGCTGCTGCACAAACCGCTGGTGGCCGGGCGTTTCGCCTACCCGCCGGTGGTGGGCCGTCTCAACGGCAAGCTGTTGTTCGAACGCAGCCTGGTGGGCATGACCCGCCTGGCCCGGCGCCTGGAGCGCCGGCTGAGCACCAAGCGCCTGCAGAGCCAGCTGTTCTTGCTGATTCTGGCGGCGGTGATCACCGGCCTGATTCCCATGCTCTACAGCCAGCTGACCTGGGGCGACCGGCCGAAGATCCCCGGTTCCATCGTCTTCGTGACCTTCTGGCTGCTGGCCATCGCCTGTGCCCTGGGCGCTGCCTGGCAGGCCAAGTATCACCGTCTGGCGGCCCTGACCATGGTCAGCGTCTGCGGGCTGATGACCTGCGTGACCTTCGTCTGGTTCTCCGCGCCGGACCTGGCCCTGACCCAGCTGGTGGTGGAAGTGGTGACCACGGTGCTGATCCTCCTTGGCCTGCGCTGGCTGCCACGGCGGATCGAAGAAGTCTCGCCACTGCCCAGCAGCCTGCCCAAGGCGCGCATCCGCCGCCTGCGCGACCTCTGCCTGTCGGTGGCCGTGGGCCTGGGCATGGCGGTGCTGTCCTACGCCATGCTGACCCGCCCTACCCCCAACGACATCTCCTCGTTCTACCTCAGCCGTGCCCTGCCTGAAGGCGGCGGCACCAACGTGGTCAACGTGACCCTGGTGGACTTTCGCAGCTTCGACACCCTGGGCGAGATCACCGTGTTGGCGGCCGTGGCGCTGACTGTGTTCGCCCTGCTGCGGCGCTTCCGCCCGCCCAAGGAAAGCATGCAGTTGCCGGCGCAGCAGCGCCTGCTGGCCCCGGACGTGGTCACCGACCTGGTCAACCCGCGCCAGGCCAGCGATACCGCCCTGGGCTTCATGATGGTGCCGGCGGTGCTGGTGCGCCTGTTGCTGCCGATCGCCCTGGTGGTGTCCTTCTACCTGTTCATGCGCGGGCACAACCTGCCGGGCGGCGGTTTCGTCGCCGGGCTGGTGATGTCGGTGGCCTTCATCCTCCAGTACATGGTGGCGGGCACCCAATGGGTCGAGGCGCAGATGAGCCTGCGGCCGCTGCGCTGGATGGGCACCGGTCTGCTGTTCGCCCTGGCCACCGGCCTTGGCGCCCTGGCCTGGGGTTATCCGTTCCTCACCACCCACACGGTGCATGTGGACCTGCCGCTGTTCGGTGACATCCATATCGCCAGCGCGCTGTTCTTCGACATTGGCGTGTACGCGGTGGTGCTGGGCGCGACCCTGCTGATCCTCACCGCCCTGGCGCACCAATCGGTGCGAGCCCACAAGCCGGCCAGCCAGTCCAAATCCCTGATCAAGAGCGGAGCCGCCTGATGGAAGAAGTCATCGCAATCGCCATTGGCGTCCTCGCCGCATCCGGCGTCTGGCTGGTCCTGCGCCCACGGACCTTCCAGGTGGTGATGGGCCTATGCCTGCTGTCCTATGCGGTCAACCTGTTCATCTTCAGCATGGGCAGCCTGTTCATTGGCAAGGAGCCGATCGTCAAGGACGGCGTGCCTCAGGACCTGCTGCACTACACCGACCCGCTGCCCCAGGCCCTGGTGCTGACCGCCATCGTCATCAGCTTCGCCATGACCGCGCTGTTCCTGGTGGTGCTCCTGGCGTCCCGAGGGCTGACCGGCACCGACCACGTCGATGGCCGGGAGCCCAAGGAATGAGTTCGTTGTCGCACCTGATCGTCGCCCCCATCCTTCTGCCGCTGTTGACCGCGGCCATCATGTTGCTGCTGGGGGAAAAACACCGTCCGCTCAAGGCGCGGATCAACCTGTTCTCCAGCCTGCTGGGCCTGGGCCTGGCCTGCTACCTGCTGTACTGGACCCAGGCCCAGGGCGCCACCGGCTCCTTCGGCGTGTACCTGCCGAGCAACTGGCAGGTGCCATTCGGCATCGCCCTGGTGGTGGATCGCCTGTCGGCGCTGATGATGGTGCTCACCGGGATCATCGGGGTCAGCGCGCTGTTGTTCGCCATGGCTCGCTGGGATGGCGCCGGGGCCAGCTTTCACGCCTTGTTCCAGATCCAGCTGATGGGCCTGTACGGCGCCTTCCTCACCGCCGACCTGTTCAACCTGTTCGTGTTCTTCGAGGTGCTGCTGGCGGCTTCCTACGGCCTGATGCTGCACGGCTCGGGTCGCGCGCGGGTGTCCTCGGGGCTGCACTACATCACCATCAACCTGCTGGCTTCGTCGCTGTTCCTGATCGGCACGGCGATGATCTACGGGGTCACCGGGACCCTGAACATGGCCGACCTGGCGATGAAGATTCCCCTGGTGCCGGAAGCCGACCGCGGCCTGCTGCATGCGGGCACGGCGATCCTGGCCATCGCCTTCCTGGCCAAGGCCGGGATGTGGCCGCTGAACTTCTGGCTGGTGCCGGCCTACTCCTCGGCCAGCGCCCCGGTGGCGGCGCTGTTCGCGATCATGACCAAGGTCGGGATCTACACCGTGCTGCGCCTGTGGACCCTGCTGTTTTCCGGGCAGGCCGGGGCCTCGGCCTACTTCGGCAACCAGTGGCTGATCTATGGCGGCCTGGCGACGATCTTCTGCGCGGCCCTGGCGATTCTTCCGGCCCAGCGCCTGGAGCGCATGGCCAGCCTGAGCATCCTGGTGTCGGCGGGCATCCTGATCGCGGTGATCGGCTTCGCCCAGCCGGCCCTCACCGGCGCGGCGCTGTTCTACCTGTTCAGCTCGACCCTGGCGCTGTGCGCGCTGTTCCTGTTGGCGGAGCTGATCGAGCGTTCGCGCACGGCGGTTGAAGTGCCCCTGGAAGACGAAGGCGAAATCCTTCCGCGGCCATTGGAAACCCTTCCCCCGCCCCGGGGCAGCAACCTCGACGACGAACAGCAAGTGGTGGTCGGCCAGGTGATTCCCTGGACCATGGCCTTCCTCGGCCTGAGCTTCATTGCCTGCGCCCTGCTGATCATCGGCATGCCGCCGCTGTCGGGCTTTATCGGCAAGCTCAACCTGATCGCCGCGCTGCTCAACCCGACGGGCCTGGGCACCAGCGGCGACACGTCGGTTGCGCTGGCGGGCTGGAGTTTCCTGGCGCTGCTGATCCTCTCCGGCCTGGCCTCGCTGATCGCCTTTGCGCGCCTGGGCATCCAGCGCTTCTGGAGCCCGGAGGAGCGACCTTCGCCGGTATTGCGGCGGCTGGAATGCGTGCCGATCGTGGCGTTGCTGGGACTCTGCGTGCTGCTCAGCTTCAAGGCCGAGCCGCTGCTGCGCTTCACCCAGGCCACCGCCGACAGCCTCAATCATCCGGAGCACTATGTGATGGCGGTACTGGGCACCCGCACCGTGCTCAGCCCTGAGTCCAAGGCCGCAGCGGCGCTGGAGGTGCAACCATGAAGCGCCTGTTCCCCGCGCCCTTCCTGTCCCTGGCGCTGTGGCTGCTGTGGCTGGTGCTGAACCTGTCCATCAGCCCCGGCAATCTGCTGCTGGGGGCCATCCTGGGCTTTCTTGCGCCTTTGCTGATGCGCCCGTTGCGGCCACTGCCGATCCGCATCCGCCGCCCCGGCACCATCCTGCGCCTGCTGCTGCGGGTTGGCTGCGACGTGCTGGTGTCGAACCTGATCGTGGCCTGGGGCGTGCTCAACGACGGGCGCCACCCGGTGCGCTCGGCCTTCGTCAAGATTCCCCTGGACCTGCGAGACGCCAACGGCCTGGCGGCGCTGTCCACCATCACCACGGTGGTGCCGGGCACGGTCTGGTCCGAGCTGTCACTGGACCGCAGCATTCTCTTGCTGCACGTCTTCGATCTGCAGGACGAAGCGCAATTCATCCAGCACTTCAAGACGACCTACGAGCGCCCGCTGATGGAGATTTTCGAATGAGCGCGCTGTTGAGCAACGCGATCCTGCTGAGCCTGTTTCTGTTTTCCCTGGCCATGGTCCTGACCCTGGTGCGCCTGTTCAAGGGCCCCTCGGCCCAGGACCGGGTTCTGGCCCTGGATTACCTGTACATCCTGGCGATGCTGATGATGCTGGTGCTGGGCATTCGCTACGCCAGCGACACCTACTTCGAGGCGGCGCTGCTGATCGCCCTGTTCGGCTTTGTCGGCTCCTTCGCCCTGGCCAAATTCCTTCTGCGTGGCGAGGTGATCGAATGAACAGCCTGGAACAACTGCCCCTCTGGGTGGAAGTGCTGGTGGCCCTGCTGCTGGTGATCAGCAGTCTGTTCGCCTTGATCGGCGCCCTGGGCATCCTGCGCATGAAAAGCTACTTCCAGCGCATGCACCCGCCGGCGCTGGCCTCGACCATGGGCTCCTGGACCGTGGCCCTGGCCTCGATCCTGTACTTTTCGGCGCTCAAGTCCGGGCCGGTGCTGCACGCCTGGCTGATCCCGATCCTGCTGGCGATCACGGTGCCGGTGACCACCCTGTTGCTGGCCCGGGCGGCGCTGTTCCGCAAACGCATGGCCGGCGACGATGTACCGGCGGAAGTCAGCAGCAAACGCAGCGAAGCCGGCAACTGAGTCCAGCGCCCATGCAGGAGCCGGCTTGCCGGCGAAGAGGCCCGTGAGCCTTGCGGCGACTTCGAAAACGCTTTCGCTGGCAAGCCAGCTCCTACACGAGCCAGCTCCTACACGGGCCGGCTCCTACACAAGCCAGTTGCGACACAAGCCCGCGCCAGCAGTGGGTTGGCGGCCCTCAGGCCCAGGCCAGCACCAGCAATCCGGCTCCCAGCACCACGCACAGCGGGGAGTAGAACAGGGTGTCGAGGCGGGCGAACTTCGAGTCGCGCACTTGCTTGAAGAACCCCACCAGTTCGGAGTCGCCAATGGCCCGGGCGAACATCAGCAGGGCAATGGCGCTGATCACCCATTGCAGGGACGGATGGGCGACGGTGGGCAGATAGAGCCCGACCCGCAGGCACACCAGCATCGCCACCAGCAGCAGTCCCACCGCCACCAGCATGGTCGCCAAGGCCGGCGGGCGAAACGCCGGCTGGCTCATTCCGGGGCCCGGCCCCGGCACTTCGGGAATCACCGCGTCGCTACCACGCTTGCCACCGGCGGCCCAGTACAGATGGATCAAACTGATCAACAGGAAGCTACCCGCCACCCCCTGTGCAAGCAGAAGATTCATGTTCAGACGTCCTTGTAAAAAAGTCGTAAAGAGAATGGACCCAAATCGGCACTTTTGTCAGTACGTTCGTCGCCTTCGATGGTAAAGTGCCACCCCATGAAATTTGCCCGTTCCGATCGATCGCTCGTTGCCTGGATGCTCTATTGCTGCGTCCTGTTCAACGTATTTGCCTGCAGCATCGGCCACGGGCAGATGCTCGGCCTGCAGCTCAACGGTATCGGTGGGCAGTTCTGTAGCATCGACCCGGCCACCCGGACGCCGTTGTCGCAGCCAGCCGATCCGGACTCACTGCCAACCCTGTCCAAGGCCTTCGGCTGCCCGCTGTGCTCCACCGGCGGCATGGGCCCGCCACTCAACTCCAGCCTGACCCTGGCCCTGCTGCCGCCACCCCAGGCACCGCCTGCGCGCGCCCTGGCCAAGACCGACCTCCCCGCCCGCTCCACCTGGCCCGCGGCCCATCCCCGGGCACCGCCTCTCGCCTGATTCTTGCTCGTGCTCAACCTGCCCACTGCGCTGTCGCGCGGCGCGCGTTCGTGGGCCTTTTCCTAGTCAAGAATTCAGGATGCACCGATGAAACACCTCCCTTTGCTGGCGAGCCTGCTGGGCTGCCTGTCCATCCACGCCTGGGGCCAGCCAAACCTGGAACTGGCACCCACCACCATTGGCGCCGATGAAGCCGATGCCGAGCCGGGCCTGAACCTGGAGCAGTCCAGTGGCATGGCCTCGCGCCTGGGCCTGAGCTTGCGGGAAACCCCGGCTTCGGTGGCCGTGGCCAGCCGTCAGGACCTTGAGCGCCGCGGCGCCCGGACCTTCCAGGACGCCGCCAATGCCCTGCCCGGGGTCAACGCCAGCGCGCCGCCGGGGTTCGGCGGCTTTGTCTCCTACCGCGGCTTCACCAGCAGCCAGATCACCCAGATGTTCAACGGCATCAACGTCGCCACCGGCCTGGCGCGGCCGGTGGATGCCTGGATCTATGACCGGGTGGAACTGGTGGGCGGGCCCTCGTCGCTGATCAATGGCGCCGGCTCCGTGGGTGGCTCGCTGAACTACGTGACCAAACTGGCCGACCGGCGCGAACAGGCCGCCGAAGCCCTGCTCGGCTACGGCAGCTACGACACCACGCAAACCGCCTTCGGAGTCAATCACGCCCTCAGCCCGGCCGGCGCCGAGGTGCAGCACTACGCGCGCTTCGACGTCAGCCACAACACCAGCAACGGCTATATCGACCGCCAGGAAAGGGACGCCTGGAGCCTGGCCTTCTCGCTGCTCAGCGACCTGACCCCGGACCTCTCCCACACCCTGGCCGTGGAGTACCAGGACGAGCACGAGGACAGCCCCTACTGGGGCACCCCGGTACTCAACCCCAAGGTCGGCGAGCTGAAGATCGACAAGCACAACCGCTTCAACAACTACAACGTCGCCGACGGCCTGTATGAGCAGCGCACGGTGTGGCTGCGCTCGATCATCGATTACCGGATCAACCCCAGCACCTCAGTGCGCAACACCCTCTACCACCTGGACAGCCAGCGCGACTACCGCAACCTGGAAACCTACCAGTACAACGCCGACAACAGCCGGGTGAACCGCTCCACCGCCTACCTGGTGCGGCACCAGGGCCAGCAGGACGGCAACCAGTTCGAGCTGCGCCATGACGATCAGCTGTTCGGCCTCGACACCACCTGGTCCGGGGGCTTCGAATACAAGGTCAACAGCACCACCAACTCGCCGTGGAACGTGCCGGCCAACAACAGCGTCGACCCTGACAACTTCCAGCCGGGGTACTTCTATGACCTCAAGGACACCCGCCAGCGCTGGGTCAAGGACAAGACCAACCAGGTCACCACCCGTGCCCTGTTCATCGAGAACCACCTGGCCCTGACCGATGAACTGTCCCTGCTCAGCGGCCTGCGCTACGACGCCATCGACCTGGACGTGACCAACCACCGGGCCATCACCGCCAGCAACCCGCGCCACCTCGAACGCCGCTGGGAACCGGTCACCGGACGCCTGGGGCTGACCTGGCAGTTCCTGCCCAGCGCCAACGTCTACGTGCAATACAGCACCGCCGCCGAGCAGCCCAGCGGCACTCAGAACTTCGAGGTGTCCACCGGCAAGCAATGGGAAGTGGGCAGCAAGTTCGACTACCTCGAAGGACGAGGCTCGGCGACCGTCGCCGCCTATCGCATCCAGCGCCAGGACTTTGCCGTCACCGATCCCCTGGACCCGGCCAACAGCATCCCGGTGGGCCAACAGACCTCCAGGGGCATCGAACTGGCCAGTTCCCTGCGCATCACTTCCAAGCTGTTGGCCGAGGCCAACTTCGCCTGGGTGGACGCCGAATACGACGAGTTCAACGAGAAGATTGCCAGCGGCGCCGTGGTTTCGCGCAAGGGCAACACCCCGACCAACGTTCCCGAGCGGCTGGCCAACCTGTGGCTGACCTATGACCTGACTCCCAGCTGGCAGGCCGGCGTCGACGCGCGCTACGTGGCCTCGGTGTACGCCGACAACGCCAACACCATGCAGATGCCCGCCTACACCCTCTACGGGAGCTTCCTGCGCTACAAGCTCGACAACCACACCAACGTCACCGGCCGAGTGCGCAACCTGACCAACGAGGTCTATGGCCAGTTTGCCCATGTGTCGCCAGCGTATTACCTGGGCACACCGCGGACCTTCGAACTGGCGCTGCAGACCCGCTTCTGATCCGGCTTGACCCCGTGGCAACTGGCTTGCCAGCGAAGGCGATCCAAGGGCGACGCATGCCTTGCGGGCCTCCTCGCCGGCAAGCCGGCTCCTACATCAGGGCGGCAGTGACTTTGGCGGCGATGTCCTGGGGCACCCAGGCGCGCCAGAGCTCAGGGTGTTGCTTGAGGAAGGCCCGAGCCGCGTCACGGGGAGCACTGTGGCTTTCGCTCATCTGCGCCAGGGCCTGGTTGAGGGGATCGATGGGCAGGTCGACCCTGGCGAAGAATTCAACCAGTTGCGGGTACTGCTTCTGGAATGGCGCGGACACGCCAATCGACAACCTGGAGGCCAGGGAACGGCTCGGCCGCGGGTTGGGGTTGTCGGCGTCGGTCAGGGTCTTCCAGGCTTCGGCGTCAAACGGCGGCTCTTGCAGCTGCACCAGCTTGAAGCGCCCGAGCAAGGGCGTGGGCGACCAGTAATAGAACAGAATCGGCTTGCCGCGACGAATCGCCGAGCTGATCTCCGCATCCAGCGCCGCCCCGGAACCGCTGCGAAAATTCACGTAGCTGTCTTGCAGGCCATAGGCCTTGAGCTTCTGCTGGTTGACGATTTCCGAAGTCCAGCCGATCGGGCTGTTGAGGAAGCGCCCCTTGCCCGGAGTCTCCGGGTCCCTGAACACCTCCTTGTAGCGGGCCAGGTCCGCGACGCTGCGCAACTCCGGCGCCAGCGGCTTGAGGCCCCTGGCCGGATCGCCCTTGATCACGTACTCCGGCACCCACCAGCCTTCGGTGGCGCCCTTGACCGTATCCCCCAGGGCCATCACCTTGCCCTCGGCCTCGGCCTTGACCCACACCGGGCTGCGCCCGGCCCACTCTTCGCCGATCACCTGGATATCGTTGCTGGCCAGGGCGGTTTCCAGGGTGATGGTGGTGCCCGGCAGGGTATCGGTGGGCAAGCCGTAACCGCTCTCCACCACGATGCGCAGGATCTCGGTGATCAGGCTGCCGCTTTCCCAGTTCAGGTCGGCGAAGTGGATCGGCTCGGCGGCCATGGCCGACGGCAACGGGTTCAAGCCGGCCAGGGTCAGCAGGCCACTGGCCAGCAGCGCTCGGAAGCCTTTCATGGGGTACACCTCGCGGAATCGGGACCAGGGCCAAGAGGGACACGCTGCACTAATGCGTGCGACCCCTGAAGCATTGAGTCAACTGACTGTAGTAGAGGTTGCGTATTTTCCACCGGGAACGATGCCGGGATCGGCCATCAAGGGTCTGCTGGCTCCTGCAAGCGCTGCAACTCGCGGCGCACCATGCTGGCATAGGCCGCCGGACGCAGGTGATACAACTCGCCGGCCACCCAGTTCAACCAGGCACCCTGCAAGCGGGGCTTTTCGGCGAACAGGCGCCGGGCCTCTTCGGCGGCGGCCTGCTGATGCTGGCGATGAAATTCGGCGCGGCCCTGGCTCATCACTCGCTGGCCTTGAAACTCACCAGCTCGCCCTTGCGGAATTTGGCGGCCTTGGCGGTGACGGCCTTGAGGGTCTTGGTCAGGCCTTCCTGCAATTGCTCGTTGGCAGCGAAGAGCGTCACCACCGAATGCCCTTCCTTGAAGACGATCCCCTGCCCCAGGGGGCTGCTGACAAAGGCATAGTCGCCCAGGCCATAGACGGTGAGCTTGATCTCGCGAAAGCGGATCTCCAGCTTGCCGCCTTCCCGGCTGGGCAGCACGGCGGCGCGAAAATGATCGCCGACCTTGAGTTCCAGGCGTGGCTTGTCGTCCACCACCAGCGCCGTCTCGGTATCGATCTCGGCGACGTAGAAGCCTTCAGCGGATTGTTCGGTGATGTAGACAAAACGAGACTGGAACTGCTTGACCAACTTTGCGCGCAAATCACCCAACACGAACAACGCATGCATTTCAAGATTACTTACTGCCAAGGAACACTCCCCGATACTCAAAAGGGTGCCGCCCGTAAAAAAAGGACAGCACAAAAAACCGCCATGACGGCGTGATCACCCCAATCAGTTACCCTAAAAAAACACTCAAATGCAGCGAGCACTCCAGGCCACGGCGTTGACGCCGGCGCTGAGCAACGGGCATTTCGCCGAAGCATCAGGCACAGGTCGAAGTCTGTAGGAGTAGGCTCTGACACCCCGAAAAGTGTGGCGGCGAATTATCTGGGACGGGTACTAAAAACAGGCCGGAAAGGCGGATATACCCCAAGATTGAATCCCCGGATCGGCAGCCACTTCGGGTTGCACAGGCAATTCTAGAGCAACTTTGTGCATTTCGACCATTTAAAGCGAGCAATCCATGGTTGCCCGGACTTTCATTAGTACAAAGACTAATGTTGCACACCAGTCGGTAATCTTGCCCTGAGCCGTCCACGCAGGCCCGGCATTCTAGCCAGTAATACTCTGGAGCAGTGATCTGGATCGGCGGATTCAAGCGTCAGAAAGTTCACTTTAGTGCCTCGGAACATTCGCTACCTAAAACCGCAATGACATAACTCAGCCCGTCGCCAGCCAACAGCTGCCATACTCCGCCGCTGGTTGAACAGCCGCGGTACGGGCGTTCAAGCACTCACTCATCTCCAAGGGAAGGCTAGACGTGACCGAACTAGATATTGGCGAGTTTTTCATTCGTGGCGAGTGCAGAGAAGTCGAAGGCGAATTCCAGGCCGTGATTGCCATGCGCGCCAAACCTCCACTGACTCAGATCACCTTCCACCAAGTGGAACGGGACCGCTGGTTCAAGACCTCGGAAGAAGCCCTGGCCGCAGCCAAGGCCTCGGCCAAGGCTCTCAAGCTGGCCATTGACCAGGGCGCCCTGAACGCCTGATACCCCCTCTTCGCTCGAACCCACCCGCCGCCCTCGCCCCACCGGCTCAGGGCGGCGACGGGAGCCCAACGACCCAGTCTCCAATCCAGGCGCCCGGCCAGGCTTCAAGCCGAGTACCTGAGCCCCTGGCGCACGCCCTGGACCGTCGCCAGTTGTGCCTGCCACGCCTGCCGACACTCCTCGGCCTCGACCCGACTGGCAAACGCGGTGCCACGCTGCTCGCCATTGACCAGCACCACCCAGCACGCCTTGCGCCCCAGGGCCCGCAGCGAAGCGGGAACGCCACTGCCAATCATCACTGCCACATCGACTTTGCTGTGCATGGTGTACCTCGCGGAATTAGCTAGCTCCCTAACGATATCGAGATACTAATCGCTTCCCGGCCTCTGTAACAGCCCGAATCTGCACAGCAGCGTTACCCCGCGAGTAACAATCGGCGCCTCAAGACTTGTGCCGGGGAGCGCTCTGCTCGGGTTTGTAGCCCAGGCGCAGGCCGCCCCAATGCCGCCCCTGAACCATGATCGGCACCGACAGGTCATGCATCAGCTCGCCGGTATCGCGGGTGTAGGTCTGCAGCAACAACGGCTGCTGGTGACTGCCGCAACGGATGCCGGTGCGATCGGCGAACTTGCGCTTGCTGCGGTTGTGCAGGTTGTCCACCTGGGGATCACCAGTCAGCGGCTGGGAGAAGATCTTGTTGTGGGTCGGTACGTAGCCTTCCTGGGTGCAGGCGATGGCGAACACCAGGCCGTCGTGGCGCGGCAGCAGGGACTCCTGGATCGCTGGCAGCACCTGGTCGGTGTAGCGGTCGAAGCGGGTCTGGTACTTGGGCGGCTGGGTATTGGCGATCAACTGATAGTGGCGGTCGAACAAGTCATCGAGGCTGATGCGGTTCTGCGCCAGGTCGTTCTCGAACTGCTCGGCGATGCGCCGCGCACCCTCGCGGGCCAGGTCATAGATGCGCTGGTGATAGTCGTCCAGGCCCACCGCCGCCAGACGCTCGCTGATGGTTTCCGCCTGCCCTTCCATCTGCACCGCGGCCTCGGCCAGGCTGCGGGTCTGCTGGTCGCTGACGGCCAGGTCGCTGCGCATCTGCTCCACGGCGTGGAACAGGCTGTCGAGCTGTTCGCGGTTGGTATCGGCGCCCCGGGCGATCTCGCTGACCTGCCCCTCCACCCCGGCCGCCAGGCTCGCAATGTTCTCCAGGTGACGGCCGGTGAGCTCGACCTGCTCGACCCCCAGGTTGAGGTCATCGGACAGCTGGCGGATCTGTTCCACCACGTCGCTGGTGCGCTGCTGGATATCGGCCACCATCACCCCGACCTCGTCGGTGGCCGCGGCGGTGCGCCCGGCCAGCCCGCGCACTTCGTCGGCGACCACGGCGAAACCACGCCCGTGTTCCCCGGCCCGGGCCGCCTCGATGGCCGCATTCAGCGCCAGCAGATTGGTCTGGCTGGCGATGGACTGGATCACCAGGGTTACCCGCTGGATCTCTTCGCTGCGCTGGCTCAAGGCTTCGATCAGCTCGCGACTGCCATTGGCCCGCTGGCTCAGGGAGTGCATGCGGCTGATGGACTCGCCCAGCACCGTGCGCCCTTCGGCGCTGCTGGCATGGGCTTGGCTGGCGGCGCCCAGGGCCTGCTGGCTGAGCTGTGAGGTGACCTGTTCGGTCTTGATCATCACCTCGGCGTTGCCGACGATGCGCGCCGCCGCGTCGAGCTGGGACTGCAAGCGGTCTGCCAGCTGGGTCACCGAATAGGCCACGCCGGCAGCGGACAGCGCATTGTGGGTGGTGCTGTAGGACAGGTCGCGGGTCAGCGCCGACAGCTCATTGTCGGTCGCCACCGGCACCTCGCAGGCCTTGCGCGAGCGCAGCCGGGGTATCCAGATCACCAGTACCGCCAGCGGCAGGCACAGGTACAGCGGCCAGCCGCCCAGGGCCTGACCGGCGAACAGCCCCATCAGCGCCGCGCTCTGCAACGACGGCGACCACCAGCGGGCGGCGGTTTCGGGTGTTGCCAGCGGCTGCGCGGCCGACGCCGCTAGAGATCCATTCCTTGACATCTTTGTCACCCCACATCGTTGTCATTGTTTGCGGCATTAGACGCCACTAAAAGGCCATTAACCATGGTCCCTTAGTAGGAAGAGGAGCAGCGGCAAGCTACAAGCAGCAAGCGGCATGTGCGAGGCATTATTCAGGGTCTGAAGAGGGGGATGTTGCAGTAGATCAAGGGAAGTGAAGACTGGCGTAGAAGCGCCGGGGACTTGCTCTCGCCCCAGTGCGCAGCGCTGGCAAGGCTACGCACTCGGAGGCAAGGATGCACTTGCAGCTTGAAGCTACAAGCTTGCAGCTGCTTTCAAGCCTGACGCTGATGCTTGTCGATCTGCTCGTGGCGTTCTTGGGCTTCGATGCAGTACTTGGTGGTCGGGCTGATCAGCAGGCGCTTGAGGCCGATCGGCTCGCCGCTGTCGTCGCACCAGCCGAAGGTGTCGTCACTGATCCGGCCCAGGGCCTGCTCCAGTTGCGGCAGCATGCGCTGATCGCGATCAATGGCGTTGACCAGCCAGGTGCGCTCTTCTTCGACGGAAGCGGCGTCGGCCGGGTCAGCCGGGGTGTCCAGGCTTTCAATGGCGATCCGGTTCTGTTCGATGCGCTCGTGGGTTTCCACCTTCATGGCTTGCAACAGGTCGCTGAAAAAAGCGTGCTGCTCGGCATTCATGTAGTCATCCGCCGGCATGGCCAGCAACTTTTCCTTGGTCATTGATTTCTCTATAAAAAATACGTGCATTAAGGCGAATTCAAACTGTTTCCGGTTGACCCGTCAGGTCATCAGAAAGGCGCCATACCTTCCAAGCGCCACCCGGCACTCAATTTACGAGGGGCGGCAGTCTAAGGCCGGTTTGAGGGCGCAGCAACTGAAATGACAGCGAATCTGTCCGACAAAGCGCACAAAGCCCGTAATCACGGGCTTTGCTGGCGCTTATCGGAGTGCGTTTATAACAAAAAATTCCATAGAGGCGTGCCTGTTAGAAGACAAACGGCAGTACCGGACAGCCAATTCGAGCCTTTTACCCCTTGTTTCACCTCTTGTAAGAGCCGGCTTGCCGGCGAACCGGCCAGCCAGCGTTGCATTCCCTTATGGGCTCCTTTGCGGCCAAGCCAGCGCCGCCGCCAGGCCGCTGCCTCAGCGCTTGAGCTTGCGCTTGTTGCGGTACTGGTCGATGACCACCGCCACCACGATGATCAGGCCCTTGATGATGTCCTGGATGTAGGCGTCGACGCCGACAAAGGTGAAGCCGCTGGCCATGACCCCGAGGATCAGCGCGCCGATCACCGTGCCGGTAATGCGCCCCACCCCACCGGCCAGGCTGGTGCCACCGATCACCGCGGCGGCGATCGCGTCCAGCTCGTAGGACATGCCCATCCCCGCCTGCCCGGTGGCGGCCCGCGCCGAGGCCACCACCCCGGCCAGCCCCGCCAGCAGCCCGGCGATGCTGTAGACGATCACCAGATGGCGCTTGACGTTGATCCCCGAGGTGCGCGCCGCCTGCATGTTGCCGCCGATGGCGTAGGTGTACTTGCCGTACTTGGTGTAGCGCAGGGCGATGTGGAAGATCACCGCCACCACCAGAAAGATGATCACCGGCATGGCGCCGTGGCCGATGGCGGTGTAGGAATCCGAGAGCATGCTCACCGGCTGGCCTTCGGTGTAGTAGCGGGCCAGGCCACGGGCCGACACCATCATGCCCAGGGTGGCGATAAAGGGCGGAATGCCGGTGATGGCGATGATGCTGCCGTTGATCGCCCCCGCCAGCAGGCCCACCCCCAGCCCGGCCACCACCGGTATCCACACCGGCAGGTCGGTCAGGGACGGAAACACTGCCCGGGCAAAGTCCGAGGTCTGGGCCAGGCTGGCGGCGATCATCGCCGACAGGGCCAGCACCGAGCCCGAGGACAGATCGATACCGGTGGTGATGATCACCTGGGTCACGCCAATGGCCAGCAGACCGATGATCGACACCTGCAGGATCATCAGCACCAGGCGCTGGGAGTTCAGCAGGAAGCTCTGGTCACGAACGATCCAGCCGAACAGCTCGAACACCAGGCCGATGCCGATCAGCACCAAAAAAATACTCAGTTCGGTGGGAAAGCGCCGGCGGGTTCTGGCGGGCACCACGGCCGGTTTGTTTTCAGACATCACGTTCATAACCACTCACCTTTGTTATCGCCTGACCGGGGCGCCTGAACGCGCCGCCGGTCGCCATCGATTGAAGAATTCAGTGCGCCAGCGACATTCCGGACGCCAGTTGCATCACCCGTTCCTGGGTCGCTTCACTGCGGTCGAGAATGCCCATCAGCTCCCCCTCGTGCATGACCATGACCCGGTCGCTCATGCCCAGGACCTCCGGCAGTTCCGAAGAAATCATGATCACCGCCATGCCCTCGCTGGCGAGGAAGGCGATCAGCCGATAGATCTCGGCCTTGGCTCCAACGTCGATACCCCGGGTCGGCTCGTCGAGAATCAGGATCCGCGGGTTGGTCATCAACCAGCGCGCCAGCAGGGCCTTCTGCTGATTGCCCCCGGACAGCGTGTCGATGCATTGCTCCAGGGACGGGGTCTTGACCCGCAGCTTCTTGCACATGTCCTCGCACAAGGCGCGCAGGGCCTTCTGCTGGACAAAACCGCCGCCGGCGTAGTGCGGCAGCACCGCCACTTCCATGTTTTCCAGGACCGACAGGCAGGGGAACAGGCCGCTGAGCTTGCGATCCTCGGTCAGCAGCGCAAAGCCCTTCTCGATCGCCCGGTGCGGGTCGCCGATGCGCAGGGGCTGGCCGTCGAGGATGATCTCCCCGGCGTCGCAGGGGGTGATGCCGAACAGGGTTTCGGCGACATTGGTCCGGCCCGAGCCCATCAGCCCGGCGATGCCGAGGATCTCCCCGGCATGCAGGTCGAAGGACACGCCGTCGAACACCCCGTCCAGGCGCAGGTCGCGAACCTTTAGCAGCAGCTCGCCGACGGGTTTCTCGCGCTGGGGAAACAGCTGGCTCAGCTCGCGCCCGACCATCATCGAGATCAGGCTGTCGCCGTCCAGGCTGTCGGCCCGTTGCAGGCCGATGTAGGCGCCATCGCGGAACACCGCCACTTCATCGGCGATGGCGAACACTTCGTTCATCTTGTGGGTGATGTAGATGATGCCCTTACCCTGGGCCTTGAGGTCGGCAATGATCGAGAACAGGTGCGCCACCTCCTTGTCGGTGATGGCTGAAGTCGGCTCATCCATGATCAGCACGTCGGAGTCGTAGGACACCGCCTTGGCGATCTCCACCATCTGCCGCTCGGCGATGCTCAGGTTGCCCACCCGCTCCTCGGGATCGAGGTCGATGCGCAAGCGCTCCAGCAACTGCGCGGTGCAACGGTGCATGGCGCGGTGATCGATCAGGCGCAGGCCGTTGAGCTGTTCGCGGCCGATCCAGATGTTCTCGGCGATGCTCATGTGCGGCATCAGGTTGAGTTCCTGATGGATCATGGCGATGCCCGATTGCAGGGCCGCCAGGGGTGTGTCGAAGACCACCGGCCGGCCCTTGAGGCGCAGCTCACCGGCATCCGGCTGATAGATGCCGGCGATGATTTTCATCAGGGTCGACTTGCCGGCGCCGTTCTCGCCCATCAGCGCCAGCACCGTTCCCGGGCGTACCCGCAGCTGGACATCGGACAGGGCCACCACACCGGGAAAGCCCTTGCTGACGTTGATCACCTCCAGCAGATAAGGCTCTTCGGTCGCCGGAGCGGCAGGCTGGACGGCGGCCAGCGGGGTGCTTGAGGCAGTCGCGCAAGAGAACATGATCAGCTACTCCATCGGCAGGGCCGCCTGGGGCCGCCCCGCCACTTATTGTTGTTATGCAACCGCCCTGGCCCGAGGCGCGGCGTTACTTGAACTGGTCGACGTTTTGCGGGGTGATCAGGCGATAGGGAATCCACACGGCCGGCTCCACCGGCTCGCGCTTGATCATCTTCACCGCCGTATCGATGGAGCCGTCCGCCTGGCCCTTGGCATCCTGGAACACCGAGATCGCCAGGTCGCCCTTCTGCACCGCGCGCAGGCCATCGGGGGTGCCGTCGACACCGGCGATCAGCACACTGCCCTTCTCGACCCCGGCCTGCTTCAGCGCCATGGCGGCACCAATGGCCATCTCATCGTTGTTGGCCACCACCGCATCGAACTTGCGGCCCTGGGTCAGCCAGTCGTTGACCAAGGTCATGCCCTTGTCCCGCAGCCAGACCCCGGTCTGTTCCTGCTCGACCTTGATCCCCGGGTACTGCTTGAGCACCTCCTTGACGCCCTTGGTGCGGTTGGCGGTGGAGTTGTTCGCCAGATCGCCCAGCAGGATCACGATGTCGCCCTTGCCGGCCATTTTTTCCGCCAGGTACTGCATCTGCATCTTCCCGGCCTCCAGGTCGTCGGAGGCCACGGTGACCACGCCCTTGGGCAGGTTCAGGTCATCCGGACGCCGGTTGACATACACCAGGGGGATGCCGGCCTTGACCGCGGCCTCGGTGATTTTCCGGGTGGCCGCGGTGTCCACCGGGTTGACCACGATGGCGTCGACTTTCTGGCTGATGAAGTTCTCGACCTGGCTCAATTGCTTGACCACGTCGCTGCGCGCGTCCTCGAACTGCAGCTTGACGCCATCGGGCAGGGACTTGGCTTTCTGGTCCATCGACTCGCGCAGGTAGGTCAGCCAAGTGTCATCGAACTGCGACATGCTCACGCCGATCTTGACGTCGGCCAGCGCCGCCCCGCTGGTCAGCAGCAGCGACAGCGCGAGCGAGGCAAAACGGATCTTGGTGTTCATAACAGGTCTTTCTCCACGTTCTTGTAGGTTTTATGGATAAAGCGCAGAACGACTCAGAGCGGCAGATGCACCACCGGCGCGCCAGGAACGCAGCACAGCAGCGCACCGTTGCGCTCTACAGAGAGAAAGCCGAGGCAGGTCAGGAGGATGGCGGAGCGGCGGGCCCGGGGAGTCACAGCGGCCGGCGCCGAAGCTGGGCGCAACAGTGAAACGACAGCGAGGACAGCGGATTTGAAGGTTTTCATCGACGGGACCTGTTTTGTTTTTGGGGGTCGGTGCACACCGCGCTCAAAACCTGCCTGAGGGGTATGCAACCTAGCTAGTCGGCAACCTGGAAATGACTTTATTGGAAAATAATTTCTATATCAACTCATTTTAGAATTTTATTCTAAATCGATTTTCCTCCTTGAAAACCGCTGCCGCGCGACGGCTGCAGGCCCAAGACCTGCGCTCAACGCAAGGCCCCCTTCGCCGGCAAGCCGGCTCCTACCACGGCAATCATCAAACCTCCCCCGTAGGAGCTGGCTTGCCAGCGAAAGCGCTCTGCAAGAGTTCCTGGATCAGGCGTAGAAGCCGGGCCGCTGGGGCAGCTCGATCCTGACGATCTGGCCGCTGTTCTGCGCTTCGATACAGGCGTCGGCCGCCACGGCGGCGGCAAAGCCGTCCCAGGCCGAAGGCCCGCCCACCTGGCCGGCGCGCACACCGTCGATAAAGGCCTGCAGCTCGACGTCATAGGCGGCGATAAAACGCTCTTTCCAGTCCATTAGGATGGCGTTGGACAGCTTGGCCTCGCTACGCAACTGCACCTGGGACGGCTCCGGCAATCTGGCGATGCCGCTCTCCCCCACCACTTCGCACTGAATGTCGTAGCCGTACTGGCAGTTGACGAACACTTCGACGTCGATCCGCGTGCCCCTGGCGGTTTCCAGCAGCACGATCTGCGGGTCGCGCAAATGGGCCAGGGCCTTGCTGGTCTTGCGCGGGAACAGCACCTGCACCGACACATAGTCGTCGGCCAGCAGCCAGCGCAGCACGTCCAGTTCATGGATCAGGGTGTCGGTGATGGCCATGTCGGTCTTGTAGTTCTCCCCCACCCGCGGGTTGCGGTGGGCGCAGTGCAGCATCAGCGGCTCGCCGATCCGGCCACTGTCGATCACCGCCTTCAGGGCCTGGTAGCCGGCATCGTAGGGGCGCATGAAGCCCACTTGCACCAGGCGCTTGCCGTGGGCGATTTCCGCTTCGACGATGCGCCGGCAGCCGGCGGCGGTCACCGCCAGGGGCTTTTCACAGAACACCGGCTTGCCCGCGGCAATTGCCGCCAGCACGAACTCCTCGTGGCTCGGGCCCCAGGAGGTGACCAGCACGGCCTCGACCTCCGCCGCCTGGATCAGCGCGTGGCCGTCCGGGTAGACCTCGGCGCCGAGCCCGAGGTCGCCAACCACCTTGGCCGCCGACTCAAGGTTGATGTCGGTGACCGCCACCACCTGGCTGCCCAGCAGGGTCTGGCTGCAACGACGGATATGATCCTGGCCGATGGCCCCGGTCCCGATAACGCCAAGTTTCAAAGACATGCAGATACTCCTGTGGTTGTTCGTTGCACAGCGATCAGTACTGCCGGGCCTGGGCCAGGCGTTCATTCAGGGTCTTGGCCGCCGCATCGGTGCGCGCGCTGGTGGACACCTGGGCCACGCCCACCCGCCACCAGGACAGGTAGCCGTGGATCATGGTCTTGGGCAGGACCTTGATGTCGATCAGGGTCGAGACCGTCTGGGTCCGGGCATCGGCCAGGGCCGCCAGCAACTGCTCCTCGGTGCTGACCTTGTAGGTCTTGCAGCCGTAGGCCGCGGCGCTCATGGCGAAGTCCACCGGCACAAAGCCGCCGTCGAGCTTGCCGCTCTCGGGGTTGCGGTAGCGGAACTCGGTGCCGAAGCTGTCCATGCCGTGACCCATCTGCAGGTTGTTGATGCAACCGAAGGTCATGTTGTCCAGCAGCACCACGTTGATCTTGCGCCGCTCCTGGATCGAGGTGACCAGCTCCGAATGCAGCATCAGGTAGGAACCGTCGCCCACCAGGGCGTACACCTCGCGATCCGGCTCGGCGAGCTTGACCCCCAGGGCCGCGTTGACCTCGTAGCCCATGCACGAATAGCCGTATTCCACGTGGTAGCTGTTGACCTCCCTGCTGCGCCAGCTGCGCTGCAGGTCGCCGGGCAGGCTGCCGGCGGCGGCGACGATGATGCCGTCCGCGGGCAGCGCCTGGTTAAGCAGCCCCAGCACCCGGCTCTGGGTCAGGCAGGAGCCGGTCAGCTCGATGAATTCGCGCAGCACCGCCGGGTCCAGGTGGTCGTTGATTTCCGGCACGAAGTCGTGATCCTGGTATTGCAACTGATAGAGCCGGTCGACCTCGGCGTCCAACTGCGCCTTGGCCGCGCTGATCTGTCCGCCCCAAGCCGCCCGGTAACCGCTGCGGCCCAGGGTTTCGCCCAGGGCCTGCAAGCCGGCCCGGGCATCGGCCAGTAGCTGCACGCCGTCCATTTTCAGGGCGTCGCCGGGGCAGACATTGAGGTTGAGGAACTCCACCTCCGGGTGCTGGAACAGCCACTTCGACGAGGTGGTGAAATCGCTGTAGCGGGTGCCGACGCCGATGATCAGGTCGGCTTCCCGGGCCAGCAGGTTGGCCGCCAGGCAGCCAGTTTCGCCGATCCCGCCGACGTTCAATGGGTGCTCGGAGATCACCGCGCTCTTGCCCGCCTGGGTTTCCGCAAAGGGAATGCCGAAGCGTTCGGCAAAGGCCTGCAAAGCCCGGTTGGCCCCGGAGTACTTGACCCCGCCGCCACAGATGATCAGCGGCTTGCGCTTGCCCTCGAACAGCGCCAGGGCATCGCCGAGCATGGCCTCGGTGGCCGGGCGGCGGTCGATGCGGTGCACCCGCCGGGCGAGAAAGGCGTCCGGGTAATCGTAGGCTTCACCCTGCACGTCCTGGGGCAGGGCCAGGGTCACGGCGCCGGTCTGCGCCGGGTCGGTGAGCACGCGCATGGCATGGATCGCCGCGCTCATCAGTTGTTCGGGCCGGTTGATCCGGTCCCAGTATTGGCTCACGGCCTTGAAGGCATCGTTGGTGCTGATGCTCAGGTCATGGAACTGCTCGATCTGCTGCAGCACCGGGTCCGGCTGGCGGCTGGCGTAGACGTCCCCCGGCAGCAGCAGCAACGGTATGCGGTTGGCGCTGGCGGTGGCCGCCGCGGTCAGCATGTTGGCCGCGCCGGGCCCCACCGACGAGGTGCAGGCGTAGATCTTGCGCCGCAGGTGCTGCTTGGCGAAACCGATGGCGGCGTGGGCCATGCCCTGCTCGTTGCGGCCCTGGTGCACCAGCAGCTCGCCGCTGTCCTGCTCCAGGGCCTGGCCCAGGCCGAGCACATTGCCGTGGCCGAAAATGGTGAAGACCCCGGCGATGAACTTGCTCTGCACCCCATCCACCTCGACGTATTGGTTATCGAGGAATTTCACCAGGGCCTGGGCCATGGTCAGTCGTGTCGTACTCATGGTTTGCACCTTAATGTTGTTGTGTCGCCAACCGCCCTGCCAACACGCCCGTAGGAGCTGGCTTGCCAGCGAAAGCACCTTGGAGACTTGCGCTCCGCTGCGGGGCCTCTTCGCCGGCAAGTCGGCTCCTAAGCAAGGGCTGCGTCAGGCCAGGGATTGTTGCAGGTGGGTCATGCTCGCCCCCAGCGCCTGCCGAATGTCCGCCAGCCCGTGCACGCTCTCGGCAAAGGGTTCGAACGACAGGTAGCCGCGGTAGCCACCGCTGCGCAAGGTATCGATCTGCGCCGCATTGCCGAGGATGTCCGCCTCGCCCACCAGTACCCGGTGGCCGTCACGAATGCTGTCGAGCGGCGCCTGGCGATCCTCGACACCGGAGATGTGCACCAGCCCGGTCAGCTCGGGGAAGAACTCATCCTCCCCGGCCAAGTGGTGGTGGAAGGTGTCGTGCACCAGGCGCAACACATCCAGGCCGCCAATGGCACGAATCGCCGCCACCGCCGTGCGCTTGTAGCGCAGCGCGCACTGCACAAAGCCCAGGGGCTCGATCAACCCCAGCAGGCCGTGCTCGCGAAGGATCGGCGCCAGTTCGCCCAGGGCCGTGCGCAAACCACTGCTGCGCTGGGCCTCGCTGCGCCGGTCGGCAGGGTCATGGAGCGGGCACAGCACCAGCCCCTCGGCGCCGCAGGCACGGGCATAGGCGGCCAGCTTCAGGGCCTGCCGGCGTCGCTCGTCGTTCCACACATCGAAGGGGTACAGGGCGTTGATCGACAACACCTTGAGCCCTTCGGCCGCGCACAACTGGCGGACCCGCTCGGGCGGCGTGCCGTCCTCGATCTCCACGCCCGCAAGATCATTGCGCAGCTCAATGGCATCGACCTTCAGCGCGTGCGCCAGGTCGATGAACTCCGGCAATGACAAACCCGGTGCAACCATACGATTCAAGGCGAAGCGCAGGGGTTGGCTCATGTTTGTGGTTCTCCAAAATCCATCCCGTCGAGACCGTTACTTGGCGGTCGGCATGCTGAATTCCGGCCCCTTGGCGATGCTCTCGGGCCAGCGCTGCATCACGCTCTTGTAGCGGCTGTAGAAACGCAGGCCCTCCTCGCCGTAGGCATGGTGGTCGCCGAACAGCGAACGTTTCCAGCCACCGAAGGAATGCCAGGCCATGGGCACCGGAATCGGCACGTTGATGCCCACCATGCCGACCTTGATGCTGCGGGCAAAGGCCCGGGCCACGCCGCCGTCGCGGGTGAAACAGGACACACCGTTGCCAAACTCATGGGCGTTGATCAGCGCCACCGCGCTGGCAAAGTCGGGCACCCGCACGATACCCAGCACCGGCCCGAAGATTTCCTCCCGGTAGATGCTCATCTCGGGGGTGACCTGATCGAACAGAGTGGCGCCGACAAAAAAGCCCTGCTCCGCCCCCGGCACCTTGAAGCCGCGTCCGTCCACCAGCAACTGCGCGCCCTGGGCCACGCCCTGGCCGATAAAGCCTTCAACCCGGGCCTGGTGCTCGGCGGTCACCAGCGGGCCCATGTCGCTGTCGCCGTGCAGGCCGTTGCCGACCTTGAGCCGGTCGATGCGCGGCAGCAGTTGGGCGATCAATTCATCGGCCACCTCGCCCACGGCCACGGCGATGGAAATCGCCATGCAGCGTTCGCCGGCCGAGCCGTAGGCCGCGCCGATCAGCGCATCGGCGGCCTGCTCGAGGTCGGCGTCGGGCATCACGATCATGTGGTTCTTGGCCCCGCCCAGGGCCTGCACGCGCTTGCCCCGGGCACTGGCCTGCTGGTGGATGTACTGGGCGATCGGCGTCGAACCGACAAAGGAAATCGCCTCGATGTGCGGGTGCTGGAGCAAGCCGTCGACCGCGCTCTTGTCGCCCTGGACCACGTTGAACACGCCCTCGGGCAAGCCGGCTTCAGTCAGCAGGCGCGCCAGCAGCAGGCTGGCGGACGGGTCGCGCTCGGACGGTTTGAGGATGAAGCAGTTACCGGCGATCAGGGCGATGGGGATCATCCACAACGGCACCATCACCGGGAAGTTGAACGGCGTGACCCCGGCGCACACCCCCAGGGGCTGGCGCAGGTTCCAGTTATCGATGCCGCCGCCGATGTTGTCGCTGAAATCGGTTTTCAGCAGGCTCGGCGCGCCGCAGGCGTACTCGACGATCTCGATGCCTCGGGTCACCTCGCCCATGGCGTCGGCCAGCACCTTGCCATGCTCGCGGGTGATGATCTGCGCCAGCTCCGCGTGGTGCCGGTCCAGCAGTTCCTTGAATTTGAACATCACCCGCGCGCGGCGCAGGGCGGACTGTTCGGACCAGCCCGGGAAAGCCTTCAGCGCCGAGGCCACGGCCTCGTCCACGGTTTTTTGGCCGGCCAGCGCCACACGAGCCTGGACCGCACCCGTGGCCGGGTTGAACACCGGGCTGAAACGCTCGCCGGCGTCCTGCGCCTGGCCGCCGATGTAATGACCTATTACCGGGGTGTCGCTCATTGTTCTTGTTCTCCGTAAAGGGTTGCCACCTGGGTTCGGCGCTTCAGAGATCCAGCAGCCAGCTGTGCTGCGGGTCGTTATGGAACTGCCAGACCCGCTTGGGCCCGGCCATGACGTTCAAGTAATAGGACTCATAGCCGTAAGGCACGCTGACCGGGTGATAGCCCTTGGGCACCACCACCAGGTCGCTGTTTTCCACGGCCATGGCCTGGTCGATGCTGCGGTCGTCGGTGTAGACCCGCTGGAAGACGAAGCCCTGGGGCGGATGGACCTGGTGGAAATAGGTTTCCTCCAGAAAGCTCTGGTGCGGCAGGTCATCGGTGTCGTGCTTGTGTGGCGGGTAGCTGGAGGAATGCCCGGACGGCGTGCGCACCTCCACCACCAGCAGCGAATGGGCCGGCTCGCTGTCGGGCAGGATGTCGCAGACATAACGGGTATTGGCGCCCTTGCCGCGCACGCTGCGCTTGCACTGTTCCGGGCGGATCAGGCGCGGGCCGGGACCGCCCTCAAGGGCGCCCGGGGCGGCGCAGACCGCGATCTGCACGTCGCTCAAGGCGCTGACCCGGGCCTGGCTGCCCGGCGGCAGATAGACGGCAAAGGGTGCTTTGTCCTCGAACACCGATTGCCGGTCCCCCAGGTTGTTCCACTGCAAGGCACCCTGGGGTGCTTGGCCTTGCACATCGATGCGGCCGCTGAGCAGCACCAGGCACAACTCCTGGTCGCCGGCGCTGACAGGCAGGCTGTCCCCCAGGCTCAGGCGGTAGGCACTGAAGCCCACGTATTCCAGGACGCCCTCTGGCAATTGGACCAGGGTCCGGCCCTGAGCAGCGCTTTTGATCAACAGGCTCATTGGGCAGTGCTCCGGCGTTGCACAGCGGCGTCCAGCAGTGCCCGCAAGGTGTCGTAGCCTTTTTTCGCGTAGACGTAGCTCGGCGCCACGGCTGGGTCCTGCTCGGCTTCCACCACCAGCCAGCCCTGGTAGCCCGCGTCCAGCAGCACGTCGAGCAAGGCGGCAAAGTCGAGGTCGCCATCGCCGGGCACGGTGAAGGTGCCGTTGACGATGCAGTCCGGAAAGCTCCACAAGTTGTTGCGCGCCAGTTGCACCACCGGCTTGCGCACGTCCTTGAAATGCACGTGGCAGACCCGGTGCACATGCTTGCGCAGTACCTCCAGGGGTTCGCCACCGCCCATGTAGCAGTGGCCCGAATCGAACAGCAGGCCGACTTCCTCGCCGCTCAGGCCCATCAGTTGGTCGATGTCCGCCGGGGATTCGACGTAGGCGCCCATGTGATGGTGGTAGGCCAGGCGCACGCCCTGGGACAGGGTGAAGCGCGCCAGCTCAGTGAGCTTGTCGGCATAGTCCTGCCAGGCCTGGGCACGGTGGAACCGCGGCCGCTCGACCAGCCGCACCGGCGAACCCTGGATCGAGTCGGCCACTTCGCCGTACACCAGCACCGAGGCGCCGTTGTGCTTGAGCAGCTCGACATGGCTGGCGATGGCGTCGATTTCCTCGGCCGCCGAACGCTGGGCCAGGCGCCCGGAATACCAGCCCGACACCAGCGCCAGGTCATAGGGGCGCAACACCGCCGCCACACCCTGGGCGTCCTTGGGGAATTTGCCATTGAGTTCAAAACCTTCATAACCGATGTCCCGGCCTTCACTGAGGGCGGTGTCCAGGGGCGTTTCACCACCCAGGGCCGGCAGGTCGTCGTTGCTCCAGGAGATCGGGTTGATGCCAATTCGGATCGCGGGCATGGCTGCACCTTTTGTTGTTATTCGAATCAATGTTGAACCTCCCGTGGCGAGGGAGCTTGCTCCCGTTCGGGGGCGCAGCCCACGCCAAACGGCTGGCGCGGTGTACCTGTTGCAGCAGGTTGGCCGGGTTAGGGCCGCTGTGCGCCCCAGCGCGAGCAAGCTCCCTCGCCACACAGTCGGCGGCGATTAGCCACGGGCGCTGCGCCAGGCGTTGATCAGTTGTTCGAAGGTGCCCTGCACCTGCCGGATCAGGGTTTGGTCGTCGATCTCCCGCGCCAGCCACGCTCGGCTGGGTTCCTGGAAAATCGTGCGGCCCACGGCAAACCCCCGACAGGTGCGGCTGGCGGCCGCTTGGCGGAAGCCCTCGGCGAGGGCCTCGGCCGAGGCATTCAGGCCCAGCAGCACCACGCCACGGCAATACGGATCGCGCTCCTGGATCAGCTCATCGAGCTTTTTCCATTCTTCGGCCGATTGCGCCTCGATCTTCCACCACGCGGGGTAGATGCCCAGGTTGTACAGGCGCTTGAGGCTGCGATAGAGCACCTCGGGATGGGCCCCGGGCAGGTCCTTGGGCGGGATGATTTCCAGCAGCAGTTCATGTCCGCTGGCCTGGGACGCCTGGTACAGGCCACGGATCTGCGCTTCCTGCTCCAGGCGCAGCAGGGGTTCGTCGTCCGGGTGGAATTGCACCAGGCATTTGATGATCTGCTCCTGGGGCCAGGCGATCAGGTTGCTGCCCACCGAGCGCCCGTGCTCGAAGGCCAGGGGCCGCGAGCCCTGGACTTCCACCGGCCGCGCCACCCACCAGCCGCGCCCGGTGGCGGCATTCAGCGCATCCTGGCCGAAGCGCTGGTCGGCCAGCAGGCCGACATCGGCCTCGATGCCCCGGCGCCGCAGGTCGGCTTCGACCCGCTCCACCGCTTCGATGAAGAGTTGCTTGAGCTGACCGATGGCCTTGAGCTCGCGACCGCTGTGCTGCGCCAGTTCCACCAGTTGCCCACGGTGGTCAAAAGCGAAGACGAACAGTGGCTTCCAGGCCTTGCGCGGCACGCTGACCTGATGCAGGCGCTGCAGGACCGGGTCCTGATCGGGACGGGTGATGGGCACCGGGCTGCTGAACAGGTAGTCCAGTTCGGCCCGGGTCGGCATCGCCGGGGCGCAGGCATGGCGCGACACCACCAGCCCGCCGCAAGCGTTGGCCAGCTGGCAGCAGCGCTCGTCGCTGGCCTCTTCCAGCCAGCCACTGAGGAAGCCGGACATGAAGGCATCGCCGGCGCCCAGCACGTTGAGCACTTCCACGCGCACCCCGGGGTGGATCGCCGCGTCTTCCAGGCGCGGGGGAATCGCCCCGTGAATCACCATGCAGCCCTGCGGGCCGAGCTTGACCACCAGGGTCGCGGCGCTCAGGGCGCGCACGGTGCGCAGGGCCGTCAGCAGGTCGGTGCTGCCACCGGCGATGAGGAATTCTTCTTCGGTGCCGACGATCAGGTCAAAGCGCCCCAGGATACCCTGCACATGCTGACTGACCTGCTGGTCGGCAACGAACCGCGTCTCGCCGTCGGCCTTGCCCGCCAGGCCCCAGAGCACTGGCCGGTAGTCAATGTCCAGGACCCGCTTGACCCCGTGCTTTTCCGCGTAGTCCAGGGCCTGGAGGCTGGCCCGGTAGACGCCGTCGGTGGAGAAATGGGTGCCGGTGATCAATAGCGCCTTGCTGGAGGCAATGAAGGCTTCGTCGATGTCGGCGGCGCACAGCGCCATGTCCGCGCAGTTCTCGCGGTAGAACACCAGGGGGAAGGTTTCGCGGTCCTTGAGGCCCAGCAGGACCAGGGCGGTGAGGCGCTGCGGATCGACCTTCACGGCGCTGACGTCGCAGCCTTCGCGCTCCAGCGATTCCAGCAGGAAGCGCCCCATGTGATCGTCGCCGACCCGGCTCAGCATCGCCGACTTGAGGCCCAGGCGCGCGGTGCCGAAGGCGATGTTCGCCGACGAGCCGCCCAGGTACTTGGCAAAGCTGGCGACGTCTTCCAGCCGCGCCCCGACCTGCTGCGCATAGAGGTCGACGCCCAGGCGTCCGAGGCAAATCAGATCCAATTGACGCCCACTGGCAAAACGAGTCTGGCCCATGCTGGCTCCTGTTATTTTTATCAGCCTGCGCTCGTCGCCGTTACCGGCCGCCGAGCACTCTTGGTGGATGCAGACTAAAACGTCTCCGGGCCTCAATCAATATTTTTTCTATATATTTTTTACATGGAATATATTTTCCATTAAACTTTTTCAAGCCTGAGCCAGACGCCCTGCATCGTTTCAGCAAAGCCCCGGCCGGCACCGGCCCGAAGATTTTATCGGGCCCCACCCTGTAGACTGCCGGCAGCCCACCTATTGTCAGGGGACGGCTCCCCAGCCAGCCCATCAGTACACGCCAGAAGGATTTTCTATGTCCCGCACCGATCAGCCGGCCCTGGCCGAGAGCACGCCCGAGAGCGACCTCGTCAGCCCCCCGATCACTGCCGAGCGCCTGCTGCAACTGATCACCGAGGAATACGAGAGCCTGCCCCGCCAGCTCAAGCGCATTGCCAGCTACATGAGCCAGCAGAGCGACCGGATCATGGTCGACCGCATCAGCGACATCGCCCGGGAATGCGAGGTCCATCCTTCGGCCATCGTGCGCTTTTCCCAGCGCTTCGGCTTCAGCGGCTTCAGTGAAATGCAGGCGCTGTTTCGCGAGGCCTACACCCACAAGGCCACGCCGGTGCAGAACTACCAGCAGCGCATCCGCAGCATGATCGCCAACAAGTCGCAGAAGGCCAGCGGCGGCGATCTGGCCCGGGAATGCATCAACGCCACGCTCTCGGGAATCGAGCGCCTGGGCCTGGAGCTGGACGACGCGGCCTTCGAGCAGGCCGTGGAGCTGGTGGTCAATGCCGACAACATCTACGTGGTGGGGGTGCGCCGCTCCTTCGCCGTGGCCGACTACCTGGTGTACAACCTGCAGCACACCAACAAGCGCATTCACCTGGTGTCGGGCCTGGGCGGCAGCTACCGCGAGCAGATGCGCAGCATCCGCCCCAACGACCTGGTGATCGCCATCAGCTTCACCCCCTACGCCAAGGAAACCCAGCACTGCCTGCGCATTGCCCAGCACAACCAGGCCCAGACCCTGATCATCACCGACAGCACCCTGTCGCCCCTGGCCAAGCGCGCCAACAGCGTGCTGCTGGTCAACGAAGGCAGCTCGTTCGCCTTCCGCTCACTGAGCGCCACCCTGTGCCTGTGCCAGGCGCTGTTCATCGCCGTGGCCTATCGCCTGGAACTGAAGATGGACGAGATTCACGAACAGGCCGGCTTCGACGACTAACCCGAAGCCGGCCCATGGCTGTGGGCCTGCAGGGCATCGGGCACGCCCCGGCGTTGCAGGCCGCCCTGCTCGACCCAGTCCAGGGTCTGGCGGTACGCCCGCTGCAGCAGCGCCTCGGTCTGGTTGAAGTCGAACACCGATACCCCCAGCGGGCACAGCGGGTCGACCACATGGATCGCCACCCGCGACGCATAGAGTTCGATGTCGCGCACCAGCTGGCGCATGCTCAACAGGTTCAAGGTGTGCAGGGCCAGGGCCAGCATCCCCGACGGCGGCGCCGGGCAGGCGCAGCCGAAACCGGTGGGCAGGACAATCACCCGAGTGGCCCCCAGGCCCACCGCGGCGGCAATCGGCGTATTGCTCGCGACCCCGCCATCCACCAGCAGCTTGTCGCCGATGCGCACCCAGGGAAACACCAGGGGAATCGCCGCACTGGCCAGCAGCGCCTGCTCGGTGTCGCCACTGGACAGCACTTCCTGGGCCCCCGTCAGCAGGTTGGTGGTGACGATATGCAGGGGCAATCGACTGTCTTCGATAAGCGCCACCGGCAACGCCCGACGCACCAGCCGCGACAGGGCCGTTGACGGCAGCAGGCAGCCGCGATGGCGCAACAGGCCCATCAGGCTGTCGAGCCAGGAAAACGGAAACACATCGCCCTTGCGCAAGCCGCGCCAAAAGTCCGCCAGCTCGGCCACGCCCCGGGCATCGGGCCGCGCGGCGAAATAGGCGCCATTGATGGCGCCCACCGAGGCCCCCACCACCAGATCGAACTCCAGCCCCCGCTCCACCAGGGCTTGCAGCATGCCGACCTGGACTGCCCCGAGGCTGCCGCCTCCGGAAAGCACCAGCGCGGTTTTTTCCTGACTCATGGCCGACCTCCCGCGCCGTTGTCGGCGCTCCAGAAGCTCAGCATAGTCGCCCGTCAACCAGCAGCAGCAACCGCACCAGCGGCTCTACTCGTAGATCTTGCCAAGGTCCATGGCCTTCTCCGTTGATTCAGGGCACCGCCTGCAAAGCCAGGCCCTTGCGCAGCAGCTCCTTGCGCAGGATCGGCCGAGCCAGGCAATGCACGCCGTCCCGGGCGCTGCACTCTAGCAGCCGCTCAAGCTTGCGGGCACTGCCCGGGCTACCGGTCAGCAGGTAGCTTTTGCCCTCGCTGAGGCTGATCAGGTTCAGCAGCCAGTCATCGCCCCACTGCCCCAACACCTGCTCGATCAGGTGGCGCTGGCGCGCCAGCAGGCCCTCGCCCTGCCACAGCGTCAGCTGGGCAAAGCGCCGCGGCAGGTTGCTGGACGCTTCGAGCACCTTCAAATCCTTGAGCAGGGCCTGGGGCAACTGCGCTTCGATCTGCTGCTGGCATTGCTGGAAATACGCCTCGGGCCACTGCGGCCCCAGGCCGGCATGGGTGGCCAGGGCGGCATAGGCCTGGCGGTCGGCCGTGGTCCAGCTGCGGCCGCTGAAGTTAAGGGTGTTGTCGAGGATGCCCGCCGCCAGCAATTGCGCGCTGTCGTGGCTGATCCGCGGCAGCAGGCCGGAATCGCGCCAGCGCTCATAGACCTGGGTGCAGGCGGCGCCGATCGGGCGGATATCCGCGTATTTGCCCAGGCGCTCGTCCCAGAACGCCTCGAACCCCGGGTGATGGTCGATGACTTCGATCACCCGCGCGAGATCCACCAACGGGTCCAGGTGCAGGTGATTGGAAATGTCCACCAGGACGAACTGATCGGCGCCCTCGGGGACGTGGCGGTCCAGGCCCTTGAGGCTGTCCCTGAAGCCTTGGGGAATGCTCTCGTTGAGCGGCGCGCTGCTCAGGGCCCGGGCCGGGCGGCCGCTGAGGTTGAGCAATTCGGCGTAGGCGATGCAGCCGGCGTAGGCGTCGATATCCAGATAGGCCGCGCCGGCGGTGACAATGATCATGACGTCCGTGTAGTCCACAAAGGCCCGAGGCCGGGGCGTCGAGGGTGCCCGAGCCACATGACAGGCACATGACAGCCCCGGCTCAGTGCTCTTGCTCTTGCTCTTGCTCTTGCTCTTGCTCTTGCTCTTGCTCTTGCTCTTGCTCTTGCTCTTGCTCTTGCTCTTGCTCTTGCTCTTGCTCTTGCTCTTGCTCTTGCCGCGCCTCGGCCACCAGCAGCGCCGCCAGCCGCGATCCGCTGAAACGGATCTGCGCCAGGCTCAGGGCCGCGTAGCCGATGATCACCGCCGCCGGCCGGCGCGCCCTCTGGCAGTGCTCGGCCAACCCCTGCAGCAGCAGACCCTGCTCTGCGGCGCGCTGGCGAAAACCTGCCTCGTCGCTACCCGCTGGCAACTCCAGCAGCAGATGCAGCCCGGCCTGCTGGCCGCTGATGCGGTAGCAGCCCGGTGCCTCCCGAGCGAGAATCGCCAGCAGCAGGTCGCGGCGCTCCTGATAGGCCTGACGCGCCGCCCGCAGGTTGCGCAGGAAGGCGCCGCTGGCGATGTAGTCGGCCAGGGCCAGTTGCTCGATCACCCCGACTGAGCGTCCGGTGCTCTGCAAGGTCGCCAGCAAGCGCGGGCGCAGGGCCTCCGGCAGCAGCATGAAGCCCACCCGCAAGCCGGCGAACAGGGTCTTGTTGAAGCTGCCGCAGTAGATCACCCGGTCGTCCCGGTCCAGGGACTTGAGAGCCGCCAGGGGCGCACCCTGGTAGTTGAATTCGCTGTCGTAGTCGTCCTCCACCACCCAGGCCTGGCTGTGCCGCGCCCAGTCCAGCAGGGCCAGGCGCAGCGACACCGGCAGGGTCATGCCCAGGGGCGCCTGGTGGGCCGGGGTCACGTAGACCATGCGCGCATCGCGGTGCTCTTGCAGGCGCTCGGTGTCGATGCCCTCGTCCTCCAGCGGGATCGGCACCAGGCGCGCCCCGGCCAGGGCGAACAGGTCCCTGGCCGAAAGGTAGCCGGGGTCTTCCAGGCACACCTTGTCACCCGGGCGCAGCAGGCTGCGGGCCAGCAGGTCGAGGCCATGGCGGATGCCGGTGGTGATCATCACTTGCCCGGCATGGCAGGCGATGCCCCGGTGCTGCCCCAGGTACTCGGCGATCTGCTGACGCAGCACCGGCAGGCCGGCGGGGTCGGCATCACACAGCGACTGCGCCGAGGCACTGCCCAGGGCCCGGGTCAACGAGCGGCTCCAGCGCTGCAGGGGAAACAGCGCCGGGTCGGCCAGCCGTGCCACGAACGGCTGGCCAGCGCGCACGCCGAGCGGCGCGCATGACGGTTCAAGGTCAGCGGCGGCGCAAGGCGCCGCAGCCGCTGCCGGGGCGCTCAGGTACAGGTCCGGCACCACCGCGCAGACCCGGGTCCCGGAACCACTGGCGCGGCTCACGTAGCCTTCGCTGCGCAGGCGGTCGAAGACCACTTCCAGGGTGCCCCGGGACAGGCCCCAGCGCTGGGCCAGGGTGCGCGTGGAGGGCAAGCGGCAGCCGGCCGGCAGGCGTTTTTCCAGGATTGCCTGGCGCAAGGCAACGTAGGCGCTGTCCTGCTTGCCCAGGGTTTCATCCAGGGACGGCAAGGGCAGGTCGAGGGGCACAGGGTGCTTTCCACGGCTCATAGTGGTCCAGTCGAATAGGCTCTAAACGGTGCTCGGCATTAAACCATAAAGACCTTAATTTCAGCGCCGTACCCACTTGCCCAGAGCCCGCCATGCCGCCGGTTACCGACACCCCGCCCCACTCCCTCGCTGTTGCACGCCCCCTCGCCCCCTGGCTCTGGACCCTGTTGCTGCTGGTGGTGGTCTGCCTGCCGCGGATCAGCATCGACCTGTACCTGCCGGCGCTGCCGGCCATGGCCGACCAGTTGCGGGCCAGCGACGTGCAGTTGCAACTGACCCTGAGCCTGTACATGCTCGGCTACGCCCTGTCGATGCTGCTGGGCGGGCCGCTGTGCGACCGCTATGGCCGGCGCCCGGTGCTGCTGGCGGGCACCGCGCTGTTCCTCCTGGCCAGCCTGGCCTGCATGCTCGCCGCCAGCGTCGAGGTGCTGATGGTCGCGCGCCTGCTGCAGGCGTTGGGCGGTTGCTGCGGCACCCTGATCGGCCGGGTCATGGTCCGCGACCGTTACGCACCCGAGGAGCAGCCGCGCCTGCTCGGACTGCTGTCCATGGGCATTGCCCTGTCACCGATGCTGGCGCCGCCGCTGGGCAGCCTGATCGACCACCTGCTGGGCTGGCGCGGGCTGTTCCTGTGCCTGAGCCTGGTGGCCGCGGCGGCCTGGCTGCTGATGTACAAACGGCTTGCCGAAACCCGCCCGGCGCAACTCGCCCCGATGCCTGGCAAACACCTGCCGGGCTTGTACCTGCGCCTGCTGAGCGAGCGCTATTTCATGCGCTATTCCCTGGCCATCGGCTGCCTGTACTGCACCTATTTCCCTTTCATCCTGCAATCCCCGGCGCTGTTGCAGCGCCATCTGGGGCTGTCGCCCACGGCCTACGCCCTGGTCTTCGCCGCCACCGTGGCCGGCTACCTGCTGGGGTCGCGGCTGTTCCAGCGCCTGGGGGCCCGCCACGGCGCCGACCGCCTGATCACCCGGGCCTGCCTGCTGAATCTGGCGGGCGCCGGCCTGTTGCTGCTGACTCGCAGCCTGTGGCCCGACAGTCTGTGGGCGATCGTTGTGCCGATGCTGGCGCTGATGTTCTCGGTGGGCCTGGCGATACCCGCCTGCCAGTTGGCGATCCTGCAACCCTATGCGGCAGTGGCGGGCACCGCCTCGGGGCTGTTCTTCTTCATCCAGATGGCCCTGACCGCCGGCTGCGGCTTGCTCGCCAGCCTGCTGGCGGACCACCCGGCCGGCTCGCTGCAGGCCCTGACCGGCTTGTCCAGTCTCGCCCTGGGCCTGGTCTGGTGGTGCCTGCGACCACGGCGCCAGCAGGGGCTGGGCAAGGCCGATTCAATGCCGCTACATTAGCCGCGCCGTTCCCATCCGTTGTGCCGTTCAAGACAAGGAAATACGTGATGAAGCTTATTGGAATGCTCGATTCACCCTATGTGCGCCGCGTTGCCATCAGCCTCAAGAGCCTGGGCCTGCCCTTCGAGCATCACTCGGTCTCGGTGTTCAGCACCTTTGAGCAGTTCAAGGCCATCAACCCGGTGGTCAAGGCACCAAGCCTGGTCTGCGACGGGGGTGAAGTGCTGATGGATTCGAGCCTGATCCTCGACTACCTGGAAACCCTCGCCGGCCCGCAACGAAGCCTGATGCCCGCGGCCCTGCCGGAGCGTTTACATGAGTTGCGGCTGATCGGCCTGGCCCTGGCGGCCTGTGAGAAATCGGTACAGATCGTCTACGAAAGAAAACTGCGTCCGGCGGAAAAACAGCACGGCCCCTGGCTGGAGCGGATCGGCGGCCAATTGCAGGCCGCCTATGCCGAGTTGGAGCGTGAGTTGCAGAAACAGCCGCTGCCCCGGGATGGCACCCTGAGCCAGGCCGGCATCAGCCTGGCGGTGGCCTGGAGTTTCAGTCAGATGATGGTGGCCGATCAGTTCAGCCCCGAGCAGTTCACCGCGGTGCGCGGTTTTGCCGAGTACGCCGAACAGCTGCCGGTGTTCCTCGACACCCCCGCCACCTGACCTCCACACCGCCCTCACCGTAGGAGCCGGCTTGCCGGCGAACAGGCCCGTGAGCCTGGCGGCGCCCTTGAGGACGCGTTCGCTGGCAAGCCAGCTCCTACGCCAGCCCAACCGATCCTCGTGGGGATCTGTCAGGCCGGTTCGGGTTGTTTTTTCACCGCGGCGGTGGCGAAACGCCGGGCCAGGAACGGGGTGATGTCCAGCGGCAGGGCTTCCTCGTTCACCAGTTTGTCCAGCAGCACGCCGGTGATCGCCGAGGTCAGGATGCCGGTACGGAAGTGGCCGCAGGCGTTGAGGTAGCCCTCGACCCCATCCATCGGCCCAAGAATCGGCAGTTCATCCGGCGAGCCCGGGCGCAGGCCGGCCCAGCAGCGCTTGAGGTTGACCTGGGCCAGCTCGGGAATGCAGCGCACCGCCCCCTGCACCAGACCGTTGATTTCCGGGTAGGTGGTGCTGACGTCGAAACCCTTGTCCTCGGTGGTGCTGCCAATCAGGATCTCGCCGTTGTCCTTCTGCGCCATGTAGCAATCGCTGGTGGTCAGGCAGCCATTGAGCAGCTTGGGCATGCGCTCGGTGAGGAGGATCTGGCCCTTCACCGGCTTGACCGGAATCTCCACCCCGGTGGCCTGCAGGCTCAGTTCCGCCGCCCAGGCACCGGCGGCGTTGATCAGGGTTGCGCAATGGAACAGCCCGGCCTCGGCGGTCTGCACCCCGCTGACCCGGTTGCCGTGGTGCAGGACACCGGTGACGTTGGTGTTGAAGTACACATCCACGCCGTTCTGCCGTGCACCTTCGGTGTAGGCATCGGTCAGGCGGAACGGGTTGACCTGGTGATCGCAGAGGAACTCCAGGGCGCCCTGGGCTTCATGGCTGACATTGGGTTCCGCGGCGCGCAGGGCCGCCTGGTCGAGCCAGCGCACCTGGTCGGACAGGTGCGGGATGCAGCCGACAATGTGTTCGGCGTACAGCCGGTCTTCATCGTCATAGATGACGAACTTGAGCCCGGTCTGTTCGAACTTGAAGTCCATGCCGTGCAGGCCGATCAGTTCGCGGTGCAGGCGCGGGTAGATCTCGTTGGACTGCAGGGCGAAGTCGAAGAACGACTGCGGCAGGATATGCGGGGTGCTGGAGTCCACCACCACCGCCGAGCCCTGGGCTTCGCGCTTGCGGTTGGCCGACATCATGCGAAAGAAGATCACCCCGCAGCCCAGGCCCACCGATTCGCCGATGGCCCACAGGCCGCCGGCCGAGGCACGACTGGCGTTGCCCGGACGCTTGGCGTCGATCAGCGCCACCTTGAGGTTCTTGCGCTTGGACAGCTGGTAGGCGCAGGACGCCCCGATCACGCCGCCACCGGCGATCACCACGTCGTAGTACTTACTCATGTTCGGGGACCTCCTGGTCGGGTGCGGCAAAGGCGGAAAACGGAATCGGGTCCAGCGGGAAGCGCGGGCGAATCCAGCCCACATCCTTGCGTCCGGTGGCCTGGCGCAGGCGGTCGCTGCAATAGCCGACGCACATCCGCCCCTGGCAGTCGCCCATGCTCACGCGAGTGCGCATTTTCAGGCTGGCCATGTCCTGCACCCCCTGGGCCAG
This sequence comes from Pseudomonas sp. TKO26, assembly GCF_003225665.1. Classification (NCBI taxonomy): domain Bacteria; kingdom Pseudomonadati; phylum Pseudomonadota; class Gammaproteobacteria; order Pseudomonadales; family Pseudomonadaceae; genus Pseudomonas; species Pseudomonas sp. TKO26. The sequence continues at coordinate 45,416 of NZ_QKLN01000013.1, forward strand.
GGCGCGCTCGATATCGTTGCGGGTGGTGTGTTCGCAACGGCAGATCACCGTGTCGCCCTTGGGCAGTTCTATCTGCCCGGTGCCACGCGCGGTATAGCGGTCCACCGCGCCGCGAAAGCGCAGGATCGAGGCCAGCTTGCGCTCGTAGCCCTGGCGCCGCTGCAGGGCCGCCTCGTTGCTCAGGACATTGCGCTGCATGAGGATCGACAGCGCGGCGATGCGGCCGGTGAGCATCGCTGCTTCTCCGCCGCGGATCCCGCCCATGTCGCCCGCCAGATGGATGTGCGGCTCGCTGCTCTGCTGCCAGACATTGGCGGTGGCCCGCAGGTAGCCGTCGTCGCTGAAGCCGTGGTCCAGGCCCATCTGCTGGCTCAGCTGGGTGCGCGGAATGAAGCCGTAGCCCACTGCCAGGGTCTGGGCCGCGACGCGCTGGGCCTTGGACATGTCCGGCTGCCAGTCGCTGGAGTACGGCGCCACGGTGACGACGCTCAGGGCGCCCTGGCCCTGGGCCTCCACCACGCCCCAGCCATAACGCAGGCTGATGCTGTGGAGCTTGAGGTAGGCCAGCATGCTCAGGCCGTCGAGGAACAGTTGCGGCTTGTTCAGCAGGGCCAGGCTCTGCTTGGCGATCTTGCTCAGGGCGCTGGCTTCAAAGACCCCGGCCACCCGCACGCCCGAGGCATGCAGCTGGCAGGCCACCAGTGGCAGCAGCGGCCCGGTGCCGGCAATCACTACCGGCCCCTGGGGCTTGACCACCCCGCTCTTGATCTGCAATTGCAGGCCGCCCAGCAACTTGACCCCCGGCAGGGTCCAACCGGGAAACGGCACGCTGCGCTCATGGCAACCGGCGGCCAGGAGCAGTTGCGAGTAGTCCACCTGCTGCACCTGCTCGTCGGCGTCCAGCAGCATCAGGCTGTGATGGCCTTCGGCGCCGATCACCCGGCTGTTGAGGCGCACGTCGATCATTTGTTCGTGGTCGGAAAAATCACCGTGCAGCCTGGCCAGCATTTCGCAGTAGCGCGGCCCCAGGTAATCCAGTTGCACGCCATCGCGCAGCGGCCCGCGATAGACCACGCCGCCCAGGCGTGAGGCTTCTTCGATCAGGGTGCTGCGCACCCCGTGCTCGGCCAGTTCGATGGCCGCTGCCATGCCGGCCGGGCCGCCGCCGACAATCAGGGGATTGAGGCTCATAGGCTGGGCTCCGCTTCAGTGATGCGGTTGCTCAGGGTCTGCACCTGCATCCCCGGCTTGACCAGGGTCTGGCAGGCGCGGCGCTTGTGACGGCCGTCGATCTGCACCAGGCAGCAATGGCACACGCCCATGCCGCAGTAGGCACCGACCAGTTGCCCGTGATCATTGCGCGCCACTTGGCGCAGGCCGGTGGCCTGGATCACGCTGAGGACCGTTTCACCCAGGGCGGCAGTGACCGGCTGGCCATTGAGGCTGATGGTCATGTCCGCATGCTGCAGCGGCTGAATATCAAAATTGCGGTCTATCTGACGCATTGCGGTTCATCCGTGAGAAGTGAGTGGAGTTGCCGGCATCCTGCCGCGCAGAGTCCTGGCGCGAGGACGTGGCAACACCGCGGTTCCGATAACGCTGTCAGAACCGAGCGCGGGCCAATCTAGTGCTTTTGTCCGACAGGAATATTGATCTGGGCCAAGCAAAGGGCCGGCGCGCCCGCAAACCGTGCATGCCCCTTCTCAATCAGGCGACCCGGAGCACAAAAAAGCCGCTGCCGGCACAAGCCGGCAGCGGCGCATGGACAACGGGCAAGCCGTGTCGCCAGGGTGCTTAGTGGATCAAGAGTGCTTAGTGCACGAAAAGGGCAATCAGGATAATCACCGGGATCGGTACACCAAGGAACCACAACAGTAATGAGCGCATGGGAAATCTCCTGGATCAGTGAACGGGGGTCGGGGCCACGGTGCGCGGCTGCAGGTCGGTTTCAAGGCTGATCACGGCGTCCCGGCGACGGCCACCGAAGGTCGCCGCCAGGCTGGCGAAGAACGCCCCGCACAGCAGCGCGATGAACATCCACAAGGATGACCAGGCGGCCAGCTTGGCGGCGCTGTCGGCGGCCTCCCTGGCGGCTTGCTTGGCTTCATTCACGGCTTGCTGGGTCTTGGCGAACACCTCGTCCACCCGCTGCTCGGCTTGCGCCTGGCTGAGGTTGGTGCGCTGGGCCACCACTTGCGCCAGGTAACGGCGGTCCTCAGGCAGGAGCTGACCGCCGTTGCTCAAGCTGCGCACGAAGATCCGCGACACCGTGCCCCGCGCCGCATCCTCACTGACCGCCACCGGGCGATCGTCACGCAACAGGCTATCGACGAAATAGCCGTAGTCGTCCGGGGCGCCCTGGGCAGCGGCGGGGCCGGCCCCCCGGGGGGCGGCGCCGGCGGCCGCGGAAGCAACCTGGGCCCCGGCCTGCACACCACCGCCAATGACGCTGCTGACCGAGCCCACCACCAGGGTCGCGGTGACCAGGGTCGCCACCGCCCAGGCCAGGAAACCGTGGGCGGTGTCGCGGAAATACACTTCATCGCCGTGCAGGTTGGCCCACTTCACCCGCAGGCGTCCGGCGATGTAGCCACCCAGGCCGGCGGCCAGAATCTGCGTCAGGGCCAGCCAGAGGATGCTGGAAATTCCCAGGCCCTTGGCGCTGATGCCGTTGCCGGCCCAGGGCGACACCGCGGAAAAGCCCAGGCCGAAGCCCAGCAGCAAGAGGATCAGGGACAAGGCAGCGGCGGCCGCGGCGCCGGCGAAGATCGCCGCCCAGGACACGCCCGTGGGATGACTCGAAGCGTCCGCGGTGGCCGGCAGGTGTTCAGAGGGTCTGTTCATTGTTGTTCTGCTCCAGGCATGAAAAAGGCTGTTGCACGTCTCCAGGGGACAAGTGCAGTCAGCGTGCCAGTTGCACGAACTTTATAACTCCATGTATTTCAATGACTTGCGATCAGCTCATAGGCCCGGGTCGTGCAATTTGCCGACCTGGGGGTTTTATGGCGGGCGTTCTGCACGGGGTCCCTTCAGGCACGCCTGCTCAGGTAAAGCTCCCGGCCCAGGGTGTAGCACCAGCGCAGCAGCAGCCCAAGGCCCCACAGCGCCAGCAGCAGGTGGCCCGCCAGGGTCAATGGCGCGATGCCCTGCCCCCACAAGATAAAGATCGGCAACGCCAGCCAGGCCGAACGGCGAAAATCCAGCAGGCGCATGATGCCCGGCACGATCACCGCGATCAGCGCGATGACCAGCACGTCCAGCCCGCGATACCCCAGCATCCAACGCGCATAGCGGGGATCGGCGGCATAGGCCTCCAGATAGCCCGGCAGGCGCAACGCCAGATCCATGGCCAGACTCAACAGCAGGCTGCCCACCAGCAGCCACAGCAGCCCCTTGAAACGTGATGCGTATTTCATTGCATGACACCTTGATCCAGAGAAGCTCAATCGGGGCTTCAATGCCGCTTGTAGCTTTTATTGCCACTGGGGGTCAGGCAATACACCCCGCCCCGGGGCCCGGTGCAGAAACTGCCGCTGCCGCAGGTGCAGCCCTGGGCATCGCGCAGCAACGGCTCGGCGCGGGGGGTGGAAGAACGCTGGCCGAACATCAGCGCGCAGTTTTTCTTCGAGGCGCTGATGGAGCCGTCATTGCACAGGAACAACTCGCCATCGCAGCGGGCGATGCCGCCTTTCTTTCCGGAACAGGGTTGATTGGCCGCCTGGGCCGCCGCGCTGCATAGCAGCATCAGGCAGACCGCGACAAAGGGCTTCCAGCCGACCCGAGTCAGGGCACTCATGGTGACGCCTCCTGGCAAAAAAGTGGCCGGATGATATCAATCTTCAGCGCCCCTGACTCGGGCGGCGTCGGCATCACGACAAGCCAGATGAAAGTTTATTTAGAATCTCGCCCACGGTTTCTTGGCAAAATGCCCGCCTGTGTCACGAACCGCCAAGCAGGTAACGCCTATGACCCGCATTCTGACCATCGAAGACGACGCCGTGACGGCCCGGGAGATCGTCGCCGAACTGAGCAGCCACGGCCTCGACGTGGACTGGGTGGACAACGGCCGCGAAGGCCTGGTGCGCGCCGTGAGCGGCGACTACGACCTGATCACCCTGGACCGCATGCTGCCGGAGCTGGACGGCCTGGCGATCGTCACCACCCTGCGCACCATTGGCGTGTCGACGCCGATCCTGATGATCAGCGCCCTCTCGGATGTCGATGAACGGGTGCGCGGCCTGCGCGCCGGCGGCGACGACTACCTGACCAAGCCCTTCGCCTCCGACGAGATGGCGGCCCGGGTCGAGGTGCTGCTGCGGCGCAAGAACACGGTCAAGGATTTCGCCACCAGCCTGCGGGTGGCCGACCTGGAACTGAACCTGATCAGCCGCGAGGCGACCCGCGCCGACCAGTTGCTGAGCCTGTTGCCCACCGAATACAAGCTGCTGGAATTCCTCATGCGCAACACCGGGCAGATCCTCTCGCGGATGATGATCTTCGAAGAGGTCTGGGGCTATCACTTCGACCCGGGGACCAACCTGATCGACGTGCACATCGGCCGCCTGCGCAAGAAGATCGACCCGCCTGGCATGACCCCGTTGATCCGCACCGTGCGAGGCTCGGGTTATGTCATTGCCGAACCCCTCTAAGGGCTGGCGCTCCTCCAGCAGCCGCCTGCTGGCGCTGTACAGCACGCTGTTCGTGGCCTGGAGCTGCATCCTCATGGGAGTGCTGTACTACGAGGTGTCCACCTACCTGGACAGCCTGGCCAAGCACTCGCTGATGCAGCGCCAGCACCTGTTCGCGCGCTTCGAGGGCGAGCAGCTGGTGGAGGCCCTGGCCACCAGCATGACCTTCGACATGCGCGCCATCGACGCCTACGGCCTGTTCGACGAACAGCGCCGGCCCTTGAGCGGGCCGATCCGGCAGATCCCCGACGACCTGCCCCTGGACGGCCAGATCCACGAGCTGAAGAACTGCATCGACTCCGACGACCCGAGCCTGCCCCGGGACAGCTGCGACGCGGTGGCCACCCATACCCGCGACGGCCGCTGGCTGGTGCTGGTGCGCGACAACGGCTCGCTGTTCGCAGTGACCCGGATCATCCTCCACGCGCTGCTCTGGGGCATCTCCCTGACCATCATTCCCGGCGTCGCCGGCTGGCACCTGCTGCGCCGCCGGCCATTGCGGCGCATCCGCCAGATCCAGGCCAGCGCCGACGCCATAGTCGCCGGCGACCTGACCCGGCGCCTGCCGCTGTCGAACCGGCGCGACGAACTGGACATGCTGGCGGCCATCGTCAACGCCATGCTCGAACGCATCGAGCGGCTGATGCATGAGGTCAAGGGCGTGTGCGACAACATCGCCCACGACCTGCGTACCCCGCTGACCCGCCTGCGGGCCCAGCTCTACCGCCTGCAGCAACAGGCCGAGGAAGGTTCGCCCCAGGCCCTGCAGATGGACCAGTTGCTGGCCGAGGCCGATACCCTAATGGCGCGCTTTCGCGGCTTGCTGCGCATCTCCGAACTGGAGGACCGGCAACGGCGTTCGGGCTTCCTCGAACTCGATCCACTGCCGCTGCTTCAGGAGCTGTACGACTTCTACCTGCCCCTGGCCGAAGAAGGCCGCCTGACCCTGCTGCTCGACGTGCCGCCAAGCCTGCCCCGGCTGACCGGCGACCGCGCCCTGCTGTTCGAGGCCCTGGCCAACCTGTTGAGCAACTCGATCAAGTTCACTCCGCCCGGCGGCGAAGTGATACTGCGCGGCCTCGACGACGGCGGCAGCCCGCGCCTGGAGGTGCTGGACTCAGGCCCCGGCATTCCCCCGGCGGAACGGGCGGCGGTGTTCCGGCGCTTCTACCGGGTCGACGAAAGCAACGCCCAGGGTGGTTTCGGCCTGGGCCTGTCGATCGTTGCGGCGATTGTCAGCCTGCACGGCTTCAAGCTCGAAGTGGGCAGCAGTGAACGGGGCGGAGCGCGCCTGAGCCTGGATTGCCGGCCGAGCCTGATCAGCGAAGGCTGAAGGCCGGGGCCGGCTCAGGAGGAAAGGTCGGGTTGCCTGAGGGAGTTGCTGCCGAGCTCGTAGAGCAGTTCGTCGATCAGCCGCACTACCTCGGCCTCGCTTTGCAGGGACTTGATGCGCAGCCCGCTGACCACCAGATCGACCCGGCCGCTGTCGGGCTCGAACACCCGCAGGGTCAGGGTGCCGTCGCCGGCATGGCTGAAACTGCAGGCCATTGGCGCCAGGCGTTGTTCGATACAGGCGCGCCATTGCGCCTGGGTCAGCACCGCCGGCGCCTGGCCGGTCACGCTGCCCTTGTTCTGTTCATCACCCATGCGGGCTGTCCTTGTACTGTGATTGAGCGGTGCCACGGACTCTCGGAGCGGAGCCGTGGCAGATCACAGGGTAAAAAACCGCCGCCATACCCAGAAGGCGCATTTGCACGGGTTGCCCTGGTGCATTTGCACCGGCTCAACGTCTCCGGCTACCGGCCGTACCGACAAACAACCCGCGCTCCCGGGCCCAGACGATGGCCTCGCCGCGGCTGTGCACGCCGAGCTTGGAATACAGGGTGGCGACATGGTTGCGCACAGTGTTGGGGGCCAATTGCAGGCGCGCGGCAATCTCCTTGTCCGCCAACCCCTGGTAGATCAGCCCGAGCACGTCGCGCTCGCGGGCGGTCAGGTCGGCCGAGGACACCCCGGGGCCGTCCGGGGCCTTGGGCTGCCTGACGTTGGCCAGCCTCTCGATCAGGGTCTGGCTGAACCAGGAGGCGTCGCGCATCACCTCCTCAATGGCGCTCACCAGTTCCAATTCCGACCGCTTGCGCTCAGTGATGTCCATCAGCACCAGCAGGTAACAGGGGCTGTCCTGGATGAGCACGGTGTCGGCGTAGGCCACGCAATCGATCAGCCCGGCGTTCTTCTGGCGCACCTTGAGATCCAGGCCATCGACGTTGCCGGCCTTCTCCAGTTGACTGAACAGTTGGCTGGCCGCCGCGGCTTCGGCGATGAACCCAATGGCGCCGACCTTCTTGCCCAGCAGTTCTTCGCTGCTGTAGCCGCAGGTATTGAGAAAGGCCTCGTTGACGTCGACGATCTGCTGCTCGGCGCTGCACACCAGGGTCGGCACCGGGCTCAGGCGAAACGACTTGGCAAAGCGCTCCTCGCTCTGGCGCAGGGCAATCTCGATCTTGCGCCGTGGCTCCAGGTCCATGAAGGAAAACAGCATGCAGTCTTCATCATTGATGTCCAGGGGCTGGCCGGCGACGATCACCAGCTTGCTGCCGCCGTCCGGCAGGCGCAGCTCGGCCTGCATCTGCGGGATGGTCGCGCCCTGGCCCAGGCGCTCGATGGCCAGGTCCTTGCGCTCGGCGTCTTCCAGCACATCCAGCTCGTACACCGAACGGCCGATCACCTGGTCGCGGGCATAGCCGGTCATTTCCAAAAAGCCCTGGTTGACCTTGATGTAGCGCAGGTCGCTGAGGCGGCAGATCACCGCCGGCGCCGGGTTGGCATTGAAGGTCTTCTCGAAGCGCTGCTCGGCGCTGGCCCAGTCGGTGGCATCGCTGAGGATCAGCACCAGGGATTCCGCGGCGCCGCTGCGATCGGTGAGGATCATGCTGCGCACCCGGTGCACCCAGTGCCGGGGTTCGCCATCGATCTCGGCCTGGACGTCCACCACCACATCGCTGAAGGTTTCGCCGGCGGCCACCCGATTGATCGGATAAGCGTCCAGGGCCAGGGGGTGATTGTTGCGGTAGCGCAAGGCATAGCGCCTGGCATACTCGCGGACATTGGCCCCCAGCTCGCCGACCTCGCTCACCCCATGCATGGCCAGCGCCGCCTCGTTGGCCCAGAGCAGGCTGCGGGCCTGGTCGGTTTCGATCAGGATCACCCCGTCGGACAGACCGGCGATGATCTGCTGCAACTGGCGGCGATTGGTTTCGGTGGCAAGTACGGCCTGGCTCATGGCATCTCCGGAAAAAGGACGATGAAGCTACGACCACGCTCGGTGGCCATCGTGCCCTGGGCGCGCTGGAGCGCTCAGGCAGCAGGCGTTAAGCTGCTGCGCCCGGTTCAGCCCATTCATCAGGAGTGAAGCATGATCACCATCCGTGAAGCCGACAGCCGCGATATCCAGGCGCTCAAGGCCATAGGTTGCGCCACCTACCGCGAGCACTTCGCTTCGATCTGGAGCGCGGCCGGCATGCAGCAGTTTCTCGATCAGGATTTCTCCAGCGCCCACCTGCAAGCGTCCCTGGCCGCCCGCGACCGGCACCTGTGGCTGCTGGCCCTGGACCCGCAGCAGCAGCCCATCGGCTTCGCCAAGCTCAACTGGGCGCGGCCGGTTCCGGGCAGCGAGCGCTGCGGGGCCGAGCTGCAGAAGATCTACCTGCTCAAGTCCCAGGCCGGCCAGGGCCACGGCCGGCGCCTGCTCGAAGAGGTGTTGCAGCGGGCCAGCGCCGCCGGGGAGTCCTGCCTGTGGCTGGACGTACTCAAGAGCAACGGCGGCGCCCGGCGTTTTTATGAAAGCGCCGGGCTGCGGCAGATCGGTGAAGTACCGTTCAGCACCGACCTGGAACAGATCGGCATGTGGGTGATGGCCTGCGACCTGCCGCTTGCCCAGCCACCGGCCCGGGCTTGAACCCGGCTGCGGCCACCCGCCTTGCGACTACAGGCCCAGGGCCTTGAGGCGCCGGTACAGCGTGCGCTCGCTCAGGCCCAGGGCCTTGGCCAGTTCGCTGCGCGAGCCGTCGAAGACTTCCAGGGCATGGGCCAGTTGTTCCAGGTCCTTGCCGGCCCGGCGCCGGGTCACCGGGGCCGGAGCCTGTGGACTGCGCAATTCCGCTGGCAGGTCCTGCAGGCGGATCACCCCGTCATCGCTGAACAAGCGGGCCCGTTCGAGGATGTTGCGCAACTCGCGGATATTGCCCGGGGAGGTGTACAGCCGCAGCTGTTCCAGGGCCTGGGGATCGACCCGCGGCACCACCCCGGGATCGAGGCGGCGCAGCAGGCTGTCGATCAGCAGCGGCAGGTCGTCGCTGCGTTCGCGCAGGGCCGGCAGGCGGATCGGAAAGGCGCTGATACGGTAGTACAGGTCCTGGCGAAAGCTGCCGGCGGCGACCATCTCCTTGAGCGGCTTGTGGGTCGCCGCCACCAGGCGAAAATCCGAGTGCACGGTGCGCAGGCTGCCCACCGGGCGAAAGCTGCCGGACTCGATCAGCCGCAGCAGCTTGACCTGCATGGCCAGGGGCACTTCACCGATCTCGTCGAGAAACAGGGTGCCGCCATGGGCCGCTTCCGCCAGGCCGATCTTGCGTTGCAGGGCGCCGGTAAAGGCGCCCTTCTCGTAGCCGAACAATTCGCTTTCCAGCAGGCTTTCGGTGAGCCCGGTGCAGTCCACCACCACCAGCGGGCCGCTGGCCCGGGGGCTGCCATCGTGCAGGGCGCGGGCGAACAATTCCTTGCCAGTGCCGGACTCACCCTGCAGCAGCACCGGGATCGGCGCCGGAGCCGCCCGCTGCAGGGCGCTCAAGGCCTCGTTGACCGCTGGCGAGCGCCCTCCCAGGCCCTTCTGCTGGGGCTGTACCGAAGCCACCGCCCCCGACCTCAGGCGCTCGACATAGGCCCCCACGGTTCCCGCCTCGCCGATGATCGGCCGCAGTTCCACATCCACGTGTTCCGGGCCGCGAGGCGTGTGATGGATGTGCAGCATGCGCTCCGGCACCCGGCTGTCGTGGGCCTTGCGCATCGGGCAATGCTCGCCGGCCTGATCACAGGGCACGGCGAACTGGTGGGACACGCGATAGCACTTGGCGCCCACATGGGGCTTGCCGGCCACGCCGAACTGACGCTGGTAGGCGGTGTTGGCGGCGATGATGTTGTAGTCGGTGTCGAGCACGATGGTCGGTTGCGGGTCGTGTTCGAGGTAGGACACCAGGGCCGCCATCGGCGGCTGGGCAAGGTCGGTGGCGATCAGGGACATGGGCAACTCCGGGACAGTGACGGCAGCTTAAAGCACGCCGCGGCTTTCTGCCATTTTCTGCCACAAGCTGCCATATCACTGCCAACTGGCGTTGGCAGTCGCAGCGAAAAACCCCTGATGGCAGCCTCCGCGGCCTTCTACTTCAATGAACAGGTGACCAATCCCGGTGTTCGAGGTTGGCACGCTTATTGACAGTCCAAGGAACGAGCGTCAGCGCAGACTGCCCTCACCTTCATTGCCTGGAGTGCCCCATGATCATCAGCGACACGCTGCGTGTAGAAGCCTTTTTCGACAGTCAGACCTGGACCATCAGCTATCTGGTGATGGACCAGGCCAGCCGCCGCTGCGCGCTGATCGACAGCGTGCTGGACTACGACCCGAAATCCGGCCGCACCCGCACCGAATCCGCCGACCGCCTGATCGCCCGGGTCCAGGAATTGGATGCCCGGGTCGACTGGATCCTGGAAACCCACGTGCACGCCGATCACCTGTCCGCGGCGGCCTACCTCAAGGAAAAATTGGGCGCCCAGGTGGCCATCGGCAATCAGATCACCCGGGTGCAGAAAGTCTTCGGCGCGCTGTTCAACGAAGCCCCGGCCTTTGCCCGCGACGGCAGTCAGTTCGACGTGTTGCTGGAAGACGGCGCCGAGTTCGCCATTGGCGGCCTCAGCGCCCGGGCCCTGCATACCCCGGGGCACACCCCGGCCTGCATGACCTACCTGGTGCAAGTGGGCGACGAGTGCGTGGCCTTTGTCGGCGATACCCTGTTCATGCCCGACTACGGCACCGCCCGCTGCGACTTCCCCGGGGCCGATGCGCGGACCCTGTACCGCTCGATCGGCAAGATCCTTTCCCTGCCCCCGCAGACCCGGCTGTTCATGTGCCACGACTACCTGCCCAACGGCCGCGAGCTGCAATACATGACCACGGTTGCCGAGCAGCGCGCCAACAACATCCACATCCACCAGGGCATCGACGAAGACAGCTTCGTGAAGATGCGCGAAGCCCGCGACGCGACCCTGGACATGCCGGTGCTGATCCTGCCTTCGGTGCAAGTCAACATGCGCAGCGGGCACTTCCCCGAGCCCGAAGGCAACGGCGTGAGCTACCTGAAGATCCCCCTGAACACCCTATAACGATTACTGACTCCACACGGAGAACTTGCCATGCGTCCCTTCAACCCGGCCCTGCGCGCCGTCGACGGCAGCCATCAGGTGCTGATCGTCGGTGGCGGTGCCGCAGGCATTGCCGTTGCCGCCAGCCTCATGTCCCGCGATCCCCACTTGGATGTGGCGATCATCGACCCTGCCAGCAGCCACTACTACCAGCCCGGCTGGACCCTGGTGGGCGCCGGCGTGTTCAGCGCCCAGTCCACCGAACGCAGCATGGCCGCGCTGATGCCCAAGGGCGTCAAGTGGCTGCAACAGGCCGTCAGCCTGTTCGAGCCGGAGAACAATGCCCTGGTGCTGGACGATGGCCGCGTGCTGGGTTACGACCAACTGGTCGTGTGCCCCGGGCTCAAGCTCGACTGGGCGGCCATCGACGGCCTGCCCGAGGCCCTGGGCAACCACGGCGTGACCTCCAACTACCGCTACGACCTGGCGCCCTACACCTGGCAACAGGTGCAGCGGCTGCAACAGGGCGAGGCGTTGTTCAGCCAGCCGCCGATGCCGATCAAGTGTGCCGGGGCGCCGCAGAAGGCGATGTACCTGTCTTGCGACCACTGGCTGCGCAACGGCCGCCTGGGACAGATCAAGCCGCGCTTCCTGAACGCCGGTGGCGTGCTGTTCGGCGTGGCCGACTATGTGCCGGCGCTGATGGAATACGTGAAGAAATACGGCATTGACCTGGATTTCGGCCACAACCTGGTGGCGGTGAACGGCCCGGCCCAGCGCGCGACCTTCGTCCGCACCCTGGCCGACGGCAGCCAGCAAACCCTGGAGCGCACCTTCGACCTGCTGCACGTGGTGCCACCGCAATGCGCCCCGGACTTTATCCGCAGCAGCCCGCTGGCCGACGTGGCCGGCTGGGTCGATGTCGATCCCCACAGCCTGCGTCACAAGCGTTTTGTCAACATTCACGGCCTGGGCGATGCCACCAACACCAGCAACGCCAAGACCGCCGCGGCGGCGCGCAAGCAAGCCCCAGTGGTGGCCAACAACGTGCTGGTGGCCCTCAGGCGCCTGACCCGGCTGGCCGAGTACGACGGCTATGGCTCCTGCCCGCTGACCGTGGAGCGGGGCAAGATCGTCCTCGCCGAATTCACCTACGGCGGCAAGCTGGCGCCGAGCTTTCCGCGCTGGCTGCTGGACGGTCGCCAGCCGACCCGGCGCGCCTGGTGGCTGAAGGAGCGGATCCTGCCGCCGCTGTACTGGCGCGGCATGCTCAAGGGCCATGAATGGCTGGCGCAACCGACCCTGGCCACGGACACCCGCAAAGCATGAATGAACACAGTCTGTTGGGCGCCGGGCTGGGGGCGATCATTGGCGCGATCCTGGCCCTGACCGGGGCCGGCGGCGGCATCCTCGCGGTGCCGTTGCTGGTGTTCGGCCTGGGCTTGAGCATGGTCGAGGCCGCTCCCATCGGCCTGCTGGCGGTGGGCCTGGCGGCCAGCGTCGGCGCGGTGCTGGGCCTGCGCCAGGGCATCGTGCGTTACCGCGCGGCGGGGTTCGTCGCCAGCGTCGGCGTCCTCATGGCGCCGCTGGGTCTGTGGCTGGCCCACCGCCTGCCCAACCTGCCCTTGGCCCTGCTGTTTTCCCTGGTCTTGCTCTATGCCTGCGGGCGCATCCTGCGCAAGGCCAGCCTGGAACTGAAACAGGGCCAGGCGGCACCGCGTCCGGCGTTCCTGCCCTGCGTACTCAACCCGGCCCAGGGCCGCCTGCGCTGGACCCTGCCCTGCGCCCGGGCCCTGACCTTCACCGGCATGCTCTCGGGCCTGCTCTCGGGATTGCTCGGGGTGGGCGGCGGTTTCGTGATCATCCCGGCCCTGAGCCGCTACACCAACCTGGACAGCAAGAGTATCGTCGCCACCTCATTGGCGGTGATCGCCCTGGTGTCCCTGGGCAGCGTGATCACCGCCAGCCTCAGCGGGGTGATGCACTGGGCGGTGGGCGCGCCCTTTGCCCTGGGCGCGGTGGTGGGCCTGGTGCTGGGCCGGCAGGTGGCCAGTCATCTGGCGGGCCCGCGCCTGCAACAATTGTTTGCCATCACCGGCATGCTGGCGGCGCTGCTGCTGGCGGGTGGGGCCCTGGGCTGGTTGTCCCGTTGAACCCATACACCGCGTAGGAGCTGGCTTGCCAGCGAAGGCGTCCCCGCCGACGCCGCTGTCCGACGCAATACTCACGGCGCCAGGACGGCCCTTTCGCCGGCCAGCCGGCTCCTACAGGGAACTCGATATGCTTTTGGATTATCTGCATTTCACACCGTGGTCGGCCCTGGCCGGAGGCGCATTGATCGGCGTCGCCGCCGGGCTGTTGATTGTCGCCAACGGACGCATCGCCGGCATCAGCGGCCTGCTTGGCAGCCTGCTGCAACCCGGCAGCGAAGGTTGGGGCGAGAAAGCCCTGTTCATCCTCGGGCTGTTGCTGGCGCCGCTGCTCTGGGGCTTGTTTCATGCCCTGCCCGCCGCCGAATTCCAGGGCGGTCTGTTCGGCCTGATCAGCGCCGGCCTGCTGGTGGGCATCGGCACCCGCTATGGCGCCGGCTGCACCAGCGGCCACGGGGTCTGCGGAATTTCCCGGCTGTCGCCACGCTCGATCATCGCCACCTTGTGCTTCATGGGCAGCGGCTTCGCCACGGTCTGGGTGTTGCGCCACGGCCTGGGGCTGCAGCCATGAGAAAACTCAGCGCATTTGTTGCCGGCCTGCTGTTCGGCATCGGCCTGCTGCTGGCAGGCATGGCCAACCCGGCCAAGGTCCTGGGCTTTCTCGATCTGGCCGGCAGCTGGGACCCGTCCCTGGCGCTGGTGATGCTCGGCGCCATTGTGCTGGCCTGGTGGCCCTTCCATTGGGCCATGGGCCGCTCGCGCTCAGCGCTCGGGGCGCCCATGCAGATCCCCGCCAAGCGCAATATCGACCGACGCCTGATCGGCGGCAGCCTGCTGTTCGGCATCGGCTGGGGCATCGCCGGGATCTGCCCGGGACCGGCCCTGGTGCTGCTGCCGGGCGGCCACTGGCAAGCCTGGGTGTTTGTCCTGGCCATGCTCGCGGGCATGCTGCTGTTCCAGCGCCTGGAGGCCCGTCACCGCCGCTAGAACACCCGCCCGCGGGTACGCCGCCCCGGTAGGAGCTGGCTTGCCAGCGAAGGCCTCCCCACGGCCACCACTGCCCTGACACCAGATTCATGGCGCCAGGCCCGACCTCTTCGCCGGCAAGCCGGCTCCTACGTGGGCAACCACCGGGGAAATATTGGCCTCTGCCGGGACACCGCACGGACGGCGACCATGACCTGGACCTGTATCCCCCAGGAGTGCGTCATGTCCACCGCCCAGTCCCTTGAACTCTGCCTCTGGCGCAAGATCGGCCGCTACGCCTCGCGCATCGGCCGGACCCTGATCCAGAAAGCCCTGTGGCTCTACTACGCCGCGCAACGACCGCAAACCCCAATCTGGGCCAAGACCACCATCTACGCCGCCCTGGGTTACTTCATATTGCCGCTGGACCTGATCCCCGACCTGATCCCCGGGGCCGGGTACGTGGATGACCTTGGTCTGTTGACCGGCTCGGTAGTGACGGTGGCCGCCCACATCAACGCCGAGGTCCGGGAGCAAGCCAGCGCCCGCCTGGCCGACTGGTTCGGCAGCGAGCCGCAATGAACCAGAGGGCGCCTGGGTACGCATTCGACTCACCAGGGCGGTGCAGCCCCGGACACAGTGGCCGCCCGGCTCACCGCGCCTGCGTGTCCAGGGCATAGAACTCCTGCAGCTTGGCCTGCAGCAGTTGCTTGTCCGGCAACTGGGTCCGGTACTCGGCGATCAACGCCGGAGACAGTGAACGGTTGAGGGCATACTCCACCACCTCGTCCTCCTTGCTGGCACAGAGCAGCACACCCAGGGCCGGGTTTTCGTGGGGTTTGCGCACCTGGCGGTCCAGGGCCTCCAGGTAGAAGTCCAGCTTGCCCAGGTACTCCGGCTCGAAGCGCCCGACCTTGAGCTCAACGGCCACCAGGCAATTCAACCCGCGATGGAACAGCAGCAGGTCCAGGACGAAATCGCGCCCGCCCACCTGCAAGGGATAGCCTGAAGCGACAAAGCAGAAGTCGCGCCCCATCTCGATCAGAAAATCCTTGAGCTGGCGCACCAGCCCCTGATGCAGATCGGCTTCGTCATGCCCCTGGGCCAGGTCGAGAAACTCCACCATGTAGGCATCCTTGAACACCTTCAGGGCCTCGGGACGGGTCTGCCTCAAGGTGGCCGAGGCGCTTGCCGGGTGGGTCAGCGTGCGCTCGAACAGGGCGGACTTGATCTGCCGTTCCAGTTCTCTGCGTGACCAATGTTCCTGAATCGCCAAGCGCAGGTAGAACTCACGTTCACCGGGCTCCTTGCTCTGCCCCAGCACCACCAGATGGTGACTCCAGGGCAATTGTCGCACCAGTGGTACGACTTTCTCGTCGTCGCGATAGGCCTCATAAAACTGCCGCATGCGAAACAGGTTGGCCCGGGTAAACCCGCGCAGCCCCGGCTGCTGCCGCGCCAGGTAATCCGCCAGTTGCCGGACCACGCCATCGCCCCATTCCGCCGCCTCGATCTTGCGGCTGATATAGGCCCCGACCTGCCAGTACAGCTCCACCAGTTCAGTATTCACCGCCCGCACCGCCCGTTGCCGCGCGGTGGTGATCATTTGCGCCACTTCGCCAAATGCCACATCGGTGGGGTTGATTGCCGCTGCAGTCTCTTGCTTCATGACGCACACCCGCTTGCTGGGAGACAGGCCCCTATGATCCCGTGGCTCGCCATAGGCCTGAAGTCAGGCCTGTCTCTTTGTGTTGAGCGAAATGTCCTGATTTGCGCGCGCTAAACAGCCCGGTCAGCCGGGCATGCAATTGAAGTCCTGGGTGCTGGCCACCTGCTTGCCCTGGGCGTCATACAAGCGCGCCGACACCTCGCTGCCCAGGCTCGACTCCACCAGTTTGTAATGCTCACCGGCCTTGAAGCCGCCATAGCTGAGATGGCCGTTGCAGTCTTGCTGGTTGGAATCACCGACGCTCTCTTCAAACAGGGTCACGTCCAGGCGATGCGCGCCGGGCTTGACCTGAAAATAACGCCCATCGTCGACCTTGCGCCCATCCACCCGTTCGGCCATCAGGTCGTTGGAGCCCTCTTCCTGCAAGCCGATCCAGGCCTCGCTGGGATCGGGCTGGGGCATGGGGCCAGCGCAGGCGCTGAGCAGGCAGGCAAGACCCAGGACGGGAATCAGCAACAGTGGTTTGAGTGCCATGAAAACGTACCTCGCAAATGACCGGAATGAGTGCGACGCGAGCCCCGGACAATCGGCTGCGTCGATGGCCATCAAGCTTGTCGAGGCCCAGACGCGAGCACAAATGAATCCCCATGAAAGGAGTTTCAGGCCTTACCTAAAACTTCCTTCACCTGGCTGAAAGCCGCGTGTTAGGTGGGTCGCTGCAGGCTGCCGAGGTTTGCAATCCCACTCCCTCGGAGGTTTTCGGCATGCTCGGGCTGGTCAAGACCGCACTGCTCAAGCCCTACACGTTCATCGTGCTGGCGATATTCATCTGCATCATCGGGCCCCTGGCGGCCCTGCGTACCCCCACCGACGTGTTTCCCGATATCGGCATCCCGGTGGTGGCGGTGGTCTGGCAGTACAACGGCCTGTCGCCGGACGCCATGGCCGGGCGGGTGATCTACACCTACGAGCGCTCCCTGAGCACCACGGTCAACGACATCGAGCACATCGAGTCGCAGTCGCTGCCGGGCATGGGCATCGTCAAGATCTTCTTCCAGCCCGGGGTCGATATCCGCACCGCCAACGCCCAGGTGACCGCGGTGTCGCAAACCGTGCTCAAGCAGATGCCACCGGGCATCACCCCGCCGCTGATCCTCAACTACAGCGCCTCGACAGTGCCGATCCTGCAGATGGCCTTTTCCAGCCCGACCCTGTCGGAAGCAAAGATCCGCGACCTGGTGCAGAACAACATTCGCCTGCCCCTGAGCTCGCTGCCGGGGCTGGCCATGCCCACGCCCATGGGCGGCAAGCAGCGGCAGATCACCCTCGACCTGGACCCGCAAGCCCTGGCCGCCAAGGGCCTGTCGGCGCAGGACGTGGGCAACGCCCTGGCGGCGCAGAACCAGATCATCCCGGTGGGCACCGCCAAGCTCGGCAGCGATGAATACACGGTGCTGCTGAACAACAGCCCGACCGCCATCGACGAGCTCAACGACCTGCCGATCAAGACCGTGGACGGTGCGCTGATCACCATCGGCCAGGTGGCCCACGTGCGTGACGGCTCGCCGCCGCAGACCAATATCGTGCGGGTCGACGGGCGTCGCGCGGTGCTGATGCCAGCGCTGAAGAACGGCAATATTTCCACCCTGTCGATCGTCGACGGCATCCGCCAGATGCTGCCGCGGATCAATGAAACCCTGCCACCGGCACTGAAGACCTCGCTGCTGGGCGATGCCTCGGTGTTCGTCAAGCAGTCGGTGGGCAGCGTAGCCCGGGAAGGCATCATCGCCGCCCTGCTGACCAGCGCGATGATCCTGCTGTTCCTCGGTAGCTGGCGCTCCACGTTGATCATCGCCGCCTCGATTCCCCTGGCGGTGCTCTCGGCCATTGCCCTGCTGGCGGCCAGCGGCCAGACCCTCAACGTCATGACCCTGGGCGGCCTGGCCCTGGCGGTGGGGATCCTGGTGGACGACGCCACGGTGACCATCGAGAACATCAACTGGCACCTGGAACAGGGCAAGGCGGTCAAGCAGGCGATCCTCGACGGCGCCCGGCAGATCGTCGGCCCGGCCTTCGTCTCGCTGCTGTGCATCTGCATCGTCTTCGTGCCGATGTTCCTGTTGCAGGGCATCGCCGGCTACCTGTTCCGGCCCATGGCCCTGGCGGTGATCTTCGCCATGGCCAGCTCGTTCATCCTCTCGCGGACCCTGGTGCCCACACTGGCCCTGTACCTGCTCAAGCCCCGTACACCGGAAGCAGGGCCCGGGCATCACCCGGAAGACGCCTTCATCAACCACCACGAAGGCGAGCAGCACGCCCAGCCACGCAGCGCCCTGGTGCGCGGGCTGCTGGCCTTCCAGCAGGGCTTCGAGGCGCGTTTCTCCAACGTGCGCGACACCTACCACGGCCTGCTCTACCTGGCCCTGGGCCAGCGCAAGACCTTCATCCTCGGCTTTCTTGCCTGCGTGCTGGCCTCCTTCGCCCTGCTGCCGAGCCTGGGCCAGGACTTCTTCCCCGCCACCGATGCCGGGGCCCTGGCCTTGCACGTGCGCCTGCCCCTGGGCACGCGGATCGAGGAAAGCGCGGCGGCCTTCGACCGCATCGAAGCGCGGATTCGCGAGGTGATCCCGGCCGAGCAACTGGACAGCCTCATCGACAACATCGGCATCCCCTTGAGCGGCATCGACATGGCCTACAGCAACAGCGGCACCATCGGCCCCCAGGACGGCGACATCCAGGTCACCCTCAAACCCGGCCACGCCCCCAGCGCCGACTATGTGAAGAAGCTGCGCGAAGCACTGCCGGAAAGCTTCCCCGGCAGCCAGTTCGCCTTTTTGCCGGCGGACATCAGCAGCCAAATCCTCAACTTCGGCGCCCCGGCCCCCCTGGATGTGAAAATCTCCGGGCCCGATGCCGCGGCCAACCGCGCCTTCGCCCTGGAACTGCAACGGCGCCTGCAACATGTGCCGGGCATTGCCGACCTGCGCATCCAGCAGTCCACCGGCTATCCGTCACTGCAGGTCAAGGTCGATCGGCTGCGGGCCAACGGCCTGGGGATCACCGAGCGTGACGTGACCAACAGCATGGTGGCGTCGCTCGCCGGCAGCTCCCAGGTGGCGCCGACCTTCTGGCTCAACCCGAAGAACGGCGTGTCCTACTCCATCGTCGCCGCCACCCCGCAGTACCGCCTGGACAGCCTGCCGGCCCTGGAGGCGCTACCGGTCACTGGCAGCAATGGCCAGTCGCAGATCCTCGGTGGCCTGGCGGATATCTCCCGCGTAGAAAGCCCGGCGGTGGTCAGCCACTACAACATCCAGCCCACCCTGGACCTGTACGCCAACGTCCAGGGCCGCGACCTCGGCGCCGTGGCCCACGACATGCAAAAGGTCCTGGACGACGCCGCGGCCCTGCGGCCCAAGGGCGCCACGGTCAGCCTGCACGGGCAGATCGACGCCCTGCACGAGGCCTTCAGCGGCTTGAGCCTGGGCCTGCTGGGGGCGGTGGTGCTGATCTACCTGCTGATCGTGGTCAACTTCCAGTCCTGGGTCGATCCGTTCGTGATCATCACCGCGCTGCCCGCCGCCCTGGCCGGGATCGTCTGGATGCTGTTCTTGAGCGGCACTTCACTATCGGTGCCGGCGCTGACCGGGGCCATCCTCTGCATGGGAGTGGCCACCGCCAACTCGATCCTGGTGGTGAGTTTTTGCCGCGAGCGCCTGGCGGCCCACGGCGACGCCTTCAAAGCCGCCCTGGAAGCCGGCTACACGCGCTTTCGCCCGGTGTGCATGACCGCCCTGGCGATGATCATCGGCATGCTGCCCCTGGCCCTGTCCGAGGAGCAGAACGCGCCCCTGGGCCGCGCAGTGATCGGCGGCTTGCTGCTCGCCACCGTCGCCACCCTGATCTTTGTCCCCGTGGTCTTCAGCCTGGTCCACGGCCGTCACTCCCAATCCGCTGTCGTTGGAGAAAACACCCATGTCGCCTGATCACACCCCATCGCGCAAACGCCTGATGCTGCTGGGCATCGGCAGTCTGAGCCTGGCCGCGCTGCTGGTGGCCAGCGGCCTGGCGGCGCGCACCCGGCATGAACGGGCCGTGGTCGCCTGGACCGAAACCGCCGCCGTGCCGCAGGTGCTGGTGTTCCAGCCGCAGCCCAACGTGCTGGGCGACAGCCTGCGCCTGCCGGCGCACCTGGAAGCCTGGAGCAAGGCGCCGATCCACGCCCGGGTCAGCGGCTACCTCAAGGACTGGACCCAGGACATAGGCACCAAGGTCGCCGCCGGACAAGTGCTGGCCCATATCGACAGCCCCGACCTGGACCAGCAAGTGGCCCAGGCCCGAGCGCGGATGATCCAGCAGCAGGCCAATGCACGGCTGGCCCAGACCACCGCCGAGCGCTGGCAGCATCTGCTGGCCAGCCACTCGGTGTCGCGCCAGGAGGCCGATGAAAAAAGCTCCAACGCCGCTGCTGCCAAAGCCAACGCCGAGGCGGCCGCCGCCGACTACGCACGGCTCACGGCGCTGGAAGACTACAAGACCATTCGCGCACCATTCGCCGGCACCCTCACCGCCCGCCACACCGACATCGGCCAGTTGATCAAGGCCGACAACGACAGCGACCCGGAACTGTTCGACCTCGCCGACACCCACAAGCTGCGGCTCTACGTGCCGATTCCGCAGAACTACGCCAGCGTCATCCGCCCCGGCCTGGTGGCGCAGTTGACAGTGCCCGAGCACCCCGGCCAGCACTTCAGCGCGCAACTGGTGGGCGACTCCACCGCCATCGACCCACGCTCCGGCACCCTGCTGGCGCAGTTCGTCGCCGCCAACCCCGACGGCGCCCTGATGCCCGGCGACTATGCCGAAGCCACGCTGGCCATCCCCGCCGACACCCACGGCGTGAGCATCCCCGCCAGCGCCCTGATCTTCCGCGCCCAGGGCACCCAGGTGGCAGTGATCGACAGCGCCAAGCGCGTGCACCTGCGCAGCATTCATATCGGCCTCGACCTCGGCGAGCGGCTGGTGATCGACCAGGGCCTGCAAGCCAGCGATCAGGTCATCGACAACCCGCCGGACGCCCTGCGCGAAGGTGACCTGGTGCAACTGGCGGACGCGGGAGGTGAGCATGCGCCCAAGGCTTAAGCCCCTCGCCACCCTGCTGGTGCTGGCCCTGCACGGCTGCTCCCTGGCGCCCCACTACCATGTGCCGGCCATCGACCTGCCGGCGCACTACCGCGAACAGAGCAGCGATGGCCCCTGGCACCCGGCCGCCACGCCCCAAGTCATCGGCGAACAATGGTGGCTGCTGTACCAGGACCCGCGCCTGAACGACCTGCAACAGCGCCTGCTCCAGGCCAACCCGGATCTGGCGGCGGCCCTGGCCCACTACGACGGCGCCCAGGCCTACGCCAGCCAACTGCATGCCGGACTGTTCCCGCAGATCAGCGCCAGCGCCCAACCGTTGCGCCAGCGCCAGTCGGACAGCCGCCCGCTGCGTGGCAGCACGCAACCGTCGATCTACAACAGCAACACCGCCGGTTTCGCCCTGAACTTCGACCTCGACCTCTGGGGCCGGCTTCGCAATCAAGCCGCGGCCGGCGACGCCCAGGCCCAGGCTTCGGGTGATGATCTGGCGGCGGCGCGCCTGAGCCTGCAAAAGCAACTGGCCATGCTCTATGTGCAACTCAATGGCCTGGATGCCCAGAGCCGGATTCTCAGCCGTTCCCTGGAGGATTACGCCCAAGCCCTGCAACTGACCCGCGACCGCTACCAGGGGCAGATCGCCTCGGAGCTGGACCTGACCCGGGCCCAGAGCCAACTGGCCAGCGCCGAAGCGGAACTGGACGAAGTGCGCGCCCAGCGCAACCTCAGCGAACACGCCATCGGCGAACTGGTGGGCGAACCGGCCAGCCGCTTCAGCCTCGCGCCCTCGGAGCAACTGCTGAGCCTGCCGAGTATTCCCCAGCAACTGCCCAGCACCTTGCTGCAACGACGCCCGGACATCGCCGCGGCCGAACGCCGGGTGTACGCCGCCAATGCCGGCATCGGCATCGCCCGCGCCGCCTGGTACCCGGATTTCAGCCTGACCGGCATGCTCGGAGGGCAGACCCAGGGCGTGGGTAACCTGCTGGCCGCGGGCAATCGCTATTGGGCCTTGGGGCCGTTGGTGAACCTGCCGATTTTTGACGGCGGCCGGCTGAGCGCCAATGAACGTCAAGCCCATGCCGAGTTTGAAGAGGCCGCCGCGCATTACCGTGGGCAGGTGCTGCGAGCGGTGCGCGAGGTGGAGGACAACCTGGGGCAACTGCGGGATTTGCGCCAGGAGGCGCTGGATCAGCAGGCGGCGGTGAATGCGGCGTTGCATACCCAGACCTTGGCGATGAACAGCTATCAGGCGGGTGCCGTCAGCTACCTGGATGTAGTAACAGCACAGACTGCAGCCTTGCAGGCACAACGGGGGTTGCAGGCGGTGCAGACGCGAGAGTTGCAGGCCAGCGTGGGCTTGCTGGTCGCGTTAGGTGGGGGATGGAAAGATGGGGTTTGAAACCTGAGACAGAGCCCTTGTGGCGAGGGAGCTTGCTCCCGCTCGGGCTCGCAGCGGCCGTAAAACCTGAGGTTGCGGTCTTCTTGGTGTACATATCCGTTGCTGCGGGTGTGGTTGCTGGCGGTTTCGCTCTTACAGCGACTCACTTTGGAAAAGCCAGAATGCCGGCCCAGCCCAAAGTAAGCAAAGGGCTTCTGCCCCTCCACTCGGTGCCTCGCCTAGGCTCGGCATGCCCGAACTCCGGCATTGATCCGTGGGCCGCCGCCACCGGCCATCCATGGCCGGGTGGCGGCTAACCCGGCATCCCTGCCGGGTTACCCACGGCTCAATGCCTGCGTTCGGCCATCGTGTCTAAGGGGGCAGGAAGATCAAAAGCCAGATCAAAAGCAAAGGCAAAATCTGACGGCGGCCTACCGGCCGGCCTTGTTTCATTTGTCCTTCACTGGACGACGTTACTCTTGGGAGGGCTGAAGGTCCTGCGGACCTTTTCGCAGCTTCGCAGGCTCAGCAGCGGCTACAGAACGCACATACTCTGTAGCCGCTGCCGCAGGCTGCGAACGGCTCCGGAGGAGACGCTAAACCTGCCTCCCCGATATTCCTGACATATCGCGCCGCCTGGTTTTGCGAGCGCGAGCGCTCGTTCGCAGCCTTCGGCAGCGGCTACAAGGAACCAGCCTGCGCACCTTGGCTTTGGCTTTGGCTTTTGATCTTGATCTTCAGGCCCCTTCCCAGCAGGCCGAGCGCAGGCGTTGCGTAGGGGGCAGCTCGGCATGGATGCCGAGCTAGCCGCCACCCGGCCATGGATGGCCGGTTGGCGGCGGGCCCCCGGAGCAATGCCGGAGAGAGGGCACCCCGAGCCCCAGCGAGGGGCCGTATGGAGGGGCAAGCCCTTTTGGTTACTTTTACGGCGTTTGGTAAAAGTGACTCGCCGTAAGGGCGAAACCGCCAGCCACCACACCCGCAGCAACGGATATGTCCCCTTCAGATCCGGCCACCAGACAGTCGATACAACCACTCAAACATCACCTTCAATGCCCGGTTGCACCGCTCTGGCATCCCCCCTATAGTTCGCCCTCGCGGCAAAATCCGCGAGCGACCTTGGCCGGTCGAATATAGGAACGCATCAGCGTCCAAAACATCATTGCAGGCGCTTTTTTTGTGCCTGTGATTTTGTCTCATGGCGGCTGTGCGTGGGACACCTTCGGGTGTGCCGGTTTCCTATAGCCGGTCGGCCAACCCGCGTACAGCTGCCACCCTCATTCGCTTGGCCGCGAAAGGTGGCAGCTCAATTTATAGGAGCTACACCGATGACTGACCATCACCTCCCTCGCTTCACCCCCATCGACACCCACGACACCGAACACCCGGTATTCTACCTCGACACCCAAGCCCCCTTGAGCGACCTGGCCAGCAGCGCTGCCCATCGTTTCACCGTGGTCCGCGACCTGATGGACAGCCTGTCCAGCCTGGAACTGAAAGACATCAGCGATTGCGATCTGATCCGCATCACCCGTGGCGTGCACCTGCTCACCCGAGAAGGTTGCGCGGTGCTGGAAGTGATTCAGTGGCGGGTCGCGTAGGAATTCTGTTCGCGGACCTGTGGCGAGGGAGCTTGCTCCCGATTGGGCCGCAACCCCATGACGACTGATGCAATGCGTCGCCAGGATTTGGGGCTGCTGCGCAGCCCAGCGGGAGCAAGCTCCCTCGCCACGAAAAGCCACTTGAATACAGCTAACAGCTCCAAGCTCCAAGCTCCAAGCTCCAAGCTCCAAGCTCCAAGCTCCAAGCTCCAAGCTTGCCGCTTAAATGTGGCAAGTGCTCAGGCCGTTCTTTTCCAGGTAACGCTGGTGCGCTTCATCCGCCAGGTCGAAGCGGCCCAGGGGCACGATGACCGTGGCCACGGGTTTGTTGAGGCGACCGGAGGCTTGCAGGGCGGTCTTGGCCGCCCTCGCCTGTTCGGCCTGTGCGGCGTTGGTGTGGAAAATCGCCGAACGATATTTCACTCCGCCATGCTCGCCCTGGCGATCCACCGAGGTGGGATCGTGCAGGCCCCAGAAGTGTTCGATCAGACGGGTATAGGTCAGTACCTGCGGGTCGAAATCCACCTGCACTACCTCGATCTGCAACGCCTCGTCCCCCGCTTCCACGGCGTAGCCGACGCGGCTGTCGATGACCCCCGGCAGCGCCCGGAACGCGGCTTCCGCGCCCCAGAAGCAGCCGGCGCCAAAGGTCGCCTGTTCGAGGCTGCTCACCGGCGCCCCACTCATTGCGCCACTCCTACTTTTTCACCGCTGGCGCCCAGCCAGCCATTGACGATTTGCGGGTGCGCCGCGACCCACTCCTTGGCCGCCTGCGCCGCCGGTTGCTGGTCCTTTTCGATCTTGAGGATCAGGTCATTCAAGGCCTGGGGTTCGATGCTGAAGTTCTCCAGGAACGCGGCAATTCGCGGCGCGCGTTGTTGCAGAGCGGTGGACGCCAGGACGTAGACCCGGGCATCCGGGTAGGCACAGGTGATCTTGCTCTTGCTCAGCCAGTCGGCATCCACCGTGGGGCTGATGAATTTCCAGCAACCGTCGGCCTTGTACAGCGGGTCACCCTTCTTGTTGTCCTGGGCGTAGCCGTCGAACGCCGGTTCATCCAGGCGCCGCAGGTCGAAGGCGGAGAAGATCCAGTCCGGGGTGTAGGCGTAGAACACCACGCCGCGCTGGGCCTTGTAGGCGGCGGCGAGCTTGGCGTAGGTCACCGAGGCTTCGGTGGACACCGATTCGAATTTGTCGGCAAAGCCAAAATCCTTGGCCTTGATCTGGC
The DNA here is from genome assembly GCF_003225665.1 of Pseudomonas sp. TKO26. Classification (NCBI taxonomy): domain Bacteria; kingdom Pseudomonadati; phylum Pseudomonadota; class Gammaproteobacteria; order Pseudomonadales; family Pseudomonadaceae; genus Pseudomonas; species Pseudomonas sp. TKO26. The sequence continues at coordinate 70,655 of NZ_QKLN01000013.1, forward strand.
CGATGTAGGTCGACTCCCAACCCGCCGGGCCCACCAGCAGTTGCGCCTTGCCGCCGCCCAGGGGTTCGAAGAGTTTCGCCACCTCGGGCTTTTGCAGGTCGTAGACCGACTTCACGCCGTATTTGTCTTGCAGGTAGCCGGGAATGTAGAAACCTTGCACCCCCAGGTACGGCTGCTTGTTGGGCACCAGGGAACGGGTGCCGCCAGTGACGTATTTGGCCCAGGCGGCGGACTGGTTAGGCAGCCAGATGTCGGTGAGCACGTCCACCGAGCCATCGCCCTTGGCCGCGGCGGCGAACAGCACCGGTACGTCACCGGCAAGGTAGGAAACGTCGCCGTCGAGGCGAGTCTTGATCACTTCGCCAAGGATATTCTGGATGGCGATGGCGCCGGTCCAGTTCTGCTCGCCGATGACGATCTTGTCCTTGGCCAGCACCGGCACGGACAAACCCAACAACAGCGCGGCGGCGCCAAGGGTACGGGTAAACGACTTGTTCAAGGGACACCTCATGCTTTTTGCAATGTGCGATCCCGCTGGCGCAGGGTCGCTTGAATGATGCGGTCGGGAATCAGCGCGCAGAACACGATCGCGGCGCCGGCCAACATGCCCTCACCGCCCTTGATGTTGCGCAGCGCGGTCATCACGTCGTAGCCCAGGCCACCGGCGCCGATCAGCGCCGCCACCACCACCATCGACAGGCTCATCACCAGGGTCTGGTTGATCCCCAGCAGCAAGGAACCCGCGGCCAGGGGCAGTTCGACCTTGGTCAGGATCTGCCACGGCGTGGCGCCGTGGGCCAGGGCCGCTTCGACGGCGGTCTTGGGCACTTCCTGAATCCCCAGGGCGGTGAGACGGATCATCGGCGCCAGGGCGAAGATCACCGTGGCGATCACCGCTGGGGTCTTGCCCACCGAGAAGAACGCCACCGCCGGGATCAGGTACACGAAGGTCGGCAGGGTCTGCATCACGTCCAGCAAGGGGGTGATCAGGCGCCGGGCCAGGGCGCGCTTGGCCAGGAGGATGCCGGCCGGCACGCCGATCAACAGCGAGATCAGCACCGAGGAGCCCACCAGGGCCAGGGTGGCGATGGTCCGCTCCCAGAAGCCGAACAGGCCGATGTAGAGCAAGGCCGCGGCACTGGTCAGGGCCAGGGCGGCGCCGGCGCTGCGCCAGGCCAGCAGCACCAGGGCCAAGGCCGGCACCGGCCAGGGCAGCCAGCCCAGCAGGCTTTCGGTGCTGTCGATCACTGTGCGCACGGCGACTATCACGCCGACGAAGGTGCTTTCGAAGGTGACCTGGGACCAGCCGATCAACTGGTCGATGGCCGCCGCGGTGCCCAGCAGCACTTGGCGGTCGGCGGGAAATTGCAGCCAGGGGCCAGAGGCATCGACGGCCAGGACCCGCCACAGCACCAGGGCCTGGGACAGCAGCAACACCAGCCACGGCAGGCGCCAGTCGGAACGCCCCAAACGGCTGGGGCGACGGGCCAGGGTCACACTCAACAGGCGGCTGAGCAGCAAGCCGATGAGCGCCAAGGCGGCCCAAGCGAAACTGGCCGTGGCCAGCCCCTGCCCCAAGGCTGCGGCGGCGCCCAGCTCCAGGGCAAAACCCAGCCAGTACAACCCGCCGCGACCACTGGCGGCCAGGGCCGCGGGCCCCAGCAGCAGGGCCTGGGCCGAGGACAGCCCGGGACTGACCGGCACCGGGCTCGTCGCGCTCTTGTGCGGGGCGATCGCCGCCACCGCAGGCGTGGCGCTGCGGGCACCGTGTTCCTGGAAGAAGTCCGCCACTTCGGCATCCGCTGGCTGCTCCAGCAGTTCGGCGGGGGTGCCCAGTTGGATCAGCTGGCCGTGGCGCAGCACAGCGATGCGGTCCGCCAGGCGCAGGGCTTCGGCCGGGTCGTGGGTCACCAGCAAGGTGGTGATGCCGCGCTCGCGCACCACCCGCAGGAAGTGGCTTTGCAGGTCGCGGCGAATGGTCGGGTCCAGGGCGCTGAAGGGTTCATCCATCAGCAGGATGTCCGGCTCGCTGACCAGGGCCCGGGCCAGCCCGACCCGCTGCTGCATGCCGCCGGACAGTTCATGAGGATAGTGCTCGCCCCAGCCTTCCAGGCCCATGGCCCGCAGTTGCACATCGGCCGCGGCGTGGCGCAGGGCCTCGGGCTCGCCGCGCAGTTCCAGGGGCAAGGCGACGTTGTCGCGCACGCTGCGATGGGACAGCAGGCCGAAGTGCTGGAACACCATGCCAATGCGCCGGGAACGCAGGGTGCGCAGCTCCTGGGCCGAAAGCTGGCTGATGGCGGCGCCGTCGATCAGCACCTCGCCGCTGCTGGGCTCGACCAGCCGGTTGATATGCCGCAGCAAGGTGGACTTGCCGCTGCCGGAAGTGCCCATCAGGCACAGCACTTCGCCGCGGCGCACCTTGAGGCTGACCTGCTCAACCGCAGGCGGCGCGGACTGGCCACGGCGGCGGGCGTAGTGCTTGGTCAGGTGGCGCAATTCCAGCACCACGTCGGCGTTATCCGCGGGCGGGCTGATTGAGGCTGGGACGGCAAAGGCCTCTTGGGGGTGAACGGCAGACACGGGAACTCCTGACGCCGGGCGCGGGATGGCGTAGCCGACGGTGAACAATAAAAGGGGGGGACCTGTTCGCCGGCAAGCCGGCTCCTACAGGCGAACGCGATCTAACGGCCAATTACAAGGATTGCGGACTCCACAACTGCACCGCTCGGGCATCCACCGGCTTGGGCAAGAGCTTTTCCTGGAAGAAGGCATCGGCGATTTTCTGCTGCTCGCCCAGGGCGTCCGGCTTGACCGCTTCGACCTGGTAGGTGCGGCGGCTGTTGGCCAGCTCCACCGTCGGCACGTCCAGGTTGCCCCACAGCGGACCCAGCAACTTCGCCGCCTCCGCCGGGTGCGCCTTGACCCAGGTGCCGGTCTTCTGCAGCTCGGCGAACACTTGCTGCAGCACCTCGGGATGAGCCTTGGCGTAGTCATTGGAAGCCAGGTAGTAACGGCGATAACTGGCCAGCCCCTGGCCGTCGTGCAGCACCCGCGCGCCCTGCTGGCGCTGGGCGCTGGCGACGAAGGGTTCCCAGGTGACCCAGGCATCGACCTTGGCGGTTTCCAGCGCCGCGCGGCCATCGGCCGGGGTCAGGTACACCGGCTGGATATCGGCAAAGCTCAAGCCCGCTTCGCGCAAGGCGGCGATCAGCAGGTAATGACTGCCGGCGGCCTTGGTCACGGCAATGCGCTTGCCCTTGAGGTCGGCCAGGGATTTGAGCGGCGAATCCTTGGGAATGACGATGGACTGGGCCGCGGGCGACGGGGTTTCGGTGGCGAAATAGGTCAACTGGGCCCCGGCAGCCTGGGCGAACACCGGCACCGTGTCGGCAACATCCGCGCTGATGTCGACATTGCCCACGTTCAGCGATTCCGCCAATGGCAGGCCACTGGTGAATTCATGCCAGGTGATGTTGACGCCCTGCCCCGCCAGCTGTTTTTCCAGGGTGCCCTGGGCCTTGAGCAGCGCCAGCAGGGTCGAGGATTTCTGGTAGCCGATGCGCAGGTTGGTATCGGCCTGGGCATTGAGGGCCATGCCCAGCGCCAGACCGGCCAGGGCGGTGATCGACAGGCTACGACGCAAAGCAAAGGGCAGGCGCATGGGGGCGGACCTTCTGGGAGACAGGAAAGTCGCTAAAAGCTAATCGATCTAATAAATCTAAAATAAATACTTTTTAGGAATTAGCTTAGGTTCGAGGGATGGGTTGAAAGTCGCGGAGGGTGAGATCGCACGAAAACAAGCAGGCTGATCCATCACCGCGGCTGCGCGGGCCAGCGCAGCCTCCTGGGCCTGGCGGCGACAGCAGGTCGTCCACCTGAGGCACCGAAGCGCTAATCATCACACCTTGGCGAGCCACCGAATGTCGTTTGGCGTAAACAGAAATAGCGACTCTTTTTCAGTGTTGCCGGGGCCACGGAGCAAGGAAGGACCGCTTGGTTGACCTCGATCGACAGCTGCTCGCCCTGTGTTCCTTCAGGCAATATCAGGTCGCACTGGTGATTACCGTACCCAGGTGACCAGCTGATATCGCGAACCACGCGATTGTCCATTTTCAGTACCAAGGGGCTTTGCGTGAGCGACGTACAGGCTTTCAAATCAGGGTGGGAAACACTGATTCGCACGCGGTCGTCGCTGCCGTATTGGGGAAAAAAGGGGATAAAGAATATCGCGAAGATCAGCCCTGAATGATTACGCCTCACGGACACGGACAACGGGTTGGGTCCGCAGGAAGCCTCTAGTATGGCGCTTTCATCACCATACGGTGTGGGCGAGTCGGTCCAGCCTCCCGGCTGGTCGACTCTCCAACTGTGCCCCCACTTGTAATCCGTACAGCCCCCCAGGCTCAAAGCCAGGGCCAGACAAAGCGCCATCCTGTGCATATTCGGCATCCCTTGCGAAAAGTTCGCCAGTGTACGCCAGCCAAACGCCTCACGATGCCCCGTGTAGGAGCTGGGCGATGGATTGGGAGGCGGCGAGCATGGCCCGCAGCAGGACGGCGCAGCCGGCAGCGAGGTCGTCGGGGTCGGCGTTCTCGATTTCGTTGTGGCTGATGCCGCCTTCGCAGGGCACGAAGATCATTCCCGCCGGGCCCAGCTCGGCGACGAAGATCGCGTCGTGCCCGGCGCCGCTGACGATGTCCATGTGGGACAGGCCCAGGCCCTGTGCCGCACCGCGCACGGCGTCGACGCACACCGGGTCGAAGTACAGCGGCGGGAAGTCCGCAGTGGGGGTCAGTTCGAAGCTCAGGCCGTGTTCTTCGCAGGTGTTGTCGATCACCTGGCGCACCTCGGCAATCATCGAATCCAGGCGCGCCGGTTCCAGGTGACGGAAGTCCAGGGTCATGCGCACCTCCCCCGGGATCACGTTGCGCGAGCCTGGGTAGGCTTGCAGGCAGCCGACGGTGCCGCAGGCGTGGGGCTGGTGGCCGAGGGCAGCGCGGTTGACCGCGGCGACCACCGCGGCAGCGCCCACCAGGGCGTCCTTGCGCAGGTGCATGGGGGTCGGGCCGGCGTGGGCTTCGACGCCCCGCAGCTTGAGATCGAACCATTTCTGGCCGAGGGCGCCGAGCACCACGCCTATGGTCTTGCGCTCGTCCTCCAGGATCGGGCCTTGCTCGATGTGCGCCTCGAAGTAGGCGCCCACCGGGTGCCCGCTGACCGGGCGCGTGCCGGCGTAGCCGATGGCATTCAGCGCTTCGCCGACGCTGATGCCCTCGGCATCGGTCTTGGCCAGGGTGTCTTGCAGGGTGAATTTCTCGGCGAACACCCCGGAGCCCATCATGCATGGCGGGAAGCGCGAGCCTTCTTCGTTGGTCCACACCACCACTTCCAGGGGCGCCTCGGTTTCCAGCTTGAGGTCATTGAGGGTGCGCAGCACTTCCAGCCCGGCCAGCACGCCGAAGCAGCCGTCGAACTTGCCACCGGTGGGCTGGGTGTCGATATGGCTGCCGGTCATCACCGGCGGCAGTTGCGGGTTACGCCCGGGGCGGCGGGCGAAGATGTTGCCGATGCCATCCACCGTGACCGTGCAACCGGCCGCCTCGCACCACTTCACGAACAGGTCGCGGGCCTGGCGGTCGAGCTCGGTCAGGGCCAGGCGGCAGACCCCGCCCTTGACCGTGGCGCCGAGCCGGGCCAGTTCCATGAGCGACTGCCAGAGGCGGTCGCGGTTGATGTGCTGATGACTGGATTGCAGAACCTCGACGGCAGCGTTCATGGTGATCTCCTCGGGCTGTTTCTGGTTGTGGTTGACGAGATCGGGCTCGTCTTGAGTGTCGCGATTTTCGCTGCCCTCCCTGTGGGAGCGAGCTTGCTCGCGATTAGCCAGCAGACATTACGCAATCCCCAGAGAGACAGCGTTGTTTGTACCTTCATCGCGAGCAAGCTCGCTCCTACAGAGTCGGGGTCTTGGCGGTGGCCGCCTGGGGGTTGCGCCAGGTGCACAGGCCGTAGTAGATCAAGCCGCCCAGGGCCGAGCCGGTGAACCAGCCGTAGCTGTAGAACCAGTTGAACGCGCTGCTACCCAGGGACATCAGGGTCAGGGCCACCGGTACACCGAAGGCGATGAAGCCGTGCCAGTTCCACGCCGGGTAGACGTCGTCGCGGTACAGCCCGGCCAGGTCCAGGCGCTGCTGCTTGATGATGAAGTAGTCCACCACCATGATCCCGGCAATCGGCCCCAGCGGGCTGGAGTAACCCAGCAGCCAGTTGGAATACACCGTCTCCAGGCTGACGTCGGACATCAGCAGGCCGAGCTTTTTCAGCAACTCATGCCCCATCAGCGCCAGCCCCACCAACCCAGTGAGGATCACCGCGGTGGTGCGGTCGATGAGCTTGGGGGCGAGGTTCTGGAAGTCATTAGTGGGCGAGACGATGTTGGCCGCGGTGTTGGTGGACAAGGTGGCGATGATGATCAGCGCCATGGCCAGGGCCACCCAGCCCGGGCTCTGGATGTGGCCGATCAGGCTCACCGGGTCGGAGACGGTGACCCCCACCAGTTTCACCGAGGCGGCGGTCATCACCACCCCCAGGGCGGCGAACAGGAACATGGTCAGCGGCAGGCCGAAGATCTGCCCGAGGATCTGGTCTTTCTGGCTTTTCGCGTAGCGGCTGAAGTCGGGAATGTTCAGCGACAGGGTGGCCCAGAAGCCGACCATGGCGGTGAGCCCGGCCATGAAGTAGCCAGTGACGCTGGCGCCCTCGGGACGCTTGGGCGGAATCGCCAAGAGCTCGCTGAGGGATACGTTGGGCAGCGCCCACACCAGCAAGCCGATGCCCACCGCCACCAGCAACGGCGCGGACAGGGTTTCCAGCCACTTGATCGACTCGGCACCGCGCAGCACCACCCACAGGTTGAGGGTCCAGAAGATCATGAAGCCGAGCACCTCGCCGGTGCCGCCCAGGGCCTTCCAGCCCTCGAAGATCGAGCCCAGGAACAGGTGGATCGCCAGCCCGCCGAACATCGTCTGGATGCCGAACCAGCCGCAGGCCACCAGGGCGCGGATCAGGCACGGCACGTTGGAGCCGATGATGCCGAACGACGAGCGCAGCAGCACCGGGAAGGGAATGCCGTACTGGGTGCCGGCAAAGGCGTTGAGGGTCAGGGGGATCAGCACCACGATATTGGCCAGCAGGATCGCCAGCAGCGCCTCGCCGACGCTGAGGCCGAAATAGGCGGTGAGCACCCCGCCCAGGGTGTAGGTGGGCACGCAGATCGACATGCCGATCCACAGTGCGGTGATGTGCCATTTGTTCCAGGTGCGTTCCTGGACCTTGGTCGGTGCGATGTCGTGGTTGTAACGGGGGCTGTCGAGTACGTCGCTGCCGGCGTCCAGCTCGTACAAGCCTTCGCGCTCGGTCACCTGGGATCTGATCTGTTGCATGGCCGCTCCACTGTTCTTTTGATTATTTTGCTCATCAGGCCAGTGCACCGAGGAACAGCGCACCGGACGATGGCCGGAGAACTTACGACTTCCACCCTCCTGGCCAGCGATCTGCGGCGGCACTCAATAACGATGCCAACTACTGCCGGATACGCGACTGCACAGTGTGCGGAATCCATGTAAACAACTGATGTGATTCAGTTTTATTCAGTCAACTTTGAAGCCCTCGGTTAGTTGCCAGTTCACTCAGGCCGGGTGTTTGGCAAGTTGTCCGTTCGGTCAGGACCCAAAGCAGTGCACGGTTATTTTCTTAGTTGCCTATTGGACTTCGCGGTGCCTCCTCAAACGGCTGATTTGACATAGGAAATCTCGACTATTTTTTGATCCTGTCAAGTGCGTCAAAATGGTGATGACGCGCACCATTTTGCGGATTTTGTTTTTTATTTGTTTAAATTCAACTACTTATAATCAATATAAGCTTATAAAAAATATTCTTGCTGTTTCTCTTAACTGCAGCTAGCGTCTAATCCTGACACCACTGACAGGATTATTAAGTTGTCAGTGCGTTCAATAAAAATCTAGAACCGGCAACAGTCGGTCATGCCTGCGAGGAACTCGGAATGTCTCTGTTGATCCGTGGCGCCACCGTTATTACCCATGATGAAAGTTATAAAGCCGATGTCTTCTGCGCAGACGGCGTAATTCGCGCCATCGGCAACAATCTGGATATTCCCGCAGGCTGTGAAGTGCTCGACGGCAGCGGCCAATATTTGCTGCCCGGCGGCATCGACCCCCACACCCACATGCAACTGCCCTTCATGGGCACCGTGGCCAGCGAAGACTTCTTCAGCGGCACCGCCGCGGGTCTGGCCGGAGGCACCACCTCGATCATCGACTTCGTGATTCCCAACCCCCAGCAGTCGCTGCTGGAGGCCTTCCACCAGTGGCGCGGCTGGGCCGAGAAATCCGCCAGCGACTACGGCTTCCACGTGGCCATCACCTGGTGGAGCGAGCAGGTGCGCGAGGAAATGGCCGAGCTGGTGCAGCACCACGGCATCAACAGCTTCAAGCACTTCATGGCCTACAAGAACGCCATCATGGCCGCCGACGACACCCTGGTGGCGAGCTTCGAGCGCTGCCTGGAACTGGGCGCGGTGCCCACGGTGCACGCGGAAAACGGCGAGCTGGTGTATCACCTGCAACGCAAACTGCTGGCCCAGGGCATCACCGGGCCGGAAGCCCACCCGCTGTCGCGGCCCTCGCAAGTGGAAGGCGAAGCCGCCAGTCGAGCGATCCGCATTGCCGAAACCCTGGGCACGCCGCTGTACCTGGTGCACGTGTCGACCCAGGAAGCCCTGGACGAAATCAGCTACGCCCGGGGCAAGGGCCAACCGGTGTATGGCGAGGTCCTGGCCGGGCACCTGCTGCTGGACGACAGCGTCTATCGCGACCCGGACTGGCAGACCGCCGCCGGCTACGTGATGAGCCCGCCCTTCCGCCCGCGCGGCCACCAGGAGTCGCTGTGGCGCGGCCTGCAATCGGGCAACCTGCACACCACCGCCACCGACCACTGCTGCTTCTGCGCCGAACAGAAAGCCGCCGGCCGCGACGACTTCAGCAAGATCCCCAACGGCACCGCCGGCATCGAAGACCGCATGGCGGTGCTGTGGGATGAAGGGGTGAATTCCGGGCGCCTGTCGATGCAGGACTTCGTCGCCCTGACTTCCACCAACACCGCGAAGATCTTCAATCTCTACCCGCGCAAGGGCGCGATCCGCGTTGGCGCCGATGCCGACCTGGTGCTCTGGGACCCCAACGGCACGCGCACCATTTCCGCCAAGACCCACCACCAGCAGGTGGACTTCAACATCTTTGAAGGCAAGACCGTGCGCGGCGTGCCCAGCCACACCATCAGCCAGGGCAAGCTGGTCTGGGCCGACGGCGACCTGCGGGCCGAACGCGGCGCCGGGCGCTACATCGAACGCCCGGCCTACCCTGCGGTGTTCGACCTCTTGAGCAAGCGCGCCGAGCAGCACAAGCCGATGGCGGTTAAACGCTGAGACCGGGGGCGTTGCCCCCTATCGCGAGCAAGCTCGCTCCCACATCAAAAAGCACCACCCTGTAGCAGCGAGCTCGCGATCCGGGCGCTCGCGCCCGCTTGAATACATGCCTGCCCCAAATCTGTAGCCGCTGCCGAAAGCTGCGAACGGCTCCGGGAGACGCGGGGATTTTGAGACCGCCGCAGGGTCGGCAGCGGCTACAGGGCGACAGGACAGAACGCTTTTCGTGAACACCCTTGCCCGTCAGAGGCAGATGAAAAACCGTGAGGCCAACACCGTGATCAAGACCTTGAACCACTTGCCCCGCCCGACCCTGGATGGCGCCACCCTCGCCGGTCATTTCAGCGATCTGGCGCCGCCGCTCAACGCCCGCCAGGCCCACCTGGAAGCCTCGCGCTGCCTGTATTGCTACGACGCGCCCTGCGTCAATGCCTGCCCGAGCGAGATCGACATTCCTTCGTTCATCCGCAATATCCACACCGACAACGTCCAGGGCGCGGCGCAGAAGATTCTCTCGGCCAACATTCTCGGCGGCAGTTGCGCCCGGGTCTGCCCGACGGAAATCCTCTGCCAGCAGGCCTGCGTGCGCAACAACGCCCAGGAGTGCGCACCGGTGCTGATCGGCCTGCTGCAGCGCTATGCCCTGGACAACGCGCACTTCACCGAGCACCCGTTCCAGCGCGCCGCGCCCACCGGCAAGCGCATCGCCGTGGTCGGCGCCGGCCCGGCCGGTTTGTCCTGCGCCCACCGCTGCGCCCTGCACGGCCATGAGGTGGTGGTGTTCGAAGCCCGGGACAAGGCCGGTGGCCTCAACGAGTACGGGATCGCCAAGTACAAGCTGGTGGACGACTTCGCTCAGCGGGAGCTGGAGTTCCTGCTGGGCATCGGCGGCATCGAGATCCGCCACGGGCACAAACTCGGCGACAACCTGAGCCTGACCCAACTGCATCAGGAGTTCGATGCGGTGTTCCTCGGCCTTGGCCTGGCCGCCAGCAAGCAGCTGGGGCTGGAGCATGAAGACGCCCACGGGCTGCTGGCCGCCACCGACTACATCCGTGAACTGCGCCAGGCCGACGACCTCAGCCAGTTGCCCCTGGCCGACCGCTGCATCGTCCTCGGCGCTGGCAACACCGCCATCGACATGGCGGTGCAGATGGCCCGCCTCGGTGCCCGGGACGTCAACCTGGTGTACCGCCGGGGTATCGAGGACATGGGCGCCACCGAGCACGAGCAAGAGATCGCCAAGGCCAATCAGGTGCGCCTGCTGACCTGGGCCGCGCCGCAACAGGTGCTGCTGGATGATCAGGGCCGGGTGCGCGGCATGCGCTTCGTCCGCACCCAGATGCACGAAGGCCGTTTGCAACACAGCGGGGAAACCTTCGAACTGGCGGCCGACGCCATCTTCAAGGCCATCGGCCAGTCATTCGATGACGCGGCCCTGGCCGATCCCCTGGCGCGGGAACTGCAGCGTTGCGGCGAGCGCATCCAGGTGGACGACCAACTGCGCACCAGCATTCCCGGGGTCTATGCCGGTGGCGACTGCATCAGCCTCGGCCAGGACCTGACCGTGCAGGCGGTACAACACGGCAAGCTGGCCGCCGAAGCCATGCATGCCCGACTCATGCTCAATGTGGAGGCTGCGTAAATGGCCGATCTGTCGATTGTATTTGCCGGTATCAAGGCACCCAACCCGTTCTGGCTGGCCTCAGCGCCGCCCACCGACAAGGCCTACAACGTGGTTCGTGCCTTCGAGGCCGGCTGGGGCGGCGTGGTCTGGAAAACCCTGGGCGAGGACCCGGCGGCGGTCAACGTGTCATCACGCTACTCGGCGCATTTCGGGCCCAACCGCGAAGTCATGGGCATCAACAACATCGAGCTGATCACCGACCGTTCCCTGGAGATCAACCTCAAGGAAATCACCCAGGTGAAGAAGGACTGGCCGGATCGGGCGCTGATCGTGTCGCTGATGGTGCCCTGCGTCGAGGAATCCTGGAAAGCCATCCTGCCCCTGGTGCAAGCCACCGGATGCGACGGCATCGAGCTGAACTTCGGCTGCCCCCACGGCATGCCGGAACGGGGCATGGGCGCGGCGGTGGGCCAGGTGCCGGAATACGTCGAGCAGGTGACCCGCTGGTGCAAGACCTACTGCTCGCTGCCGGTGATCGTCAAGCTGACGCCGAACATCACCGACATCCGCCTGGCCGCCCGCGCCGCCCATCGTGGCGGCGCGGATGCGGTGTCGCTGATCAACACCATCAACTCCATCACCAGCGTCGACCTGGAGCGCATGGTGGCCCACCCCATGGTGGGCAGCCAGAGCACCCACGGCGGCTACTGCGGCTCGGCGGTCAAGCCGATTGCCCTGAACATGGTGGCCGAGATTGCCCGTGACCCGCAGACCCGCGGCCTGCCGATCTGCGGCATTGGCGGCATCGGCAGTTGGCGCGACGCGGCGGAGTTCGTGGCCCTGGGTTGCGGCGCGGTGCAGGTGTGCACCGCGGCGATGCTGCATGGCTTTCGCATCGTTGACGAGATGAAGGACGGCCTGTCGCGGTGGATGGACAGCCAGGGCTACCACAGCCTGCAAGACTTCTCCGGGCGCGCGGTGGCCAACACCACCGACTGGAAGTACCTGGACATCAACTATCAGGTGATCGCCAAAATCGACCAGCAGGCGTGCATTGGCTGCGGCCGATGCCATATCGCCTGCGAAGACACCTCGCACCAGGCGATTGCCAGCCTCAAGCAGGCCGACGGCAGCCATAAATATGCAGTGATCGACGACGAGTGCGTGGGCTGCAACCTGTGCCAGATCACCTGCCCGGTGCAGGATTGCATCGAGATGGTGCCCCAGGACACCGGCAAGCCGTTCCTCGACTGGCTGCATGATCCGCGCAATCCCTACAGAGAAGCAGCGGCAAGCGGCAAGCGGTAACAGCAGCGGCAAGCTACAAGCCTGGAACCCACTTGCAGCTTGTAGCTTGCAACTTGCCGCTGCCCCTAGGGTTCGAGTCCGATGCCGCGCAGGATGACGCTGGTGACGGTCTGTACCGCGCGTTCGAATTGCAGATCCGACAACGGCTGGTGGTCGTTGAGGATCAGCACCTGATGGTCGAAGTCGGCGTAGTGCTGGGTCGAGGCCCAGATCATGTACAGCAGGCTGGAAGGCTCGACCGGCAGGATCCGCCCGTCCTCGACCCATTGGCGGATCTTGGCTTCCTTCATCTTCGCCCAGTCGTACAGGCTGGCGTCCAATGCCTCGCCCAGGGTCGGCGCGCCATGGATGATTTCGTTGGCCCAGACCTTGGAGCCATAGGGCCGGCTGCGCGAATGCTGCATCTTGGCGCGGATGTAGCTGCTGAGCACCACTCGCGGGTCGTCGAACATCTCGAAGCACAGGGCGTCCTGCTTCCAGACCTCCAGCAGGTCCAGCAGTACGGCGCTGTACAGCTCGTTCTTGGTGCTGAAGTAGTAATGCAGGTTGGAGCGCGGCAGTTGCACTTCTTCGGCGATGTCGGCCATGGCCGTGCCGGCATAGCCCTTTTCAGCGAAGATTTTCTCCGCAGCCAGGAGGATTTTTTCCACGTTGCTGCGACGAATCTCGATCTTGTGATTGCCCATGAGGGCTCCTGCGGAAACGGTCTGCCGGCAAGACTAGCATCCGCTCGCGCCTTGCGGGGAGCCGTCAGGGCCGCGACATTGCGCGCCACGGCTGGGTCTTTCGCCGCTGGCCCGTATTGGGTAGGATCGGCCTCCCGCTCATTTGCAGCAGCCACTGCGGTGCTCCGTCCAGGCGTTAACTCGCGACACGGGCATACAGGTCTCTGCCCGAATGCCGGCCCTGTCCCACCGCCGGCTATCTGTCCTGTTACCGATGGAACACGCTCATGAAGATTCGCCCTCGCGTCGCCGCGGACGACGCCCTGCTGACCGCGCTCTGGGAGCGTTCGGTCCGCGCCACCCATGACTTCATTGCTGAAGACGACATCCAGCGCCTGTACCCGCTGATACGCGACAGCTACCTGCCGGCCCTGCAGGTACAGGTCTTGGAGAACCCCGACGCCAGCCCCGCAGGCTTTATCGCCACCAGCGACGACACCGTACAGATGCTGTTCGTCGAACCGGCGCAACGCGGCCAGGGCATCGGTCGAAAGCTTCTGGATCAGGTGCGCCGCCCCGGCCTCAAGGTCGACGTCAACGAACAGAACCCAAAGGCCCACGGTTTTTACCGCCACTACGGTTTCGTCGACTGCGGCCGCTCGGCAACCGATGGCGAAGGAAAGCCATTTCCGATCCTCCATATGCAACTGAAAAACACCTGACCGGCCCTTGTCGGGGGAGCAGCCCTCCCTCGGCAACTGCACAAATAAGCCCCAGCATTCGCACAAATAACGCCAAGTGTCCGCCGAGCGCAGTTCTTAGAATCAGGTTTTCTCTTGTCGCGGATAACAACAATGAATACGCCAACCGCCGCGCTCTGTGCGAGCTACAGGGTCTTGGGTGCCAAAGAGAAGATCGGCTACGGGCTGGGCGATCTGGCCAGCAACCTGTCGTTCGGTTTCGTCTCGCTGTTCCTGCTCTACTTCTACACCGATATCTATGGCTTGTCCGCCGCCGAGGCAAGTCTGGTGTTCGTCATCGCCCGGGTGGTCGATGCGCTATTCAACCTCCTCATCGGTTACGGGGTGGACCGCACCCGCAGCCGCCATGGCAAGCTGCGCCCCTACCTGCTTTACGGCGCCCTGCCCCTGGCTGGCCTGAGCATCCTATGTTTCAGCGCCTGGGACATCGAGCGTAAATTCACCTACGCCCTAGTCAGTTACACCCTCTATTGCCTGGCCTATACCACGGTCAACACACCCTACTCGGCGTTGACCAACCGCATGACTCAGCATGAAGGCTCCCGGGCTTCGCTGTCGGTGTATCGTTTTGTCCTGGCGGTGATTGGCTACCTGATCGTGGCCACCAGCGCCGAGCATCTGGTGGCGCTGTTCACCGAGCCCAGGGACGGTTACGTCTTCGCCGTGAGCCTGTTCTCCCTGTTGGCCACCTTCTGCTTCATCGCCTGCTTCGGCATGATTCGCGAACGCGTGGACCCGCGCCAAGACAGCCCGACGCCGTCGATCCGCGAGATGCTGCGGGCGGTGCTCGACAACCTGCCCCTGATCCACCTGTCGCTGTTCACCCTGTTCTTCTACATCGCCTATACGCTGTGGATGGCCATGGCCGTGTACTTCATCAAGTACGTGATCGGTGATGAGAGCTTCAGCCCAATGTTCTTCGCCCTGCAGACCGCCGCCTACATCCTCGGCACCGTGCTTTCGGAGAAACTCATCGCCGTGCTGGGCAAAAAGAGAATGACCCTCGGGGTACTGCTGCTGGGGATCGGTGGGCTGCTGACGCAGTATTGCTTCGCCGCCGGCAACCTGCCGCTGACCCTGCTTTGCATCGGTCTGTACAGCATCGCTCTGGGCGCCGGGTTCGTCGCCATGTGGTCGATGATCGCCGACACCGTGGAATACGCAGAGTGGAAGAACCACTGTCGGGCCGAGGGCGCCATCTATGGCTTTTTCAACTTCGTGACCAAGATCGCCATGGCCATGGGCGGCGGTCTGGCCGGCCTGTTGCTACAGCTTTCGGGTTACTCGGCGGCCCAAGTGGATGACCAGACGATCGACGGCATTACCCTGGCGATGACCCTGGTACCAGCGTTGATGTTCGCCCTGGGCTTTGTCTTCGTGCTGTTTTACCCCCTGGACGAAGACACCTATCGCAACCTGCTGCAGCGTATCGAACAACGCAAGCAAGCAGCCCCAGTCCGCTGACCTCAAGGAGCCAGCCCCATGTCCGATTCTCACTCCCAGTTGCTGGCCCAGATGAGTGCCGCCGACAAGGTCAAGCTGCTCAGCGGCCAAGGCCTGTGGCGCAGCGCGCGCCTGGAACACCTGGGCATCGAAGACTTCATCATGACCGACGGCACCTACGGTGTGCGCTACAGCACCCGGCAGATCGAGGATGGCGCCAGCTGGAGCTTCGAAGACTTTATCCAGGTGGTGAACCAAAACTCCGGCGAAATGCCCGGGCAGCCGTCACAGGCCAGCGGTTCAGAAGCGCTGTTCAGCCCGTCAAAACCTGCTACCTGCTTTCCCAACGGTTCCAGTCTGGCCTGCTCCTGGGACCTGGACTTGCTGTACCGCATGGGCCAGGCCCTAGGGGTGGAATGTCAGCACTTCGGCGTCGGACTGTTGCTAGGCCCAGGGATCAACATCCGCCGCACGCCCTTGGCCGGACGCGGCTATGAATACTATTCCGAGGACCCGATCCTCAGCGGTGAACTGGCCGGGGCCCTGATCAACGGCCTGCAGGATCAAGGCGTGGGCGCCAGCCTCAAGCATTTCGCCTGCAACAACTCGGAGTACCGGCGCACGGAAATGGACTCAGTGGTGGATGAGCGCGCACTGCGAGAGATCTACCTGGCCGGCTATAAGCGGGCCATTGACCGGGCCCAGCCGTGGACCCTGATGTCCTCCTACAACCGCCTCAACGGGATACAGACCGCTGAACACCCATGGCTGCTGACCCAGGTGCTGCGCCACGAGTGGCAGTACCCAGGGCTCGTGATATCCGACTGGTATGGCATCAAGGACCGTCCGGCAGCGCTGCTGGCGGGCAATGACTTGGCCATGCCCGAGAGCCGCCGCGACCAGCGCGAGCTACTGCATGCCATTGAGCAGGGGCAGATCCCCAGCGATGTTCTCGACCGCTCCTGTCGGCGCATGCTGGAGCTGATCGACAAGGTACAGCGCGGCCGCAAGCCCAATACCCGGGCGGATTTCAACGCCCATCACCGGTTGGCCCAGACCCTGGCAGCCGAATCCCTGGTGCTGCTGAAGAACCAGGACCAGTTGCTGCCCCTGTGTCCGAAGAAAACCCCGCGTATCGCGGTGCTGGGCAAGCCGGCCCAGGAGCCGGTGATCCAGGGCTCGGGGTGCGCCACCACCCGTCCCTACCTGCTGGACCGGCCTCTGGACGAGATCTTCGAACTGGGAGCCGAGTCCTTCGAGATCCACTATGCGGTGGGCGCGACGGACGACCTGCAACTGGACCCCGCCGCCCTGGCCCAGGCCCTGGATACCGCCCGCGCCGCCGATGTGGTGATCCTGTTCGTCAGTACCGCGGTGGGCGAAGACGGAGAAAACGGCGACCGCCAGCACCTGGGCATTCTCCCCAGTCACGAGCGACTGATCGGCGAAGTGGCCAAGGTTCAGGCCAATATCGTCGTGATCCTGGCCAACAGCGACGCCGTGGTCATGCCCTGGCTGGGGCAGGCCAAGGCCGTACTGGAAACCTTCTTTGCCGGCCAGGGCATGGGCCGCGCCGTGGCCCAGGCGCTGTTCGGGCTGATCAACCCCAGCGGCAAGCTTACCGTCAGCGTGCCCAATAGCCTGGAGGAAACCCCGGCGTTCCTCACCTACCCCGGCGAAAACCTGCAACAGCGCTACAGCGAAGGCCTGTTCGTCGGTTACCGCTACTACGACAAGCGCCGCCTGGAGCCGCTGTTCCCATTTGGCTTCGGTCTGAGCTACACCCGTTTCGAGTACCGGACACTGCACCTTTCCAGCAACTGCCTGAAGCCCGGCCAGCAGTTGACGGTCCGCGTTGAAATTGGCAACCAGGGTGAGCGTTTCGGCAAGGAAGTGGTGCAGTTGTACCTGGCCCCGCCGACCTGTCGCCTGCCCCGGGAAGTTCAGGCCCTCAAGGCATTTGCCAAGGTGGCACTGGAGCCGGGCCAGAGCGACTGGGTCGAGCTGCAGCTGGACTGGGATGACTTCGCCTACTACGACCCGGCCCTGGCCCGCTGGGTGGTGGACAGCGGTGAGTACCAGCTGCGGGTTGGCCGGTCCTCGCGGCACATCGAGCTGTTGGCCGAGGTCCAGGTACAGGCACCGCCCCTGTATCCGCCGCTCAACATTCACAGCTCCCTGGTGCAATTGCTGGACAACCCGCGACTGTTCCAGCAGGTGGCGCGGCTGGTGGCGCACAAGAGCGGACTGGCAGAGCAGCAGGTACAGGAAAAACTACGCAAGATCGCACCGGAGTTGTTCTGCGGCTTGCTGATCACCCTTACGGAAATGCTCGAACTGGACATTTCCCGTGAAGAACTGGCGGCAGCCCTGGAAGTGGACGCCCCGGCATGACCCGGTGCCGGTTCGGGTACAGTCCGCAAACCGACTCTGCTGATTCGAGGATGCCCGATGCTGCCATTTTCCATGACCCGTCCTGCCCCGAGTGCCGGCCCCGGGCATGAGCTGGTGGAGTTCGACCGGCAACAGATCAACCTGTTTGCCGCCCAGGTGCAACGCTGCGAGGCCCACTGGCATGCCGCAGCCGAACTGATCTGCGTGCTCAAGGGCCGCTTTCTGATCGGTGTCGATTCGCACAACCAGTACTTGGCCTCTGGCGGCATGCTGTACATCAACCCCGAACGCAGCCACGAACTGCAGGCCCTGGAAGCCGACAGCCAGTTGCTCACAGTGCAGTTCTCACCGCACCTGTTCGAGCCACTGCAGCCCGGCCTGCACATCGACTATCAAGTGCCGGATGCCAGCCAGTACCGCCCGCGCGACCGCCAGATCAAGGCGGCCCTCAGGCAACTGGTGGCGCATGACCTGGACGGCACCGAGGGCGATGTCTTGCGCCGTACGGCGCTGATCTATCTGCTGCTGTCCAGCCTGCACCAGGCCAATGCCGCCCTCCGGCAACCGGCACGGCTGAACTTGCGCAGCAAGGACCAGCAGTTGATCAGGCACTGCATCGACTACATCAACCGCCAATACCAACGGGAACTGCCGCTGGCGGAAGTCGCCGCCCAGGCCAACCTCAGCTACCACCACTTCTCCAAGCTGTTCAAGAAGGTCAACGGTTGCAACTTCAAGGACTACCTGGCGCAGGTGCGGGTCAACCGCGCGCGCTTCCTGCTGAAAAATACCCAGTTGCCGATCACCGAAATCTGCTACAGCTGCGGTTTTAGCGAGCACAAGCAGTTGATCGCGGCTTTTCGCAACCACTGCGCCTTGACGCCCAGCGAGTACCGCAAGCAGTACCTGTCGCAATTGCAACGGGATTACCGGGATGCCGGCCGGGACTTTCGCTGCCTGGAGTGGGACCGCCAGATCCTCGGGTTGCTCGACGCCGATCCGCCACGGGCTTCCTGATCCGCGGTGGCTTCGATGTACACTGGCGCCGCCCAAGGATTGGGACGGGGACGAAAGTCCGCCCCGGGCCTTTTTACTCGCCGCCAGTCGTAGCTTATTACCCTCCAATGTTCATCAGGTACCTGACCATGTCGCTGAAAAACCTGCTCAATGCCACCGCGCTGCTCACCACGCTGCTCGCCGCTTCGTCGGCAATGGCCCACGCCCACCTGAAAAGCTCGACGCCGGCGGCCGACAGCAACGTGACCGCGCCCAACGAACTGCGCCTGGTGTTCAGCGAAGGCGTGGAAGCGGCCTTCACCCAGGTCAAGATCAGCAAGGACGGCGCGCCCCTCGAAGTGAAAAGCCTGGCCACTGAAGGCGCGGACAAGAAAACCCTGATCGTCATCCCGGCCGCCACGCCGCTGCGCGCTGGCGAGTACAAGGTGGAGTGGCACGCGGTGTCGGTGGACACCCACAAGAGCGAAGGCAGCTACAGCTTCAAGGTGAGCCCGTAACCCATGGTTTCATGGCTGGTGCTGTGTCGCTTCGTGCACTTTGCGGTGGTCCTGACCCTGGTCGGGGCCTGGGTGTTTCGCCCGCTGTTGCTGGGCCGTGATGCCGCGCAAAACGGCCATGGCGCCGTGCACCGACAGCTCGATCGGCTCAGCCGCTGGCTGGCGCTGATCGGCCTTTGCAGCGGCCTGTGCTGGTTGCTGCTGATCACCGCGAGCATGGCCGGTTCCTGGCCGGCGGCGCTGGACCCGGCGACCGTGGGGTTGGTGCTGGGCAAGACCTTCTTCGGCCAGATCTGGAGCTGGCACCTGCTGCTCAACCTCTTGTTGCTGGGCCTGCTGCTGACTCCCCTGGGCCGACGTCTGCCGCTGCAACTGGGGCTCGGTGCCCTGCTCCTGGCCACCCTGGCTCCGGTGGGGCACGGCGCCATGCTCGATGGGTTGGCGGGGCAGATGCTGATCCTCAATCAGATCGTGCACTTAAGCTGTGTCGCCATCTGGTTGGGGGGCTTGCTGGTGTTGCTGCTGGTGTTGCGGCAACCACCGCAGGCCTCCGTGGAACCGCTGTTGCGGCGTTTCAGCGGTGTGGGGTACGGCTTGGTCACGGGGTTGCTGGCAAGCGGCCTGATCAATGTGCGGGTGCTCACCGGACAATGGTGGCCAACACCCTTGTTCAGCGGCTTTGCCCTGATCCTGCTGATCAAGGTACTGCTGGTGGCGGGAATGCTCGGGCTGGCCCTGTTCAACCGCCTGCGGATTCGCGGCTGCGACCAGCGCCTTGCCAGCCTGCGCAATAGCGTGCAGCTGGAATGGTTGCTGGGAGTCGGCGCAGTGGCCGCAGTCTCGCTGCTGGGCACCTTGCCCCCGATGCAACCGGTCTGAACAATCCCCCACCAGTCCTTGTAGGAGCGGCGGTGTGTCGGTTAGCGGGAGGTGTCGATGCTGACCACCACCGACAACCCCGGCCGCAGGCGTTCAAGCTCCGGCTGATCCGGGTCGACGCTGATCCGCACCGGGACGCGCTGGGCAATCTTGACGAAGTTGCCGGTAGCGTTGTCGGCCTGCAGCAAGGCGAACTCGGAACCGGTGGCCGGGGAAATCCGCTGCACCTTGCCGGTGAATGTGCGGTGGTCCAGGGCGTCCACGGTAAAGCTCACCGGCTGCCCGACCCGGACGTTGTCCATCTGGGTTTCCTTCATGTTGGCAATCACCCACAGCTGGTTCGGCACCAGGGCCATGAGCTGGGCGCCGGAGTTGACGTAGGCCCCCAGACGCACGCCGATCTGCCCAAGTTGGCCGTCGCGGGGCGCGAGGATACGGGTGTTGGACAGGTCGATGCGCGCCAGCTCCACCGCCGCTTCGGCGCTGGCCACCGCCGCTTCCAGGGAGCCGCGGTTGACGATCACGGTCTGCAGGTCCTGGCGCGCGATCTCCAGTTGCGCCTGGGCCTGGGCCACGGCGGCCACGGTCTGGGCATTGGCCGCGCGGGTCACGTCCAGCTCACGCTGGGACACCGAACCGTCGGCGATCAGCGCCTGGTTGCGCTGCAGGTCGGCGGCGCTCTTGCGCGCCTGGGCCTGGCTGTCGACCAGGGCGGCCTGGCGCAGCTTGATCGTCGCTTCGGCGCTGTTGCGCTGCTGCAGGGCATTGGCCAGGGCCGCCTTCTGCACCGCCAGTTGCGCCAGGGACTGGTCCAGGCGCTGGCGGTAGATGCGGTCGTCGAGACGCACCAGCAGGTCGCCGGCCTTGACCTGCTGGAAGTCCTGCACCGGCACCTCGAACACGTACCCACTGAGCTGCGGGCCGATGATCGTCACCTGTCCGCGCACCAGGGCGTTTTCGGTGCTTTCAATGGCGCTGGAGAACGGCGGCAGCTGCCAGGCGTAGAGCACGATCAGCACACCAACGATGGCAATGGCGGCAAAACCCAGGGACGAGAGAATGCGCACCGCCAGCGGGCGCGGCTCGGTGGCGGGCATGCTCGGCGGGCCGCTGGGCTCGGGAGCCGAGGCAATGGCGTTGGTGGTGGGGTTGACGGTCTGGCTCATGAAGTTGGGGCACCACTTTGTTGAACGGGAGCCGTGGGCGCGACCGCGCGGGTCGTGCTCATCAGCCACAGGCTGCGGATGAAGATCCAGAGCATGGTGAGCACGGCAATCACCGCGATCAGCATGAAGACATCGTTATAGGCCAGCACGTTGGCCTCGCGGGTGGCCGCGGCGGCCAGGCTGCGAATGCCTTGCAGGGTGCGCAGATCGGGGTCGGCAATGACCTTGCCGTAAGCCGCGCCGCCGCTCTGCACCCGGGCCAGGACCTGGGGATCAAGCAGGGTCAGTTGCTCGACGATATGGCTGGAATGGTACTTCTCGCGCACGATCTGGAAGGTCCCGAGCAAGGCCGAGCCGATCAGCCCGCCAAGGTTCTGGCAGATGCCGAACAGCACCGAGAAGCTCACCAGATTGCGCGGGTTGGTCAGCACATTGCGGGTGCCCAGGACCATGGTCGGGCCGAGAAAGAAGGTGCCGCCGAAGGCCAGTAGGAACTGGCTCAGGTACATGTTGGCCGGGCGCGTGAGGTTGCTGGAAAAACTGTCCATCACCGAACCCACGGCCATCAGCGCCAGGGAAATCACCAGCGGCATCAACAGGTGCGCCGGGTTGATGGTCAGGGCGCTGGTGGCCAGCCCGGCGATGCTGCCCAGCAGCATCACCCCGTAGAGCAGGCGCATCTGCTGGCTGCTCAGGTTCAGCGCCTGGAGAAAACCCACGGCACCGGTGGACTGTTCGGACAGCACCATGCGGATCAGGATCACCGCCAGGGCCAGACGGATCATTGCCCCGCTGCCCAGCCAACGGGTCATCAGCATCGGGTTGCTGCGGTTATGTTCGATGCACAACCCGGCCAGGATCAGCACGATGGAGCCGGCGCTGGCATAGCCGATCCAGGGTGCTTCCAGCCACCAGTCGATGCGCCCCAGGGACAGCACCGCGCACAGCAGCGCGACACCGCTGGCCAGCAAGGCGAAGGTCAGGAAGTCGAGTTTCTCGAAGGTGCGAAAACGATCCCCTGGCGGCAGCTTGAGCAGGAACACGCAGCCCAGGGAGGTCAGCGCCAGCCCCAGCTCGAACAGGTACAGGCCACGCCATTCGGCGATCTGCAGCAGGTCCTCGGAAAACAGCCGGGCCAGGGGCAAGGCCAGCTGCGAGGTGCCCAGCCCCAGCACCAGGGCCTTGAGCCGCCATTTCGCCGGGAACGCCTGGACCATGTAGTACAGGCCCAGGGAACTCAGCGCCGCGCCGACCATGCCGTGGGCCGCGCGCACGGCGATGGCCGAACTCAGGTCGTTGACGAACAGGTGGCCGAAGGTCACCAGGGCGTAGAGCACCAGGAACACTTCGGTGAAGGCGCGCAAGCCGAACTGCTGGCGAAACTTCACCAGCAGCAGGTTCATCGACACGTTGGTCATCACATAGGCGGCTGGCAGCCAGGCCATTTCCGCGGTAGTCGCCCCCAGCGCCCCTTGCAGGTACGGCAGGTTGGCGATCACCAGCGAGTTGCCCAGGCCGCCGGTGATCGCCACCAGCAACCCCACCAGCGCGTAGGCCAGGCGCTTGTGGGTGGGGTGCAGCGGAGTCGAGGGGGAACCGGGCAAGCTGGGCTTTTCATGGGGCTGCCAGTTGCGCGGAGCGTAATGATCCATGCCGTGACCTTGTGCTGTGCCGAGCGCGGTGGCAGCGCTGGGCGATGTTCCCGGTGGTTCGGCAGTGTGCCGGAAAATCCCGCCGTCCAGGCAGCACCGCTGCCCGCCGGATGAATTTTATTTTAAGGCGCTGGCGCCGGTGGCTTTTTTTCGCAATCCTGCGCTCGCGGGCGGCCTGCGATCCCGTCGCCGCCTGCCCTCGCCCATCGGAGCCCGCATGCCGCTGAACTTTCTCAAGATGCACGCCAATGGCGACGACTTCGTGCTGATCGATGCCCGTGGCCGCGACAACCCGATCACCGCCGAACGGGCCCGGGCCCTGGGCGATCGTCGGCGCGGCATCGGCTTCAATCAGTTGGTGGTGCTCGGCGATTGCCAGGAGAGCGCGGCGCAACTGACCTTCTTCAATGCCGATGGTTCCAGCCTGGCTACCTGCGGCAGCGCGACTCGCGGCGCCGCCGACCTGCTGCTGAACGAAAGCGGGGCCACCTCGGTGCAGGTGAAAACCGCCCGCGGTGTGCAGCATTGCCTGCGCCTTGAGGATCAGTCGGTGTCCGTGGAAATGGGCCTGCCTTCATTCGACTGGCAGGCGATCCCCCTGGCCCGGGAGCTGGACAGCCTGAGCCTGCCACTGCCGGGACAGCCGGCAGCGTGCAGCATGGGCAATCCCCATTGCAGCTTTTTCGTCGACGACCTGCAGGCGCTGGACATCGCCACGCTGGGCCCGCAGATCGAGCGTCACCCGCTGTTCCCGCAAAAGACCAACGTGCATTTCATCCAGGTGATCGACCGCCACACCATCCGCCTGCGTATCTGGGAGCGCAACGGCGCGATTCCCCTGGGCTCGGGTTCCTGCTCCTGCGCGGCGGCGGTCAACGGCATCCGCCGTGGCTTGCTCGACAGCCCGGTGCAGGTGCTGTGCGACGGCGGGCCGGTGACGGTGAGCTGGGACGGCCAGGGCAAGGTGCGCCTGGCCGGCAGCGTGACCCGGGTATTCAGCGGGTCGTTGTGAGCAACGGCCGGGCTTTTACATCCAGCCCAGCCACTTCCACCAGGTCAGGGCGAACACCAGCATCAGCAGGTAGCCGATCAGTGTCACCAGCAGGCCGACCTTGGCGAACTGCCGGGCATTGAAGGTTTCGGTGCCCAGGCAGACCATGTTCTGCGGCGCGTTGATCGGCAGGATGAAGCCGTAGCTGACGACAAAGCCCAGGAGCATGGTCATGCCCAGGCGGCTGAACTCGCCCGGCAGTGTCTGCAGCACGGCAATCAGGATCGGCAGCAGCGCCGAGGTCAATGCCGTGGCGCTGGCGAACCCCAAGTGAATGAGGATCAGGAACGCCGCGAGAATCGCGAACACCGCCAACGGCCCGACCTGATCCAGGCCGGTATGGGCCACTACCTGCCCGCCCAGCCATTGCCCGGCCTGGGTGCTGAGCAGCGCCGAACCGAGGCTGATGCCGACCCCGAAGACGATCACCGTGCCCCAGGGAATGCGCGACTGCACGTCCTTCCAGGTCATGATGCCGACCCGTGGCAACAGCAGGATCACCAGCCCGGCGTAGGTGGTGGTCGTGGTATCGAAGGGGTGCAGCTTGCCTTCGGTGGACCAGGCCAGGAGCAGCAGCAGGGACACCGCCAGCAGGCGTTTCTGCGGCCCGGTCATGGGGCCGATGTCCAGCAGCGACTGGGCCACCGCTTCCTTGCCGCCGGGGATGCTGTCGGTTTCCGGTGGCAGCAGTTTCAGCACCAGCCACAGCAGCACCAGGGACATGATCAGCGCCCAGGGCGCACCGGCGATCAGCCAGTCGAGCCAGGCCACGCGCTGGCCGAGCATCTTGTCCATGAAGCCCACGGTGAGCAGGTTCTGCGCCGCGGCGGTCTGGATCCCGACGTTCCAGATGCTGGTGCCCTGGGCCACCACGATCATCAGCCCGGCGGCGATATTGGAGCGCTTGTCGACGCCAAAAGCGGCAATCACCCCCATCATGATCGGCACCACGCAGGCACTGCGCGCCGTGGCGCTGGGCACCAGCAGGCTGAGCAGGATGGTCACGGCGATGGCGCCGAGGAGGATGCGCCGGGTGCTGGTGCCGACCCGGGTCAGGGTCACCAGGGCGATGCGCCGGTCGAGGCCGGTGTGGGTCATGGCCGCGGCGATGAACAAGGCGCCGGCCACCAGGGCCAGGGCCGAGTTGGAGAACCCGGTGAGGGCCAGGCTGATGGCCGCCGAGCTGCCATAGAGCTGGGTCGGGTCTTGCAGGGTCGGCGCGGTGCCGATCAGGAAGGCCATCAGCGCGGTGATCATGATCGCGCTGGCCTCGTAGGACACCGCTTCGCTGATCCACACCACCACGGCGAAGGCCAGGATCGCCAGCATCCGCTGGCCGGCTACCGGCAGGTCGGCGGGCAGCGGCAACAGCAGCACGGCGACCAGCGCCAGCACGCCGATCAACAGCCCGACGGGCAAGCGTGCCCGGGCCTCGGAGGTTTGACTGACAGGGGTATTCATGGGCTGGGTATTCCTTCTCCGGTTGGGCCTGGACAGCATGCCGGTTTCTTCGGCAGACGACCTTGATGAGGGTCAAGTGGAGACTCCCGGGGCTCACCTAGACTGCAAAAGCGACGCCTGCGAAAAAGGCATTGCCCGGCCTGTCGCCTTGCTGAACAATCTAAAAAACGAGAAATACTTTTTTACATTTCTACAGATTTTTCACTTCAATGAGATCAGATTGGCATTAGGGCGACAGGGAGTCGAAGTATCAGTCGTATCACTCCAAAAAAAGCAGGTGCCTTATGGTGACAAGAAACGTGAAACTGACCTTGCGAGCGCTGCTCAGCTTCGGCTCGATCTGCGTGTTACTGGTTGGCCTGGGAGGACTGGCCCTGTGGAAGATGGGACAGATCCATGATGCCGCGGTAGAACTGCAAACCAACTGGCTGCCCAGCGTGCGGCAAGCCACCCTGATCGAATCCAGCACCCTGCGCCTGCGCCTCGAAACCCTGCACTACGTCACCGAGAGCGAGGCCAACAAACCCTCCTCCCTGAACAGCCTGGGCGTCCTCAGGAACAACCTCAACCAGGCCATCAAGGACTACGCTGCGCTGGTCTCCAGCCAGCACGAGCAGGAAACCTACGACCAGGTCAAGAGCGGCGCCCAGGCCTACCAGGACAAACTGGCGGTGCTCCTGCAAATCAGCAAGACCAGCAGCACGGAAGAAGCCGCCAACTATGTCAACCAGGTCACGGTGCCCCTGGCCAACACCCTGCAGTCCTCCATCGATGAGCTGATCCGCATCAACGAGAAAGGCGCCGCACAATCGGCGACCGATGCCGGCACCCAGTTCACCACCGGGCTGACCGTGACCGGGGTGATCGTCGTCCTGGCCATCGTGCTCACCGCCCTGATCGCCCTGTTCTTCACCCGCAGCATCATCCTGCCGGTGCAGACCCTGCTGGCGACCACCCGGAAAATCGCCGAGGGTGATCTGCGCACCCAGGTGGAAGTCAGCGGCCAGGACGAACTCACCGAGCTGCAGACCGCCACCCGTTCCATGCTCGACAGCCTGAAGTCGACCATCCGCCACATTGCCGATTCGTCCACCCAACTGGCCTCCGCCGCCGAGGAAATGAGCGCCATCACCCGCGAGTCCAACGCCGGTATCCAGCAGCAGAGCATGGAGACCGAACAGGCCGCCACGGCGGTCAACGAAATGACCGCCGCCGTCGAGGAAGTGGCGCGCAACGCCGTGTCCGCTTCGCAATCGACCCAGGAATCCGAACGCTCCGCCGGGCTCGGCAAGGAACGGGTCGAGCAGACCATCCACTCCATCGAGAAGCTCACCGGCACAGTGGAAAATACCCGCGTGGAAATGGCCGGCCTGGCGCAACAGGCCCAGGACATCACCAAGGTCCTGGACGTGATCCGGGCGATTGCCGAACAGACCAACCTGCTGGCCCTCAACGCCGCCATCGAAGCCGCCCGGGCCGGCGAACAAGGCCGCGGCTTTGCTGTGGTGGCCGATGAAGTGCGCGCCCTGGCCCACCGCACCCAGCTCTCGACCCAGGAGATCGAGCAGATGATCCAGGGCATCCAGAGCGGTTCGAACAAGGCCATGCTGTCCATGCAACAGAGCAGCGAGGACGCCAGCCAGACCCTGGCCATCGCCCATGAGGCCGGCTCGGCCATCGGCCACATCGCCCAGGCCATCAGCCACATCAACGAACGCAACCTGATGATCGCCACCGCCTCGGAGGAACAGGCCCAGGTGGCACGCTCGGTGGACCAGAACCTGATGAGCATTCGCGACCTGTCGGTGCAGAGCTCGTCCGCCGCCAGCCAGACCTCGATTGCCAGCAGTGAACTGTCGAACCTGGCGGTGGGTCTGAACAAACTGGTGGCACGCTTCTCCCTGTGAGACGGGCCAAAGCCCGTATAGATGTCAGGTAGAACAAGCGCCGGTCCGTTTCGCCGTTCACCGGTTCCTGGCAGGAGCCAGTGAACGGCGACCAGCCGGTGCCCTGAAATGGAGTGCTGGTCATGCTGAAACACATCTCCATCCAGCAACTGCAAATGGGCATGTACATCCATCAATTCTGTGGTTCCTGGCTGGACCACTCGTTCTGGAAAGCCGGCTTCCTCCTCGACAGCCGGGACGACCTGCAACGCCTGCAACGCTCCAACCTCAGCAGCCTGTGGATCGACACCGCCAAGGGCCGCGACCTGCCCGAGGCCAGTGTCGCGCCAGCGCCTAGCGCCCCGCCAGAACCAACCAGGGCTGAGACGCCCCGGGCGAGCATGGATGAGGAAGTCCAGCGCGCGATCAAGCTCTGCGCCCACTCGCGCAAGGCCGTGATGGCGATGTTCCAGGAAGTGCGCATGGGCCAGGCCCTGGAAATGCAGCAAGCCGAGGAGCTGGTGGTGCAAATGGGCCAGTCGCTGCTGCGCCACCCCGATGCGCTGATCAGCCTGGCGCGCCTGAAGAGCGCCGATGACTACACCTATATGCATTCAGTGGCGGTGTGCGCGCTGATGCTGGCCACCGCCCGCCAACTGGGCCTGTCGGAGGACTACATCCGCCTGGCGGGGATTGCCGGGCTGCTGCATGACGTGGGCAAGCTGACCATTCCCGACAGCATCCTCAACAAACCGCAAAAGCTCTCGGACAGCGAGTTCGAACGGGTCAAGCTGCACCCCGAAGCCGGCGGCGCGATCCTGCGTCAGAGCCCCGACGTGGATGCGCTGGTGCTGGACGTGTGCCTGCATCATCACGAGAAAGCCGATGGCTCAGGCTATCCGCACCGGCTGGCGGGCAATCAGATCAGCCTGTTCGCGCAGATGGGCGCGGTGTGCGATGTGTACGACGCGGTGACCTCCAACCGCCCCTACAACCGAGGCTGGGACCCGGCCGAGGCGATCCAGCGCATGTCCACCTGGAAAGGCCATTTCGACCAGCGGGTGTTCCAGGCCTTCGTCAAGAGCGTGGGCATCTATCCGGTGGGCGCGCTGGTGCGCCTGGAAAGCGGGCGCCTGGCGGTGGTGATCGAACAGAACCCCAAGTCGTTGCTCACGCCCAAGGTCCGGGTGTTCTTCTCCACTCGCTCCAACCTGCCCCTGGAGCAGAACGTGGTCGACCTGGCCAAGATACAGGGCCAGGATCGCATCCTCGCCCGCGAAGCCCCGCAGGACTGGGAGTTCAAGAACCTGGACCGGCTGTGGAACCTGCTCCCGGCCTGAGCCTTAGCTGCCCAGGGTCAAGCCATTGGCCGGCAACGGCAGCGCGGTCTTGTAGCGCACCTGCTTGAGGGCGAAGCTGGAACGGATGTTGGCCACCCCGGGCACCTTGGTCAGGAAGTCCATCATGAAGCGTTCCAGGGCCTGGATGGTCGGCACCAGCACCCGGATCAGGTAGTCCGGGTCACCCGCCATCAGGTAGCACTCCATGACTTCCGGGCGATCGGCAATGGCCGCTTCGAAATGCTGCAAGGCCTCCTCCACCTGCTTCTCCAGACTGACGTGAATGAACACGTTGACGTGCAGCCCCAACAGGTCGGCATCCAGCAGGGTCACCTGCTCGCGGATCAGTCCCAGCTCCTCCATGGCCTTGACCCGGTTGAAGCACGGCGTGGGTGAAAGATTCACCGAACGGGCCAGGTCGGCGTTGGTGATGCGAGCATTCTCCTGAAGGCTGTTGAGAATGCCGATGTCGGTACGGTCCAGTTTGCGCATGAGATAAAACAACCTTCTTTTTATGTTTATGCAGATTTTTTATCTGCAAATGATCTCAAGCGCAATGAAACAGAGATAAATATTCTCCTTCGCCCGGCCTATGATGTTTGTAGGACAAGATTTCTTTTACCCAGAGAATGACTGTCAGCTAGCGCGCCCAATTACAAGAAATCCACAAGATCGAGCGTAGAAAGCCATGACCACCGCGTATGAACCGCTACGCCTGCACGTTCCCGAACCCTCGGGCCGTCCCGGCTGCAAGACCGACTTCACCTACCTGCGTCTGAACGATGCCGGCCTGGCTCGCAAACCCCCTATCGATATCGAACCTGCCGACTGCGCCGACCTGGCCCGCGGGCTGATTCGCGTGCTCGACGACCAGGGCAACGCCCTCGGCGACTGGGCCGCGGACATACCGCTGGAAATCCTGCGCAAGGGCGTGCGCGCCATGCTCAAGACGCGGATCTTCGACAACCGCATGGTGGTCGCCCAACGGCAGAAGAAGATGTCCTTCTACATGCAGAGCCTGGGCGAGGAAGCCATCGGCAGCGCCCAGGCCCTGGCCCTGAACATCGACGACATGTGCTTCCCCACCTACCGCCAGCAGAGCATCCTGATGGCCCGGGAAGTGCCGCTGGTGGAGATGATCTGCCAACTGCTGTCCAACGAGCGCGATCCGCTCAAGGGGCGCCAGCTGCCGATCATGTACTCGGTCAAGGAATCCGGCTTTTTCACCATTTCCGGCAACCTGGCGACCCAGTTCGTCCAGGGCGTGGGCTGGGGCATGGCCTCGGCGATCAAGGGCGATACCAAGATCGCCTCGGCCTGGATCGGCGACGGTGCCACCGCCGAGTCGGACTTCCACACCGCCCTGACCTTCGCTCACGTGTACCGCGCGCCGGTGATCCTCAACGTGGTCAACAACCAGTGGGCCATCTCCACCTTCCAGGCCATCGCCGGCGGTGAAGCCACCACCTTCGCCGGACGCGGCGTGGGTTGCGGCATCGCCTCCCTGCGGGTCGACGGCAACGACTTCCTCGCGGTCTACGCCGCCTCGCGCTGGGCCGCCGAACGCGCCCGACGCAACCTCGGGCCGACCCTGATCGAGTGGGTCACCTACCGCGCCGGCCCGCACTCCACCTCCGACGACCCGTCGAAATACCGTCCGGCCGACGACTGGAGCCACTTCCCCCTGGGCGACCCGATTGCCCGCCTCAAGCAGCACCTGATCAAGATCGGCCAGTGGTCCGAAGAGGAACACGCCGCGGTCAGCGCCGAGCTCGAAGCCCAGGTCATTGCCGCGCAGAAGGAAGCCGAGCAGTACGGCACCCTCGCCGGCGGCCAGATCCCCAGCGCCGCGACCATGTTCGAGGACGTCTACAAGGACATGCCCGAGCACCTGAAACGCCAACGCCAGGAACTGGGGGTCTGACATGAACGATCACAACAACAATATCCAGCTGGACACCGCCATGACCACCACCACCATGACCATGATCCAGGCCCTGCGCTCGGCCATGGATGTGATGCTTGAGCGTGACGACAACGTCGTGGTGTTCGGCCAGGACGTGGGTTACTTCGGCGGCGTGTTCCGCTGCACCGAGGGCCTGCAGGCCAAGTACGGCACCTCGCGGGTGTTCGACGCGCCGATCTCGGAAAGCGGCATCGTCGGCGCCGCCATCGGCATGGGCGCCTACGGCCTGCGCCCGGTGGCGGAAATCCAGTTCGCCGACTACGTCTACCCGGCCTCCGACCAGATCATTTCCGAAGCCGCGCGCCTGCGCTATCGCTCCGCCGGCCAGTTCACCGCGCCGATGACCCTGCGCATGCCCTGCGGCGGCGGCATCTATGGCGGCCAGACCCACAGCCAGAGCATCGAGGCGATGTTCACCCAGGTCTGCGGCCTGCGTACCGTGATGCCCTCCAACCCCTACGACGCCAAGGGCCTGTTGATTGCCTCCATCGAGAACGATGACCCGGTGATCTTTCTTGAACCCAAGCGCCTGTACAACGGCCCGTTCGATGGCCACCACGACCGCCCGGTGACCCCTTGGTCGAAACACCCGGCAGCCCAGGTACCGGACGGCTACTACAAGGTGCCGCTGGACGTGGCGGCCATCGCCCGCCCAGGCAAGGACGTCACCGTCCTGACCTACGGCACCACCGTCTATGTGTCGCAAGTGGCGGCCGAGGAAACCGGCATCGACGCCGAGGTCATCGACCTGCGCAGCCTGTGGCCCCTGGACCTGGACACCATCGTCAAGTCGGTGAAGAAGACCGGCCGTTGCGTGGTGGTGCATGAAGCCACCCGCACCTGCGGCTTCGGCGCCGAGCTGGTGTCGCTGGTGCAGGAACACTGCTTCCACCACCTGGAAGCCCCGATCGAGCGCGTCACCGGTTGGGATACGCCGTATCCCCACGCGCAGGAGTGGGCATATTTCCCAGGGCCGTCCCGAGTGGGCGCGGCGCTGCAACGGGTCATGGAGGTCTGAATGGGCACGCACGTTATCAAGATGCCGGATATCGGCGAAGGCATCGCAGAAGTGGAACTGGCGCAGTGGCACGTAAAAGTCGGCGACCAGGTAGTGGAAGACCAGGTGCTGGCGGACGTGATGACCGACAAGGCGATGGTCGACATCCCCTCCCCGGTGCACGGCACGGTCATTTCCCTGGGTGGCGAACCCGGTGAAGTGATGGCGGTGGGCAGCATCCTCATCAGCATCGAAGTCGAAGGCGCGGGCAACCTCAAGGAGTCCGCCCAGGCTGCCGCGCCGGCGGCAAAAGCGCCGGAAGTTATTGACAAGCCTGTCGCCGCGCCAGTGGTCGAGGCGCCAAAGGTGGAAAAGGCTGTTGCCAGCCAGGCCGCCTGCCGCGCCGCGCCCCAGGCACCGGTGGCACGCCAGGCCGACGAGCGCCCCCTGGCCTCGCCCGCCGTGCGCAAGCACGCCCTGGACCTGGGCATCCAGCTGCGCCTGGTGCAAGGCAGCGGCCCGGCCGGGCGCATCCTGCACGAGGACCTGGAGGCCTACCTGGCCCAGGACAGCCAGCCGCTCAAGGCTTACTCGGCGCCGGGTGTCGGTTACGCCGAACGCCACGACGAAGAGCAGATCCCGGTGATCGGCATGCGCCGCAAGATCGCCCAGCGCATGCAGGAATCCAAGCACCGCGCCGCGCACTTCAGCTATGTCGAGGAAGTGGACGTCACGGCTCTGGAAGAGCTGCGCATCCACCTCAACGAGAAACACGGCGCCAGCCGCGGCAAGCTGACCCTGCTGCCGTTCCTGGTGCGGGCCATGGTCGTCGCCCTGCGCGACTTCCCGCAGATCAACGCCCGCTACGACGACGAAGCCCAGGTCATCACCCGCCATGGCGCGGTGCATGTCGGGGTCGCCACCCAGAGCGACGTCGGCCTGATGGTGCCGGTGGTCCGCCACGCCGAAGCCCGCAGCCTATGGGGCAACGCCGAGGAAATCGCCCGTCTGGCCAAGGCTGCCCGCAGCGGCAAGGCCGCCCGGGATGAACTGTCCGGTTCCACCATCACCCTCACCAGCCTCGGCGCCCTGGGCGGGATCGTCAGCACCCCGGTGCTGAACCTGCCGGAAGTGGCGATTGTCGGGGTCAACCGCATCGTCGAGCGGCCGATGGTGATCAAGGGCCAGATCGTGATCCGCAAGATGATGAACCTCTCCAGCTCCTTCGATCACCGGGTGGTCGACGGCATGGACGCTGCGCAATTCATCCAGGCCATTCGCGGCCTGCTCGAACAACCCGCCACGCTGTTCGTGGACTGATTTTTACAGGAGCAGGCATGCAACAGACTCTCAATACCCAACTGCTGATCCTCGGCGGTGGTCCTGGCGGTTATGTGGCGGCGATCCGTGCCGGCCAGCTGGGCATCTCCACCATCCTGGTGGAAGGCCAGGCCCTGGGCGGCACCTGCCTGAACATCGGCTGCATCCCGTCCAAGGCGCTGATTCACGTGGCCGAGCAGTTCCACCAGACCCGCCACCACAGCCAGGGCTCGGCCCTGGGCATCGAAGTGGCGGCGCCGACCCTGAACATCGGCAAGAGCGTGGAATGGAAGGACGGCATCGTCGACCGCCTGACCACCGGGGTCGCCGCGCTGCTGAAGAAAAACAAGGTCCAGGTGATTCACGGCTGGGCCAAGGTCATCGACGGCAAGACCGTGGAGATCGAAGGCGCCGACACCCGTATCCACTGCGAGCACCTGCTGCTGGCCAGCGGTTCGAAAAGCGTCAACCTGCCGATGCTGCCCATCGGCGGGCCGATCATCTCCTCCACCGAGGCCCTGGCGCCCAAGACCCTGCCCAAGCGCCTGACCGTGGTTGGCGGCGGCTATATCGGCCTGGAACTGGGCATTGCCTACCGCAAGCTGGGGGTCGAGGTCAGTGTGGTCGAGGCCCAGGAACGCATCCTGCCGGCCTATGACGCGGAGCTGACCCAGCCGGTGCTGGAATCGGTGAAGCAGCTGGGAATCACGCTCTACCTCAAGCACAGCGTGCTCGGCTTCGATGCCGCCAGCAGCAGCCTGCAGGTGCGCGAACCCAATGGCGGCACCCTGAACCTGGAAACCGATCAGGTGCTGGTGGCGGTGGGCCGCAAGCCCAACACCCAGGGCTGGAACCTGGAAAGCCTGAACCTGGACATGAACGGTGCGGCGGTCAAGATCGACCATCGCTGCCAGACCAGCATGCGCAACGTCTGGGCCATCGGGGACCTGTGCGGCGAACCGATGCTGGCCCACCGGGCCATGGCCCAGGGCGAGATGGTCGCCGAGCTGATCGCCGGCAAGCACCGCGAGTTCAACCCGGCGGCGATCCCGGCGGTGTGCTTCACCGACCCGGAACTGGTGGTGGTGGGCAAGACCCCGGACGAGGCCCGCGCCGCGGGACTGGATTGCATCGTCAGCAGCTTCCCGTTCGCGGCCAACGGCCGGGCCATGACCCTGGAATCGAAAAGCGGTTTCGTGCGGGTGGTGGCCCGAAGTGACAATCACCTGATTGTCGGCTGGCAGGCCGTGGGGGTCGGGGTGTCCGAATTGTCCACGGCGTTTGGCCAATCCCTGGAAATGGGCGCGCGCCTGGAAGATATCGGCGGCACCATCCACGCTCACCCGACCCTGGGCGAAGCGGTCCAGGAAGCGGCGCTGCGGGCCTTGGGCCACGCCTTGCATTTGTAATCATCCAAGGGGCACGCAGGACTGTGCCCAGGTAGGAGCGAGCTTGCTCGCGAAAGAGCTGACGGGGATAGCCGAGCGTTCGTGCCAGCCCTTTCGCGAGCAAGCTCGCTCCTACAGGGGGTATGGGGCTGTTATGGGGGAAGTTTCATGAGCAGGCTAAGTTTTTTTGCGCCCCCTCCCATCGTCCGGGATGCGGTCCGCCCCCGGAATGCAGTATTGTTGTGCCCATCCAAAAAACGTCAGAAGCCTTGAGCCGTTCCGGCGGTTGTTAAGTGATAGAGGGTGTCATGGGTAACGAAAGCATCAATTGGGACAAGCTGGGTTTTGACTACATCAAGACAGACAAGCGCTATCTGTCGCACTGGCGTAACGGCGAGTGGGACGCAGGCACCCTGACCGAAGACAACGTGCTGCACATCAGCGAGGGCTCCACCGCCCTGCACTATGGCCAGCAATGTTTCGAAGGCCTCAAGGCCTACCGCTGCAAGGACGGCTCGATCAACCTGTTCCGTCCCGACCAGAACGCCGCGCGCATGCAGCGCAGCTGCGCCCGCCTGCTGATGCCGCAGGTGTCCACCGAACAGTTCATCGAAGCCTGCAAGGCCGTGGTCCGTGCCAACGAGCGCTTCATTCCGCCCTACGGCACCGGCGGCGCGCTGTACCTGCGGCCGTTCGTGATCGGCGTGGGTGACAACATCGGCGTGCGTACCGCGCCGGAGTTCATCTTTTCGATCTTCGCCATCCCGGTCGGCGCCTACTTCAAGGGCGGCCTGACCCCGCACAACTTCCTGATCTCCAGCTACGACCGCGCCGCCCCACAAGGCACCGGCGCGGCCAAGGTCGGTGGCAACTACGCCGCCAGCCTGATGCCGGGCTCCCAGGCCAAGAAAGCCAGCTTCGCCGACTGCATCTACCTCGATCCGCTGACCCACAGCAAGATCGAGGAAGTGGGTTCGGCGAACTTCTTCGGCATCACCCACGATGACAAGTTCGTCACCCCCAACTCGCCATCGGTGCTGCCGGGCATCACCCGCCTGTCGCTGATCGAGCTGGCCAAGACCCGCCTGGGCCTGGAAGTGATCGAAGGCGACGTGTTCATCGACAAGCTTGCGGACTTCAAGGAAGCCGGCGCCTGCGGTACTGCCGCGGTGATCACGCCGATCGGCGGCATCCAGTACCAGGACAAGCTGCACGTGTTCTACAGCGAAAAAGACGTCGGCCCGATCACCCAGAAGCTCTACAAAGAGCTGACCGGCGTGCAGACCGGCGACGTGGAAGCGCCAGCGGGCTGGATCGTCAAGGTCTGATTCGCTCCCGGCTGCACCCCAGCCCGCCCCTGCTTGCCAGGGGCGGGCTTTTTCATGCCTGGAATCGGCCTCTGCCGACCCGGCGGTGTCGCCGCCAGCAGTGGCTGAAAACAGGTTGCGGCGGCTAGCCGATCCGCTTGCCCGGCCGCGCCGCCACCTGGCTGGCCTGGCCATCGCGCTGCTTGCCGTGGCGCGCTTCGCTGATCAGCGCCGGAATCAGCGGCCCCTCCGGCAGGTGCTTCCAGAAGCGGGTCGGCAAATGCCCCTGCATGACCCTGGGGTTGAGCCGCGCAGGGTTGAAGATGTGGCTGTAATAGGCCAGCCACAGCTCGCCCCCAGGGTCGTCGCCGGCCTGGGCCAGTTGCTGCCAGGCACTGGGGCACCGGCGCTGGTGGTGCAGCTGCTCGCCGTCGAAGTACACCCCGTCCCGCGGCGTGGCGATCATCCAGCGGTGGCGCCCCATGCGCCCGATGAAGTGCCGGCTGGCCTGGGCCAGGATGTCGTGGGCCGGGTCATGCCAGGCCACATATTCGGGTTGCTCGGCCAGGCGCGAGCGGCCCTCGGGCAGCCTGACGAAACGCACGAAGGCATGCAGGTGATGGGCCTCGCGGTCCACCTGCTTGATCCGCCGCTGCAACTCGCTGCCCAGTTGATCGCCGCTGAGCATGGCGGTGCGGTCGCCATGGCTGACCCGCCACAGCACCTCGTAGAGCAGGCTCCAGCGCTGCTCGCCGCGATAGCAGGCGGCTCGCTGCAACAGCTCCAGCAAAGCCTGGGGAATGCGCGCGCGAAATGGCCCGGGCTGTTCCGGGTAGCTCTCGTCGCTGGCGAACAGGTCGGCCTCCCGCGTCCCGGCCCAGCTGACCCGGCTCGGGTCGATGGAATGACTGAGCAGCCAGCGCGCCTGCTGGCGCCAGGTGTCGAACAGGTCGTCGCAGTCCAGGCTGATCATCCCCAGAGCCCCATCTGCTGCGGTTGCGGCCGGTCCCGCAGTTGCTGATAGAGCAGCGCGCTGCTGGTTTCCGCCTGCTGCGGGTGATAGTCGCTGGTGATGAAAAACGGCTTGGCCTTGCTCAGCACGCAGCGCATGCGCGCCAGGTCCTCGAAACGGATGCGCCGCTCGCGGCGCAGCTCCACCAGGCGCTGGGTGGTGCGCAGGCCGATCCCCGGAATGCGCGAGATCAGCGCCGGCTCGGCGCGGTTCAGGTCCAGGGGGAACAGGCTGCGGTTGTCCAGGGCCCAGGCCAGCTTGGGGTCGATATCCAGGGCCAGGTGCCCCGGCCCGCGCAGCAGCTCGTTGGCGCTGAAGCCATAGCCGCGCAGCAGGAAGTCGGCCTGATACAGGCGGTGCTCGCGCATCAGCGGCGGCGCGGCCAGGGGCACGCTTTTCGGGCTGTTGGGGATCGGGCTGAACGCCGAGTAATAGACCCGGCGCAGGCGGAAATTGCCGTACAGCGCCTCGGCGCTGTGGAGAATCGTGCTGTCATCGGTGTCGTCGGCGCCGACGATCATCTGGGTGCTCTGCCCCGCCGGGGCGAAACGCGGGGCCCGGGGTTCGTTGAGCACGGTCTGCTCGCCGGTATAGATGGTGCGCATGGCCTGCTTGATCGAGCCCAGGTGCTTTTCCGGGGCCAGGGTCTTGAGGCCCTGGTCGGTGGGCAACTCGACATTGACGCTGAGGCGATCGGCATAGCGCCCGGCTTGCTCGATCAGCAGCGGGTCGGCGTCGGGGATGGTCTTGAGGTGGATGTAGCCGCGAAACTCGTGCTCCTCGCGCAGCAACCGGGCCACCCGCACCAGTTGCTCCATGGTGTAGTCCGCCGAGCGGATGATCCCGGAGCTGAGGAACAGCCCGCTAACGCAATTGCGCCGGTAGAAATCCAGGGTCAGGCGCACGACTTCCTCAGGGCTGAAGCGCGCCCGGGGCACATCGCTGGAGCGGCGGTTGACGCAGTACTGGCAGTCATACAGGCAGAAGTTGGTCAGCAGCACCTTGAGCAGCGAGACGCAGCGCCCGTCCGGCGTATAGCTGTGGCAGATGCCCATGCCATTGCTCGAACCCAGCCCGCTCTTGCCTTGCGAGCTGCGCTTGGGCGCGCCGCTGCTGGCGCAGGAGGCGTCGTACTTGGCGGCGTCGGCGAGGATGCTCAGCTTGTCGATCAATTGCATGGCAAGGCCCTGATACTGTTTTTATATACAGTACAGAGTACAACCCCGGGACCACAAGACACCCGGCAGGTAGAGATTGAAAAAAACTCTCGGCACAGCACGCCGGCCGCGAGCAGCCAGACCTGAAAGCCCCTAAGATACGCCCCCGCTCATTGCCCCTGGAAAGGACCCCGTCCATGCATCGCTTCTACCGTTTCTATCTGCTGGGCGCCGCACTGCTGTCGACCTTTGCGTTCGGCGCCGCGCCCGGCGGCCAGGCCCTGATCGAGGAGCTGTCCGCCAAGGTCCAGGCCCGACAGGACTGGCAAGCCCAGGCCAGACAGTGCCCCAGCGAGCTGATCACGTCCGGCAACGCCTCGCTGAAGTTGCAGGCCAACCGCTGCACAATCGCGGAGCAATGGGGGGCCTGCCTGCAGCGTTGCGAAGCCGGCGATGGCAACGACTGCTACTGGCTGGCCACCAGCCTGCAACAGGCCAACGGCCCGGCCGCAGGCTATGAACCGCTGTACCAGCGCGCCTGCAGCCTGGGACTGGTTTCCGGCTGCACCAACCACGCCGCCGGCATGCTGGCCGCTGATACCGACAGCCAGGCCGCCCGGCACTGCGCGGTACAGACATTCAACAAGGCCTGCGAGCTGGACGATCCCTGGGCCTGCACCATGTACGGTTTTCACCTCAGCCGCGGCATCGGCGTAGCACCCGACGTCGATCTGGCGCTGAAGGTGCTGGACAAATCCTGCACCTTCGGCGCTGTGGACCCGGCCTGCAGCGGGGCTCGCCAGTTGCAGGAAGAAATCCGCGCGGCCATTCGCGCGGCGCGGCCCTGACCGCGATCGGGGAATGCGCTGGTCGGCCAGCCGGTTCCTGCGGGAAACCGGCCGGCGAACGATGCCTCAGAAGTACTTCAGCCAACCCAGGTCGCGACGCCGCGCCTTGAGCCGGGCAAAGGCCCGCACCGGCGGCAACAGCAGCACCGCCAGCAGCAGCGTGATCAGCCACAGCCAGCCCAGTGAGTCGAAGCCGAAATAGGCCCCCTGGTTGCGCCCCAGCAGCGCCACCGCCAGCAGGTACAGGCCCTTGAGCACATACAGGTGCAGCAGGTAGAAGAACATCGGCGCGCCGCCAAACACCCCCAGCAGCGCGACCCAGCGCCGCTCCTGGCGCCGCTCCAGGGCGCGCAGCACCAGCAGTCCCAGCCCCAGGGTCAGGGCGATGAACAGCAGCGAAGGCGGATACTTGGTGATGTTGAAGAAGCTCATCAGCGTTTGCAGGCCACTGTCGCCACTGACCCAGGGCCGCTCGCCGTATCCATTGAGCAGGCGCAGCAGGACAAACCCCGCCAGTGCCGCCAGCCCCGCCCACAACAGTCGCCGCTGGCGCTGGCCGACATCGGCCCCGGCGCTGAACCAGGGCCCCAGCCCATAGCCCAGGCCGATCACCCCGATCCACGGCAGCAACGGATAGGAGGTGCGCAGGCGCAAGGCATCGCCGAATTCGATCCAGCCCCGGTCATGCAGGATCGCCCAAGGCACATGCAGCGCCTCACCGGCGGCGAAATGCACGCTGTCGAGCAGGTTGTGCCCGCCAATCAGCAGCAGGCTCAGGCCCAGCAGCACGGCGCGAGGTAACCACAGCAGCGCCGCCAGCGCCAGCATGCTCAGGCCGATGACCCAAATCACCTGCAGGTAGATCACGCTCGGCGGGAACTGCCCGGTCCAGGCGAAGTTCACCAGGGTCAGTTCCAGCAGCACCAGGAACAGCCCGCGCTTGAACAGAAAGGCGCTGGCCTCGGCCCGATGGCCGTGCTTGTCGGCGAACAGGCTGGCCGAGAGCCCGGTCAGCAGCACAAAGACCGGCGCGCACAGGTGGGCCAGGGTGCGGCTGAAAAACAGCCCGGGCTCGGTACTGGCGATGTCCATGGGGTCGCTGACCTGCCGGTGCAGGAAGAAGGTTTCGCGGACATGGTCCAGAAGCATCAACAGCATGACCAGCCCGCGCAGGGCATCGATGCTCGGCAGCCGGGAGCCCGGGCGGACGAAAGTATGGGACAAGGAACTCATGGAAAAGCCATCACCACCTGAGGTTCAAAGAAACGGCGCCGATCGGGGGGAGCGGCAAGCGGCCGTTACTTTATAACATCAACTGACAATGACCCAAGCCTCGCTCCAGCGGCACCTGCAAGAAGGCTATCCCGCGCGGTGCCGGCTCGATGCGGGCAACAGCCACTACTGGTGCTGCACCTGCACCATCGAGCTGACCTGGACCCGGGCCAGCATCTGCTCCGCCCCTCCCCCACGCCGCATGCCGCGCACCGGACAGGCATCCAGGTAATCCAGGCCCACCGCCAGTTTCAGGTGGCGCTCGGGACGAGTCAGGCAGTTGGTCACGTCGAAGCTGTACCAGCCGTCGTCGAGCCAGGCTTCGGCCCAGGCATGACTGGCCAGATGGCTGGCGTCCTCGGTGCACAGGTAGCCGGATACATAGCGCGCCGGAATCCCCAGGCTGCGGGCACAGGCCAGGAACGCGTGGGTATGGTCCTGGCAGACCCCGGCGCCGCCGGCAAAGGCCTCGGCCGCGGTGCTGCCGACGCCGGTGGCGCCGGGGCTGTAGGGCATGTGCTCGGCCAGGGCCTGCATCAGCTCGGTGAGCGCGGCGCGGTCGCGGCTTTCGCCGCAGTGCCGACGGGCAAACTCACAGAGGGCCGCGTCGGCCGCGCTCAAGCGGCTGGTGCGCAGGAACGGCAGCGGCGACTGGCTGTCGCCTTCCACCTCGCGGCTCTCGTCGATCCGCACTTCGCCGAAGGCGGTGAGAATGATCGCGCCATGGGGCTCGTCGAGGGTCATGACGTGCAGGATGTTGCCGTAGGGGTCGCGCTGGGCACGAACCCGGCGTGGCAGCTCCAGCTGCCACTGGAGGATCTGCTGGCGCTGGCTGTCCTGGGGCGTCAGGCGCAGGAACTGGATGCTGGTGCAGACTTCGTCGGCGTAGCTGTAGGTCGTGTCGTGGCGAATGGACAGTTTCATAGCACCTCCAGATAGGATTCGTGCACGGTCTGCCCCAGGTGGCGGATCTGCCCGATGCAATCGGTCAGCCACTGGTGCAGGCCGGAGTGGAGAATCTCGTCGATCCCGGTGTAGCGCAGGCGCGCGTTGAGTTCAGCGGCCAGGCGCTGGGCCGGGCGGCCGTTGTCCCCCGGCAAGGTGGCCAGGAGCTGGTCCAGCTCCTCGACACAGGCCAGCAGGGAGCGCGGCACATCGGCGCGCAGCAGCAACAGCTCGGACACCTGCTCGGCCCCCGGGGCATTACGGTAGATCTCGTTGAACGCCTCGAAGGACGACAAGGCGCGGAGCAAGGCGCTCCACTGGTAGTAGCCCCGGGCCGAATCGTCGCTGACCTCCTCGGACTCCTCGCCGAACATTTCGTAGCGCGCGTCCAACAGGCGCAGGGTGTTGTCGGCGCGCTCGATGAAGGTTCCCAGGCGAATGAAGCGATAGGCTTCGTTGCGCATGATGGTGCCGACGGTGGCGCCGCGGAACAGGTGCGAACGCTCCTTGACCCAATCGCAGAACTGGCTGATGCCGTAGCGCCCCAGGCCGTTGGCGGCGATGTTGCGCATCTCCAGCCAGGTGGCGTTGATGTTCTCCCACATGTCGGCGGTGATCCGTCCGCGCACCGCGTGGGCATTGCTGCGCGCCGCCCGCAGGCAGCAGTAGATGCTGCCGGGATTGGTGTCGTCGAGGGCGAAGAAGTGCAGCATGCGCTCGCTGTTGAGCTCGCCGTAGCGCTGGTTGTAGTCGTCCAGGGTGCCGGCGGCGAGCAGCGACATGGACAGTTCCGCATGGCCGTCGCCGCGCCCGGCCTGGGGCATCAGCGACAGCGAGTAACTGACTTCGAGCATGCGCGCCAGGTTCTCGGCACGCTCCAGGTAGCGGGACATCCAGTACAGGTCCGCAGCGGTTCTTGAAAGCATGGTTCAGTCCTCCACTACCCAGGTGTCTTTGGTGCCGCCGCCCTGGGACGAATTCACCACCAGCGAGCCCTCGCGCAGGGCGACACGGGTCAGGCCGCCGGGCACCAGGCGGGTTTCCCGACCGGACAGGACGAACGGCCGCAGGTCGATGTGCCGCGGCGCGATACCGTTTTCGACGAAGGTCGGACAGGTGGACAGCGACAGGGTCGGCTGGGCGATGTACGCCTCGGGACGGGCCTTGAGCCGAGCGCGGAACTCCTCGATCTGGGCCGCGGTGGCCGCCGGGCCCACCAGCATGCCGTAGCCGCCGGAACCCTGGGTCTCCTTGACCACCAGATCCGGCAGGTTGGCCAGCACATGGGACAGCTCAGCGGGATTGCGGCATTGCCAGGTGGGCACGTTCTTGAGGATCGGCTCCTCGCTCAGGTAGAAGCGGATCATTTCGTCGACGTAGGGGTAGATCGACTTGTCATCGGCGACCCCGGTGCCCACGGCGTTGGCCAGCACCACATTGCCGCAGCGGTAGGCGGCGATCAGCCCGGGCACGCCGAGCATGGAATCGGGGTTGAACGACAGCGGATCGAGAAAGGCATCGTCTAGCCGGCGATAGATCACATCCACCGCCTGGGCCCCGGCCGTGGTGCGCATGAACACCCGGTCGTCACGCACGAACAGGTCGGCCCCTTCCACCAGCTCCACGCCCATCTCCCGGGCCAGGAACGCATGTTCGAAATAGGCGCTGTTGAAGCGTCCCGGGGT
Source organism: Pseudomonas sp. TKO26 (assembly GCF_003225665.1). Classification (NCBI taxonomy): domain Bacteria; kingdom Pseudomonadati; phylum Pseudomonadota; class Gammaproteobacteria; order Pseudomonadales; family Pseudomonadaceae; genus Pseudomonas; species Pseudomonas sp. TKO26. Next base: position 113,204 of record NZ_QKLN01000013.1, read on the forward strand.
CAGCACCACCACCGTGGGATTGTCCAGGGGGCTGGCGCTTTTCAGGGTTTCGAGCAGCAGGTTGGGGTAATGGTCGATGGGCGCGATGCGCTGGGCGGCGAACAGCTCGGGGAACAGGCGCATCATCATCTTGCGGTCTTCGAGCATGTAGCTGACGCCGCTGGGGGTGCGCAGGTTGTCTTCCAGCACGTAGTAGCTGCCGTCGCCGTCGCGCACCAGGTCGACCCCGGCGATATGGGCGTAGATGCCGCGGTGCAGGTCCAGGCCCTGCATGGCCACCTGATAGCCCTCGTTGGCCAGCACCTGTTCGGCTGGGATGATGCCCTCCTTGATGATCCGCTGGCCGTGATAGATGTCCGCCAGGAACAGGTTCAGCGCCTGGACCCGCTGCACGCAGCCGCGCTCCACGCTGCGCCACTCGCTGGCCTTGATGCTGCGGGGAATGATGTCGAAGGGAATCAGGCGCTCGGTGCCCTGCTCGTCGCCGTACAGGGTGAAGGTGATGCCGGCGCGATGGAACAACAGATCGGCCTCGCGCCGCCGCTGGTCCAGAAGCTCCAGGGGGGTGTCCGCCAGCCAACGGGCGAACGCTGCGTAATGGGGTCGACACGTGCCGCTGGCAGCGTACATTTCATCGAAAAAAGCGCGGGACATAGCCAACTCCTTGCCGTGATGCAAACGGCTTTTTATCTGAACCCTGTGTGTACCTAACCCGGCTTTGCCCTGGCAGAGATCCTCGCTCCCTGCCCCTGTAAAACACCTCCTGAGTGCTGTGTCGGGACGGCTCCTGCCGCCCTGATGAGACAGCGGTAGCAATCGCTATGCCGCAAATGCGCAAACCGCGGCCAAAGCGCTGCCTTGGGCAATAAACACCCTCAATGCGACATTTATTTTCAAAAAAGAGACGCGCCTGGCCTGAGCAGGCCAGCCTTGAACCTGTTCAAGCGCGCTCGGGCGGCGCCTGGGGCGCCGAATACGGGCAGAATCGGTGCAGAAATCCCGACAGCGGAATTTTTTGCCCCGTTATCGGGAGTTTTTCATCCGGTCCTGCTCACGGCGGCCAGCAGCGCCCCTCTGAGCAATGACTGTAGCTGCACCAAAGAGGTTCACAGATAAAAATCACCGCGGCGCAAACGGGCCTCAGGAGCGCGCCGGCAAGTTGGCCAGAATCACCGCCACGGCCTGCTCCGGCGACAGTCGCGCACTGTCCAGGCGCAAGGGCGGCGAAGCCCAGGCCTGATACTCGTGGTTTTGCACCGACTGCCAATCGGGCGCTTGCAGGCCCGGCACATCCAGCTGCCGGGTTTCGACCCGCCGCCGATGCTCCAGCGGATCGCCACAGAACACTTCGATATCCAGCAGCCCGACGCCCAGCCCGTCCGCCAGCTGACGCCAGGCTAGACGGCTTTCGGCCAGCGGATTGACGCAGTCCGCCAGCACGCTGTTACCCAGGGCCAGATTGGCCTTCGCCAGTTGCAGGGCGATCTGGTAGCCGCCCTTGCCCACCTCGGACAGGCCGGCGTCGCGCAAGCCCTGCTCGATGCTGTCGATGCGCAGGTAGGTGGCGCCCAGGTGCGGCACCAGGGTCCGGGCGATAGTGGTCTTGCCGGAGCCCGGCAATCCGCTGAAGACGATAAGCATGCAAGAACCTGCCGGAATCAAGGGACCGACAGCTTCAACCCAATGGCCATCCGCGTCCAGCGCCGCTTGCCCAGGCCCCAGCCGGTGGCCCTCAGGGCGTCTGCTGCGACAACGGCACCGGCGCCCGGCGCGGCCAGGCCAGCAACTCGGTTTCCGCCATCGGCCGGGCATACCAGTAGCCCTGGCCCAGCACGCAGCCCATGTCCAGCAGCAGGCGCCGTTCGAGCTGGGTTTCCACCCCTTCCACCACCAGGCACATTTCCAGGCTGCTGGCCAACGCCAGGGAGGCCCCCACCACCGCGCGACAACGCGGCTGGCGCAGCAGCTCGCGGACGAAATGCGCGTCGAGCTTGATCTGGTTGAACGGCAACTCGCACAGGCGCTGCAAGGAGGAATAGCCGGCGCCAAAGTCGTCGATGGCCAGGTTGCACTTCATCATGCGCAGACGCACCAGGTTCTCCAGGCTGATGGCCGGCGCTTGCACCAGGCCGACCTCGGTGATTTCGAAACTGAGCAAGTGCGGCGGCACCTGATGCCGTTCGATGGCCTGGCGGATATCCCCGACGATGTCGCTGCAGGCCAGCTGCCGGGGCATCAGGTTGAACGCCAGCTCCAGTTCCTCGCCCTGATCCAGCAACCGGCGCTGCAAGGCCATGCCCTGGTCGAGCTGCTGATGAAACACCCGGTCCAGCAGGCCTTCGGCCTCAAGCTCTGCGAGAAAGGCCGCTGGCGCCAGCACGCCACGCTGCGGATGGAGCCAGCGCACCAGCACCTCGGCGCCACTGCAGGTGGCCTGTTGCAGGTCGAACTTGGGTTGGTAGTAGGACACGAACTGCCCCTGCTCCACGCCCCGCAGCAGTTCCTCGCGATTCACCGGGTCGAAGTGCCGGGGCGGCGGCGCGGGCGGCAGGTGGTGGTGCTGTTGATAGCATTCGAGCATCGCCTGCAGGGCCTCCAGTTCCGCCGGCTTGCCCACATCCCCCAGGACGATCAGCCCTTGCAGGCTGATCATCTGCAACACCGCGCGCCGCAGGTCGGGCTCGATCAGGCTGTAGAGAATCACCGCCCGCACCAACTGCTCCTCGCTGGCTCGGCGCAGGAACTCCAGGCCGTCCATGCCGGCCATCTGCAGGTCGCAGAGAACGATGTCCGCCGCGCCGCGTGCGCGCAACAGCTCCAGGGCAGCGGCGCCGTCGAACGCCGCCAGGGGGGCCACCACCCCCAGGCGCTGCAATTGCTCCAGGACCAGCAACTGCTGCACCGGATGATCTTCCAGAACCAATATCTTCAGGGTATTCAAGCGCGGCTCCAGATTCAGCGGCGACGGCCGAGGAGTTGCCGATGGTGCGGCAGCCGGCAGCGCTTCGGGCCCCCGGCAGCCTCTTTACGGCAAACATGCGGATAGCAACAAGCGTATCGCTAAGCGCAAGCCGGTCAAGGCACCGACCAGACCTTCGGTCCGCCCGTACCAGCGGCCTTGCCCGGTCCCCCGCAACCCGGGAAAATAGCCGCGTTTGGCGCCGTCCCTTGATCTATATTTATTTCCAGCATTGGCGTTCCGCCCTTGTCCGACAGACAACCCAGCCTGTCGCATTGCTCTTCGACTCCCCTCGTGCCGTTCCCCGATCTGGAGCCCCGATGCTTCGTTTTATCCTGTCCATGCTGTTGTCACTGGCCTGCCTGCCGGCCATGAGCGACGCCCCTCCCCTGTTGCAGTTGCTCAATTATGAATCCCCCCATCACCACCAACTGCCCCTGACCACGGATGACTGGCAATGGCTGCGCAACAAGCGCGAACTGGTGCTGGGCACCGCGCAGCAAAACCTGCCGCCGCTGGAAATGGTCAACGAAGCCAAGGAGTACGAAGGCGTTACCGCCGACTACATCGGCCTGCTGGCCGACGCGCTGGGGGTGAAGATCAGCATCCGGGCCTACGACACCCGCGAGCAGGTGTTCAATGCCCTGACCAGGGGCGAGATCGACTTGATGGGCAGCGTCACCCAGGGCGAGGCCCGGCACCGGCAACTGCTGCTCAGCCAGAGCTATCTGGTCAATCGCCCGACCCTGGTCGCCCGCCTGGGGGACTCGCCCTCGCTCAAAGGCGGCTTGCAGGGACAGCGCCTGGCCATCTCCCAGGACACCATCAGCCTGCCCGTGGCCCAGGCCATGTACCCCCTGGCGCGCATCGACACCTACGCCAGCGCGGATGCGGCCATGGCCGCCGTGGCCTTCGGCGATGCCGACGTGCTGCTCAGCGACGCCGTCTCGGCGCAGTTCCTGATCTCGCGCAACTACAGCGACTACCTGCGGATCATCTACAGCGGCCCGGCCAGCATCTCCGGCTTTGCCTTCGCGGTGACCCCGGACAATCGGCAACTGCAGTACTTGCTCGACACCGCCCTGCGCGCGATCCACAAGGAGCAGGACATCAGCATCCGCAATCGCTGGGGCGACCGCCTGCTGCTGAGCATGGAAAAAACCAGCCTCACCCCCGAGGAACAGCGCTGGATCGAAAGGAACCCGGTGGTGCGCATCGGCATTCACCGCTACCTGCCGCCGTTGTCCTACTTCGACGCCGACGGCAATTACCTGGGGATTACCGCCGACCTGCTGGCAATGCTGGAGACCAAGACCGGGCTGACCTTCGAAATCACCCCGCTGCCCAGCTTCAAGGACCTCAACGATGCCCTGCGCGATGGCCGGGTGCAGATGGCCGCCGATCGGGCCCGCAATACCGAGCGCGAAGCCTACCTGCTGTTCACCCGCCCCTACCTGGTCGGGCCCTACATGCTGATCACCCGCGACGCCGCCGATGCGCCGAAAAGCCTGGAGGACATGGCGGGCAAGACCCTGCTGATCGGCAGCGGTCACTCCCTGGTGGCCCAGCTGCGCCAGCGCTATCCACAGATCCGCGTCAAGGAAGTGCAGACCAACTTCGAAGCCCTGTCCCTGCTTCGCGACCACAAGGCCGACGCCGCCGTGCAGGCGGAAATCGCCGTCAGCTTCAACCTGCCGCGCATCAAGGAAGACCAGCTCAAGGTCCGTTCGGCCCTCAACCTGCCCTTGCTCAACGAGTCCTTTGCGGTGCGCCGCGACCAGCTGGAACTGTTCAGCATCATCGACAAGTCCCTGCGCAGCATTTCTCCGGACGCCATCACCGAACTCAACAACCGCTGGCGCTCCAAGTCGGCGGTCGCGCCCCCCTCCTGGCGCGACTACCGCACCACCCTGTACCTGGCCGGGGCCGCGTCGCTGGTGCTGCTGCTGATTGCCCTGGCCTGGGGCTACGCCATGCGCCGCCAGGTCAGCCAGCGCGAACGGGCCGAGCATGCCCTCAACGACCAGTTGCGCTTCATGGACGCGCTGATCAACGGCACGCCCAACCCGATCTACGTGCGCGACCGCGAGCGGCGCCTGGTGATCTGCAACGACAGCTACCTCAAGACCATGGGCACCGATCGCCAGAGCGTGCTGGGCAGCAACCTCGAACAGCTGGCGGTGCCCGAGGCCGGGCTGTTCGCCACCGACTTCCAGAGCATCCTCGACGGCGGCCCGCCGCTGCTGATCGACCGCACGGTGCACATCCGCGGCCAGCAGGTGCAGATCTACCACTGGATGCTGCCCTACCGCGATGCCCAGGGCGAAATCCTCGGCATCATCGGCGGCTGGCTGGACATCAGCGAGCGCCAGCAACTGTTGAATGAACTGACCCAGGCCAAGAACGACGCCGACAAGGCCAACCGGGCCAAGACCACCTTCCTGGCCACCATGAGCCACGAAATCCGCACCCCCATGAGCGCGGTGATCGGCATGCTCGAACTGGCCCTCAAGCGCGCCGACCAGGGTCAGCTCGACCGCCCTTCGATCGAGGTGGCCTACAGCTCGGCCCTGGGCCTGCTGGAACTGATCGGCGACATCCTGGACATCGCCCGGATCGAAAGCGGGCACCTGAGCCTGAGCCCCGAGCGGGCCAATCTGCGGGAGCTGGCGGAGTCGGTGTTCCGGGTCTTCGATGGCCTGGCCCGGCAGAAGGGCCTGCGCCTGGAACTGGACCTGGACAGCAGCGCCAGCGGCGACGTGCTGGTGGATCCGCTGCGCTTCAAGCAGATCCTCTCGAACCTGCTGAGCAACGCCATCAAGTTCACCGAACGCGGCACCGTGCAGGTGCGCCTGCAGGCCGAACGCGACGACCCGCAGACCCTGCCCCTGCAACTGACGGTCCGGGACACCGGCATCGGCATCGACCCCGAAGACCAGCAACTGCTGTTCCAGCCCTTCAGCCAGGTTCCCGGACAACATCAGAACGCCCGCTCGGGCACCGGGCTGGGGCTGGTGATCTGCCGCACCCTGTGCGAAATGATGGGCGGCCAGTTGAGCCTGCAAAGCCAGCCCGGGGTCGGCACCCTGGCCCGGGTCCAGCTGCAGCTGAGCCGACTCGACCCCCTGCCGGACTCACCGCCGCCGGTGCCACAGGACGCCCAGCCGCTGGCCGCCAGGGCCGCGCTGCACATCCTGGTGGTGGACGACAGCCAGGCCAACCGCCAACTGCTCTGCGAGCAACTGCGCTTTCTCGACTACTCGCTGAGCCAGGCACAGAACGGCGCCGAGGCCTACAAGCTGTGGCTGCGGGAAACCTTCGATGTGGTGATCACCGACTGCAACATGCCGGTGCTGAACGGCTACGAACTGACCCGGCAGATTCGCCTCACCGAGCAGATCCAGGGACGCCCGCCGGTGCAGATCTTCGGCTTCACCGCCAATGTCCAACCCGAAGAACAGCAACGCTGCCTGGACTCCGGCATGAACGGCTGTATCTTCAAGCCCATCGCCCTGCCCGAGCTGGATCGCCGCCTGCGCCAGCTGCAGGCGCTGCCACGCACCCAGCTGAAAAGCACCAGCCGGCGTTTCGACATCCAGCAACTGGACCACCTCACCGGCGGCAATCCGGCCTCCATCCAGCGAGTGCTCAAGGGCGTGCAGCAGAGCAACCGCCAGGACCTGAAACAGATCCGCGAACTGCTCGCCAGTGCCGAGCGCAAAGGGGTGGCCGAGCTGGCCCATCGCATCCATGGCGCGGCGCGGATCATCAAGGCCCAGGCCCTGATCGATGAATGCGAGTACCTGGAAAAGGCCTGCCTCGAAGGCGCCGATGCCGATCAGATCCAGGCGGCCTTGGCCCGCCTGGAACAGGCCATGCTCGGGCTCGACGGCGACCTGCTGGAGGCCCTGGAGCCCGATTGAACGGCCCATGCGGCGCCCGGGCGAGCCCCGGACGCCGCGTCCTCATGGGGGCTCAGCCCCCCAGTTGCTGCAGCTCCAGGCTGGCCGAGGCCGACAGCGGCCGCGACGGCTGGATCAGCGGCATGCCGAAACGCTTGCTGATGTAGCGCCCGCCGGTGCCGGTCAGGGTCAGGGCCCGGCTGTCCAGGTCGCGGACCAGCCATTTGCGCTCCAGTAATACCCGCAGCAACGCAGCGCCCAGGGCGCCCCCCAGGTGCGGGCGACGCATGCTCCAGTCCAGGCATGGGCAGGCAACGCGCCGGCGCAGGGCACGAAGTTCGGCCACCTCGATACCCAGGCCATGGAAAAACTCGACGCCGCTGTCGCTGATCCGGTACTCCTCGCCCTCCCCGGCCGCCAGCAACCAGCCGGCTTCGAGCATCCGGTCGTGCAACTGCACCCCCAGGGTGCCCGCCAGGTGGTCGTAGCAGGTGCGGGCGAACTGCAGGCGGTCCGGGGTGCGCGGAATGAAAGGGGTGCCCTGGCCAATCACCATCAGCGCCTCCAGGGCCTGGGCCACCAGTGGATCGCCGAGGTCGTAGTAACGGTGCCGTCCCTGGACCTGCACCCGCAGCAAACCGGCGTCCTTGAGCTTGGCCAGGTGGGCGCTGGCGGTGGACGTACTGACCTGGGCGATCGCCGCCAGTTCGGTGCTGGTGCGGGCATGGCCGTCCATCAGGGCACAGAGCATCCGGGTCCGGGCCGGCTCGGCGATGGCCGCCGCCACGTTGGATAGCCCGAGGTCGTTCTGTACTACATTCATATTTCGCTCCATGACGAATCGTGTCTTCGAAAGGCAGAGGATAGTACCAACCTGGACTTCTGCCCAACAAAGAGACAAATCATGGACCCGATCAGCGCAGCTACCCATTTCAACCCCTACGACTTTTACTACGCGCGCCTGCGTGCCCGGGGCGGTCTGACCTACGATTCGGCCCTCGGGCTGTGGCTGGCCAGCAGCGCCGCGGCGGTCGCCGCCGTGCTCAACCACCCGGCCTGCCGGGTCCGGCCGCTGCACGAGCCGGTGCCCCGGGCCATCGCCGGACGGCCCGCCGGGCAAGTCTTTGCCCGCCTGATGCGAATGAACGACGGCCCGCGCCACGGCTGTCCGCGACAAGCCATGGCCCCCGGGCTGCAGGCACTGGCCGGGATCGACCTGATGCCCTGGCTGGCCGCATGGCGCCCGGCCCTTGATGCCCCACAGTGCGCCGCCGACCTGCAACGCTGGCAGTGGCGCCTGCCGGTGGCCCTGCTGGCCGCCCTGCTGGGGGTGCCTGCCGAGCAATGTGAAGAGCTTGCCCGACGCACCGGCGAGTTCGTCGCCTGCTTCTCGCCCCTGAGCACGGAACAACAGTTGCAGGCCGCCGACGCGGCGGCGCAAGACTTGCTCCGGCAGATGCAGGCCGTGCTTGATGACCCACAACCCAGCCCGCTGCTGAGGTCGATCCTCGAACGCAGCAGCGGGCTGGCCGCCGAGGACCTGCAAGCCAACCTGCTGGGCCTGCTGGCACAAACCCACGACGCCTGCGCCGGGCTGCTGGGCAACAGCCTGCTGGCCTTGCTGGCGGACCCGGCCCTGGCCCGGCGCCTGCAGCACGATCCCCATCAGTTGCAGGACTGGCTGCTGCAACAGCAGCGCCTGGACCCGCCGGTGCAGAACACCCGCCGCTTCGTGGCCGAGCCTTGCACCTTGCTCGGGGTCGACCTGCAAGCCGGGGATAGCGTGCTGGTGCTGCTGGCGGCGGCCAATCACGACCCGGCCCTGAGCGCGATCACCGGCAGCGATCCGGCGCAGCAGGGCTTCAGCTTCGGCGCCGGCGCCCATCGCTGCCCGGGTCGGGAGCTGGCCTTGAACATCGTCCACAGCCTGCTGTGCACCCTGATGCAGCACCCGGACCTGGGCGCGCTGGCCCTGCAATGGCGATACCGGGCCTCGGTCAATGGCCGCCTGCCCCTGTTCAGCGACGCGCCGGGCGGCCGGCCAACGGGCTGGCAGCCAGCGAACGCTTGAGGTAAAAAGTGCCCCCTGTGCCGAAGCCGCTATTGGAAAAAGGAAGGGTCATGCTGTTTGTGGTGATGCTCGGGGGCAAGCACCCCAAAGCGACAATCGAAGTCCACGACGTCCAATTCGTGGTCGCCGAGCGCCTTGAATCGGCCTACGCGCAGTTGCGCGAGGCCTGGTTCGGCAGCCCCGCGGGCTTGCATATCGACTCATGGATGCAGGTCGACGGCGTCGAGCAGTACAAGGTCGAGTTCAGCCCCCTGGCTCCGGGGCCGGGCGCGCCGCGCCTGTACTTCCTCAACCTGGGCGGCTACGAAGCGGCCACCTTCGGCGAGGCCCACCGCTACCTGCTGGTGGTGGCCCGCGACAAGACCGAAGCCAAGGCCAAGGGCAAACGGCAGATGCTGGCCCACTGGCACAAAGCCCACACCGACGCCCTGCTCGACGTCGACGACTGCCTGCCGATCGACCTGCTGCAAGGGCGCTATGTGCACCTGGTGCCAGGGCCGCACCAGGGCATCGAGCAACGCAACGACTACATCATCCTCAACTGACCTCAGGCCGGTGGCATAGCGCTGCCAGGCCCCCGGTAGTGCAGGCCGAGATCGCTGATATCGGTGACCTGGCTCAGCAGAAAGTCGCGCAACCGGGCAATGCGCTCCTGGCTCGGGCTGTCGCGCAGCCACACCAGGTAGTAGCCATCCCCCGACGCCACCGCGCTGGGGAACGGCAGGCTGATCCGCCCGCCGCGTATGTCCTGCGCCACCAGGTGCAGATCGCCGATCGACAGACCGTGCCCGGCCATGGCGGCGCTGATCGCCTGGTCCAGGGTGTCGAAGACGGTGCCCCGTTCCAGCCGCAGCGGCTCCAGCAATGCCCGATCCTCAAGCGCCTGAGCCTGCAGCCAGCGACGCCAGTCGCGGCGGTCCGCCGAAGGGTGGATCAGATCCGCGTCCCTGAGCCGCTCAAGGGGCCAGGGCGCTCCCTGCGCAGCCTGTGGCGGGCCGATGGGAATCAGCCATTCATCGAACAGCTTGCAGGCCTCGACCCCGGCGCCGAAGTGGCCGTTGCCCAGCAGAATCGCGCAGTCGTAGGGCTCGGCGTAGAAGTCCACATGATCGAAGTCCATCCACACGCTGGCCAGTTGCACCGCCAGTTCCGGCTGCTCGCCCTTGAGCGTCTCCAGGGCCCGCAGCAGCCAGCGCATGGTCAGGGTCGAAGGCGCCTTGAGACGCAACTGACCGCGGCTGGCGCGCAGCGGCAGGCAGGCATCCTCGATGATCCGGAAACCGACCTTGAGCTCCCGGGCCAGGCGCTGTCCGGCTTCGGTGAGCACCAGCCTGGGTCCGTGACGCTCGAACAAACGACAGCCGAACTGACTTTCCAGGGTACGGATATGCCGGCTGATGGCGCTTTGGGTCAGGGACAGTTCCTCGGCGGCACGGGTAAAGGAGCTGGACCGGGCGGCCACTTCAAAGGCCCGCAGCGCGTAGAGCGGTGGCAGGGATTCGACCATTGAAAGACACTCATGATGATTAATAATCATAGTAGGTCATAGCTTTTTGCGTTTTTCAACGCAGGGTAACGCCTTCAGGATCAAGCCCTCTACAAGATTTGAAAGGCGTTATCTGTGGACCTGAACCTGTCGTTATTGTTGGCCTATGCACTGAGCGTACTGATGCTGGTGGCCACCCCGGGGCCCGTGGTGGCCCTGATCGTCAACACCAGCATGAACGCCGGGCCGCGCCAGGCCGTGTTGACGGCCCTGGGCACCAACGCCGCGTCACTGCTGCTGGCGCTGTTGGCGGTGCTGATGCTGACCACCGGCCTGGCGCTGGATTCGCGCCTGATCAGTGGCGTCAGCCTGCTCGGTTGCGGCTTTATCGGCTGGCTGGCCGTGCAAGGACTGCGGGAAGTGTTTGGCCCGCCCACCGTGGGAGCGGCGCCACGCACCGACAAGGGGCGCCAGGGCCTGGCCAACGGTTTCCTGGTGGGGATTGGCAACCCCAAGGACATCATTTTCTTTGTCTCGTTCTTCCCCCAGTTCATCCAGGTCAGTCGCTCCTTCGAGCGCAGCGCGCTGCTGCTGACGCTGGTCTGGGTGGTGATCGATTTTGCCGTGCTGGGGGCCTATATCCTGATGGCGCGCCAGGGCTTCCCGCTCAGGTACAAGCGCCAGGTGACCGGCCTGTCGAGCCTGATGCTGCTGGCGGTGGCCTTGGCCGGTCTGGTTTATTCGCTGCTGGACCTGTACCGCTCGGGCGCCGCTTGAGACGCCCGGCCAGCGACCTCAGAGGCTGCGCAGTTCCAGGGTCAGGTGTGCCAGCCCGGGCAAGGCGGCCAGACGCCCGCGCACGGCCTCGACACTGAGCGAGGCCTGGGCCACCACGCTGACGATCACCGCCCGCGCCTCAGGCCCCACCCGCCACACATGCAGGTCGACAATGCGCGCATCCCCCGGCTCTTCCACCGAACGCCGGACCTGCTCGGCCAGGCGCTCATCGCTGGTATCGAGCAACACCGCCGCGCTGGACTTGATCAGCGCATAGGACCAGCGGGCAATCACCAGCGCGCCGACAAGGCCCATCACCGGATCGAGCCAGACCCAGCCCAGGTAACGCCCGGCCAACAGCGCGACAATCGCCAGCACCGAGGTCAGGGCATCGGCCAGCACATGCACATAGGCCGAATGCATGTTGTTGTCACCCCGGTGATGTTCGTGATGTTCGTGATGTTCGTGATGTTCGTGATGTTCGTGATGTTCGTGATGTTCGTGATGTTCGTGATGTTCGTGATGTTCGTGATGTTCGTGATGTTCGTGATGTTCGTGATGTTCGTGATCATGATGGTGCCCGTGGGCATGGCCGTGGGCGTGATGCCCATGGCCGCCGCCCAACAGCCAGGCACTGAGGATGTTCACCAGCAGCCCCACCACCGCGATCAGCGTGGCCTCGGCAAAGGCCACGGTGGTGGGCTGGAACAGCCGCAGCAGAGACTCGCCGGCAATCCCCAGGGCCACCAGGCCGAGAATGATCGCCGAGGCGAACCCCGCCAGATCGCCGACCTTGCCGGTGCCGAAGCTGAAACGCCGGTTGCCGGCATTGCGCCGGGCGAAACCATAGGCCGCCGCGGCGATGCCCAGGGCTCCGGCGTGCGTCGCCATGTGCAGCCCGTCGGCCAGCAAGGCCATGGAACCGGTGAAGTAACCGGCAACGATCTCCCCGACCATCATCACCACCGTCAGCACCACCACCCACAGGGTGCGCCGGGCGTTGTCATCGTGATCGGCACCGAGAAACTGGTGTTCGTGGGTGAACTGTGCAGCCTGCTGAGACAGATTCATCGTCCCGCTCCTATTTCGAATAACGGCGAATGGCTTCCAGCAACTCATCCACGCCACGGGCCCGCTCGGCGTCGCTGAGCTCGGGATTGGCCACATGCTCCAGGGCATGGGCCTCGATGATCTCGCCCATCAGGCCGCTGATGGCGCCACGGGTCGCCGCCACCAGGTGCAAGGTCTTGCCGCAGTCGGCCCCGGTTTCCAGGGCGCGCTCCACGGCCTGTAGCTGCCCGAGAATGCGCCGCACCCGCTTGAGCAGTTGATCTTTCTGTGCGTGCGTGTGTGACATACCCATACCCCCTATACCTATTTCGGGGCGCATCTTGCTCCCACAACCGGCACGACGCAAGCCGGCCACAGGCAAAAAGACCCAAGATCCGGGCGTTCCCCCCTCGGCAGCCGACGAGTGGCCTGGCACCACAGAAAAAACTGCTGTACGGCCTGTAGCGTGGATTAACATAGCCCAGTGCCATCAACCCTCAGGACTCACCCTTCCATGCTGTCCAGAATCTTATGATTGCTGTCTGGTCCCTGCTGTGCCTAACCCTGTTGCTGACCCTGCTGACGCTGTGGTTGCTGCGCCGCGAGCGCCGCGCCCAGGCCCAGTTGCGCGCCTATCGCAAACGGGTCGAGGGCCTGCCCAACGATGCCGAGCGCTTCAAGCGCAGCCAGTACTTCGCACGCATCGGCACCTGGGACTGGGAAGTCGACACCCAGCGCCTGTACTGGTCTGAGGCGATCTACGGCATGTTCGGGTTCAAGGTCGGCGAAGTGGTGCCCTCCTACGAGCTGTTCTGCTCCTGTGTACACCCCGAGGACCGGGAGCGGGTGCGCGCCGGCGAATTGCGCTGCCTGGAAACCGGCGAGAACCATGACGAGGAATACCGCGTGGTGTGGCCCGACGGCAGCATCCACTGGCTGCGCGAAACCGGCAACGTGGTGAAGAACGTGCACGACACCACCATCAAGATGCTCGGTGTGGTGCGCGACATCACCGATGAAAAAGTCTCCACCCGCCAGTTGCAGCAACTGGCCCATTTCGACCCGCTGACCGGCCTGCCCAATCGCCTGATGCTCGAACAGCGCCTGTCCCGGGCCCTGGAACAGGCGCGGCACAACCAGACCCGGGTGGCCCTGGTGTTCGTTGATCTCAACGGCTTCAAGGCCATCAACGACCAGTACGGCCACGCCGCCGGGGACCGGGTGCTGAGCGCCACGGCCCGGCGCCTGCAAGGCATCCTGCGCAGCAGCGACACCGTGGCGCGGATCGGCGGCGACGAATTCGTGGTGGTTCTGGAAGGCCTGTCCCAGGAGCTCGACCTGACGGAGGAAGCCCGGCGCATCGGCGAGAAGATCTTCAATGAACTGTCGCCACCGGTGGAGGTGGACAGCCAGCGCCACAGCATCGGCAGCAGCCTGGGCGTGGCGGTGTTTCCCGACCATGCCGGGCGCATGGACCAGTTGCTGCACATCGCCGACCTGGCAATGTACGAAGCCAAGCGCAGCGGCAACAACCAGTACCGCCTGGGGCAGTGATACGCGCCAGCCCGGCCTAGGCGTCGCCACCCGCGCCGAGCAGGCGCCCACGCAAAAAGCCCAGGGCCGCCTGGAACAGCGGGTGCCATTGGGCCGACGGCGGGCGGGCTTGTGCAGTGGGTGCCTGCTCCTCAATCATCCCGGGTCAGCACTTCCAGCAACTCGATCTCGAAGATCAGGTTCGAGTTGGGCGGGATCGCGCCCATGCTGCGCTCGCCGTAGCCCAGGTGCGCCGGCACCAGCAGTTTGCGCTTGCCACCCACTTGCATGCCCATCAGGCCCTGGTCCCAGCCCTTGATCACCCGCCCGGTGCCAATCACGCACTGGAACGGCTTGCCGCGATCGTAGGAGGAATCGAAGCTGCTGCCGTCTTCCAGAAAGCCCCGGTACTGGGTGGTGATCAGGGCGCCCTTGACCACCGCCTTGCCGTCCCCCAACTGGATATCGATCACCTGCAATGAGTCGCTCATGCTTCACTCCCGTTCAACGCCTGCCCCGACGCGGGACTGCGGCGCGCTTTTTCGCAGAATTGCCGATCCGTTGCAATGCCTGGCGGGCGCTCTGGCAAAGGTGTGTCACTGCCCGGGAATATTCCGTTACCATGGCCGCCCCCACGCCCCGCCCCGATAAGGACATCCCATGGCCACCGCCGATATCGTCGCCCTGGTGCTGCTCGCCGTTCTGGCGCTGTACCTGGCCAGCCTCTACAACCGCCTGACCACCCGGCGCAATCGCCTGCGCAATGCCTTCGCCCAGATCGACGTGCAACTCAAGCGCCGCTACGACCTGATTCCCAACCTGCTGGAAACCGTCAAGGGCTACCTGCAGCACGAGCGCCAGACCCTGACCGCCCTGGCCGAGGCGCGCAACAATGCCCGGGACAGCCTGCAAGCGGCCGCCGCGCAACCCGGCGACAGCGCACGCATCGCCCGCCTGAGCCAGGACCAGAGCGCCCTGGACCAGGTCCTCGACCGCCTGCACCTGAGCCTGGAGGCCTACCCGGAACTCAAGGCCTCGCAGAACATGGCCCAGCTCAGCGAAGAACTCACCAGCACCGAGAACAAGGTCGCCTACGCGCGCCAGGCCTTCAACGACGCCGTGACCGACTACAACCTGTGCAAGCAACAAGTGCCGGCGCTGTTTTTCGCCGGGCTGTTCGGCCACCGGGCCGATGCCGCGCTGCTGCAATTCGCCGATAGCGCGCAGATCCAGGACGCCAGCAAAGTGTCGTTCCAGTAACCCCGCCGCCGATCCCCGGAAGCTTGCATGAAGTTCTTTCAACACCAGGCCCGTGCCCGGCGCCACACCCTTCAACTGCTGCTGTTGATGACCCTGGCGGTGACCACTCTGGTCAGCCTCAGCAGCCTCGGGCTGGGCCTGTTGTGGCGCGAGCTGAGCCAGGAGTACGGCCAGCCCAAGGTGCTGAACTGGGCCGTCGTCGCGGTCGTGGCAGTGCTCATGCTGCTGGTGGTCGTGCTCGGCAGTTGGTACCAGCGCTGGCGCCTGCGGGCCGGCGGCAAGGTGATCGCCGAGCACCTGGGCGGGCGCCTGATCAATGACTCGCCACGGGGCCGCGAGGAACAGCGCCTGCTCAATATCGTCGAGGAAATGGCCCTGGCCTCGGGCGCCAGCATGCCGGCGGTGTATGTACTGCCGGAAGACGCAATCAACGCCTTCGCTGCCGGCTTGACCCCCGAGCAGGCGGTGCTTGGCATCACCCGCGGCGCCCTCACCCACCTCGATCGTGACGAATTGCAGGGCATGGTCGCCCATGAGTTCAGCCACATTCACAACGGCGACATGCGCCTCAACACCCACTTGCTGGCGGTGATCCACGGCCTGCTGGTGTTCAGCCTGGCCGGCATCGCGGTGCTGCGCCAGGCCGAAAAGCAGCACCTGGGCAGCGACCGCCACCGCTTCTTCTGGCAGATCGTGTTTGCCGTGCTGGGCCTGGCCTTGTGGCTGTTCGGCTGCCTGGGCAGCCTGCTGGGCAACCTGATCAAGGCCGCCATCTGCCGCCAGCGCGAGTTTCTCGCCGACGCTTCGGCGGTGCAGTTCACCCGCAACCCCCAGGGCATCGCCGGCGCGCTGAAAAAGATCGGCGGCAGCAGCGCCGGCTCACGCCTGCGCGCCTTCGCCGCCGCCCGGTACAGCCACCTGTATTTCCACCAGGGGGTGAAACTGCGCCTGGAGCGCCTGTTCGCCACCCACCCGCCGCTGGCCGCGCGCATCCAGCGCCTGGATCCGCAGTGGGATGGGCGCTTCAAGCCGCTGTAAACGGACTACCAGAGGGCAATGTCGTAAGTGATGTAGAGGCGGTTGCTGTCCCGTCCACGGGCGTAGTCGGAGCGATACACATAATTGCGCAGCTTCACCCCCAGCCCCTTGAACGCACCCTGCTGGAGCACATAGGCCAGTTCGCTGTCGCGCTCCCATTCATCGACGCGGGTCCTGGACTTGCCGTCATTGCCGCTCAGGTAGCGCGAGCTGAAGGTCAGGCCGGGGACACCCAGGCTGGCGAAGTTGTAGCCATAACCGAGCATCCAGGTCTTTTCGCCTTCCTCGATGAACTTGCCGATGCCGGCGTTACTGAAGGAGTAGACCGTGGCGCCGCTGATATACGGCAAGCCGGCGTCGCCACTGAGGCGCTGATAGCCGCCGCCAAGGGAATGCCCGGCGATGGCGTAGGTCAATTGGCCGCTGAACATGCGATTGTCGATCTTGCCGTCGAACGCCGCGCCTGAATCGGCGCTGCGGAAATAGCGCAGATCGCTGGTCAAGGTCCCCTGCCCCAGCGCCAGGTCATGTTGCAGGCCGACAAAGTCCTGCCGATAGAAGTTCTCCAGCTCGCCATGGAAATAGCTCAGGCGCAGGGACTTGCTCCATTTGTATTCGCCCCCGGCGTAGCGGAAGTCCCCGGACTGGCCGCCGCTGTAACCGTCGGGCACCAGCCCCACGCTGTCGGTGGAATCCCGCAGTTTGAAGCGCTGCAGATAACCGCCGGTCAAGCTCAGGCCATCGATATCGGTGCTGGTGAGCTGGGTGCCCTGATAGGTCTGCGGCAACAGGCGGGCATCGTTGTAGACCAGCACCGGGGTCTTGGGCAGCAAGGTGCCGTACTTGAGGGTGGTCTTGGCCAGCCGCACCTTGGCCGTGGCGCCGGCACTGGCGAATTCGCTCGCGGCGCGACCGTCGTCGTGCACCGGCAGCAGCCCCGTGCCACTGCGGCCCTTGCCGGAATCGAGGCGCACGCCCCACAGCCCCAGGGCATCGACCCCGAACCCCAGGGTGCCGGGGGTGAATCCGGACTGATAGTCGAGCAGCAAGCCCTGGGCCCATTCGGTGCGCTCGCTCTTGGCGGTGCGCGCAGCCTTGGCGCTGAGGCCATGTTCGTCACGGAAGTTCTCGTTGAAATAGACGTTGCGCAGTTGCAGCTTGAGGCTGCTGTCGTCGATGAAACCCGCGGCCTGGACCAGGCTCAGGGGCAACAGGCTCAAACCGGGAACAAGCATTGCGCGGATCAGTGGATGGCTCATGTCGTACTTCTCGTTGTTGTTATTCAAGGCGCAGTTCGCCCTGCGCCCCGCAAGCAGGCGCGCCTGGCTATATAAAGAGGGTTTCGAACCAATCAGACGAACAGGGTCAGGGCACCGGTCAGCAGGGCCAGGGCGGTAATCACCAGGGAGGTCAGCACGGCCCACTTCACCGTGGCTTTCTGGAAGTCGCCGATGTCGCGATCCACCATGCCCACCAGCAGCAGGGTCGAGGCCACCAGCGGACTCATCAGGTGCACCGGCTGGCCGAGGATCGAGGCGCGGGCGATCTCCAGGGGAGAGATGCCATAGGCCGCCGCCGCGTTGGCCAGGATCGGCACCACGCCGAAGTAGTAGGCATCGTTGGACAGGACGAAGGTCAGCGGCATGCTGGTCAGCGCCACCACCAGCGGGAACAGGTGGCCCCAGGACGGCGGGATCCAGTCCACCAGGGTCTGCGCCAGGGCGTCGACCATCTTGGTGCCGGAGAAGATCCCGGCGAAGATCCCGGCGGCGAACACCAGCAGCACCACGGTCATGGCGTTGCCCGAATGGGCGAGGATGCGCTCCTTCTGAATATCCAGCTGCGGGTAGTTGATCATCAAGGCCAGGACAAAACCGATCAGGAACAGCACCGCCGAGTGCATCAGGCCCAGCACCAGGGCGGTCATCACCGCCATCACCAGCAGCAGGTTGACGTAGGCCAGCCTGGGCCGCTTGTGCGGGGTGTCTTCGAGAATGGCCTTGATGTAGCAGTCGCCACCGCCGCTTTGCAGCTGGGTATTGCCGATGCGCTTGCGTTCGGCCCGGCCCAGCAGGTAGGCGGTGAACACCACCCAGATGGCACCACCGATCATGGTCGGCAGCAGCGGCACGAAGTACTCGCCGGCATCCAGGCCCAGGGCGGCGATGGCTCGGGTCGCCGGCCCGCCCCAGGGGGTCATGCCGCTCATGATGCTCAACGACAGCATGGAGATGGTGGCGAGGATCATCGGGTTCATGCCGATGCGCTTGTACAGCGGCAGCATGGCCGCGCAGGTGATCATGTAGGTGGTGGTGCCATCACCGTCCAGGGCCACCACCAGCGACAGCAGCGCGGTGCCCATGGCGATCTTGGTCGGGTCGCCATTGACCCGCTTGAGAATCTTGCGGATCAGCGGGTCGAACAGCCCCGAATCGATCATCAAGCCGAAAAACAGAATGGCGAACAGCAACAGCGCCGCCGACGGCGCGACCATTTTCAGGCCGTCGAGCATCATTTTGCCGGTGCTGCCGGCGAACCCGCCGAGCACCGCGAAGACGATGGGCACCAGGGTCAGCGCCACAATGGGCGACAGGCGCTTGGTCATGATCAGGACGGTGAAGACCACCACCATGGCGAGGCCGAGTAAAGCGAGCATAAGTCGATTCTCTTGTTTTTATGATGAGCGTGGCCGGCGCGCGGGCGCACGGCCACCCGAGCACCGGACGCCCCGATCAAGGGCGCCCGGCACAGGTGTGGAGTCGGTACTTGGGGTAAAGCGCTGCGGCCTGGCGGGTCTAGCCGAGCTTGTTCGCCAGAACGGTCGCCGGGCTGTCATCGGCGGCAGTGGCCGGGGCCGCAAGGGGCTGGCCATTGAGCGTGCGCAACAGCACCTGGCGGTCGCAGGCCTGCTCCGAGAGGGCGATCACCACGGTGGCCACGGCGTTGCTGGCCAGGCTGGTCAAGGCCCGGGCCTCGGACATGAAGCGATCGATGCCGATCAGCAACGCCAGGCCGGCCAGGGGGATGTCATGGATCACTGTCAGGGTCGAGGCCAGGGCCACGAAACCGCTGCCGGTGACCCCGGCGGCGCCCTTGGACGACAGCAGCATGATCGCCAGCATGGTGATCACCTGCCCGGCGCTCAGGTCGATGTTGCACGCCTGGGCAATGAAGATCGCCGCCAGGGACAGGTAGATCGCCGTGCCGTCGAGGTTGAACGAATAGCCGGTTGGCAGCACCAGCCCCACCACGCTCTTGCGGCAGCCCAGGGCCTGGAGTTTTTCCAGCATGCGCGGCATCACCGGCTCCGTGGACGAGGTGCCGAGCACTACCAGGAACTCTTCACGCAGGTAGCGCAGCAGCTTCCACAGGCTGAAGCCGTTGGCCCGGCAAATGCCCCCCAGGACCACGCAGACAAAGAAGCCGCAGGCGACATACAGGGTCATGATCAGCTTGGCCAAGGCGCCCAGGGAGGTGATGCCGTACTGGCCCACGGTAAAGGCCAGGGCCCCGAAGGCACCGACGGGGGCAAAACGCATCAGGTAGGAGAAGATCTTGAACACCATCTGCGAGGCCGACTCCAGCACCACCAGCACCGGTTTGCCGCGCTCGCCCAGGGACGACAGGGCAAAGCCGCACAGCACCGCGATGAACAGCACCGGCAATACCTCGCCCTTATTGAAGGCGCCGATGAAAGTCTCGGGGATGATGTGCATGAAGAATTCCACCACCCCCAGCTTGGCCGCCGACTCGGTGTACTGCGACAGGCCCTGGGTGTTCAGCCGGGTGGGGTCGATGTTCATCCCCGCGCCGGGCTGGAACAGGTAGACCGCCGCCAGGCCGATAAACAGGCTGATCAGCGTCAGGCCGAGGAACAGCAGCATGGTCTTGCTCAGCAGGCGGCCCAGGGACCGCTTGTCGCTCATGCCGGCGATGCCGGTGACGATGGTGCAGAACACCACCGGGGCGATCATCATCTTGATCAGCTTGATGAAGGCGTCGCCCAGCGGCTTCAAGGCAATGGCTTGCTGGGCCCAGAAGTGCCCCACCAGTACCCCGAGGCACACCGCGCAGAGGATCTGGAAGTAGAGCGATTTAACAACTTTCATGGCATCACCCATTTTTAGAATTGTTCTGATGCAACCCGTGTCGGCAAGCGCTTCGGCTAGCCGGCCAGGCGTTGTGAAGCAGGCGCGTAGACATACCCGGAAAACAACCGGCGAGCGGTGCGGACCACCGAGGCGCGGATGGTCTCGGCGTTTTTTCCGGTGTAGGACAATACGACATCTATCGAGCCGCTGGGGTGCTCGACCCGAACCTTTTGCAGGCGCGGCTCACCGACCCCGCCCAGCATCTCGGCCACCACGCTGCCCTCGGTGACACAGGCGGTAGCCAGGCCGATGGAGCCGGTGATGGCCAGGGCCCGATGGCAGTTGTGGGGCATGAAATAGCGCACCGCCAGGGTGCCCCCGGCCCGGGCCGGGGACACCAGCACCGGCTTGGGAATCACCTTGTCGCTGACATCCCCCAGGCCCATGGCCAGGCCGGCCTTGAGCCGCAGGCTCTCCAGGCGCTGCAGAAAGTCGCTGTCGGCGTCCAGCTCGGCGGGGCTTTCATCGCCGCGCTTGCCCAGGCAGGCCGCCTGCACCAGCACCATGGGCATGGCCATGTCGATGCAGGTCACGGCAATGCCGTCGATCAGGTCCTGAGGCTGGCCGGTGGGAAACAGCTGACCGGTCTTGCTCCCGGCGGCATCGAGAAAGGTCAGGGCCACCGGCGCCGCGCTGCCCGGCACGCCGTCGATGGTGGTGTCGCCTTCGTAACTGACCTGGCCATCGGGAGTCTGGACCTGGGCATTGACCAGGGTGCCGGTGTTGAGGTTGCGAATCCGCACCTGGGTCTGTGCCCCCGTGGCCTTGACCAGCCCCTGCTCGATCGCGAAAGGCCCGACAGCGCAGAGCATGTTGCCGCAGTTGGGCGCGGTATCCACTCGCCGCTGCGACACCATGACCTGGACGAACAGGTAGTCGACATCCGCCTCCGGGTGCAGCGACGGACTGACGATCGCCACCTTGCTGGTCTGCGGGCTGCCACCGCCGATGCCGTCGATCTCCAGCTCATGGCCGGAGCCCATCAGGTTGAGCAACAGCTCGTCACGCTCGGCCACTGCCACCGGCAGATCCCAGGCCAGGAAGAACGGCCCTTTGGAGGTGCCGCCGCGCATCAACACACAAGGAATTCGTTGCATGAACACTGACTCTTGTTGATCAATCGAGGTAATTGATGTTCTGGGCACAAGAGTGTCAGGGTTTGAAAAGTGATTCCAATGCAAAGATCAGAGGCATTATTGCGTTTCATGCATGAGTCAAATATTCTCTCCCACGCTGTTCCGCCTGCCCGACGCGTTGAGAAACCAGCATGGAATATGAGCTCCAGGACATACGATCTTTCGTGAAAATCGCCGAACTGGGGAGTTTCCACGAAGCCGCCGACGCCTTGCACCTGTCGCAACCGGCCCTGAGCCGGCGCATGAAAAAACTCGAAGAGGGCCTGGGCACCGCCCTCCTCGATCGCACCACGCGCAAGGTCAGCCTGACCAGCGTCGGCCGCGACTTCCTGCCCAAGGCCCGGCGCCTGCTGGACGACTTCGACGACTCGATCCTCAACATCCGTGAACTGGCGGAACGCCAGATCGGCCAGGTAACCCTGGCCTGCATCCCCACGGCGGCCTTCTACTTCCTGCCGTCGGTGATCCGCCTGTACAACCAGCGCTACCCGAAAATCCGCATCCGCCTGCTCGACCTCAGCGCCAACGAGGGCCTGGAAGCGGTGCTGCGCGGCGAAGCGGACTTCGGCATCAACATGATGAGCGGCCAGCACCCGGACATCGAATTCGTGCCACTGGTCAACGAACCCTTTGTCCTGGCCTGCCGCCGCGACCATGAACTGGCCGGACGCCGCTCGGTGACCTGGTCGGAACTCAGCGATTACCGCTTGATCGGCGTTGGCCGCCTGAGCGGCAACCGCATGCTGCTGGACCATGCCCTGTCCGGCTTGAGCTGGCGGCCCCAGTGGTTCTACGAAGTGCAACACCTGTCCACCTCGCTGGGCATGGTCGAGGCCGGGCTCGGGGTGTCGGCGATGCCCAGCCTGGCGATGCCCGCCGCCGATCACCCGACCCTGGTCAGCGTTCCGCTGACCGAGCCGGTGGTCAACCGCACCCTGGGCCTGGTGTACCGCCGCGGCGCCTCGCTGTCGCCGGCCGCGGAAAAGTTCGTGGCGATCCTGCTGGAGCAGTGGCCGCACTGACCGGCGCGCCCCTCCAGCGTTGCCCATACTCCAACGTGCCTTGAAGGGCGCACCGCCAGTCTCAGAACACCCATGCCGTTTTTATCCGGGCGCAGACTGGCAACCCCCCTACGCTGATTGTCACCGGTGAGCCTCTATCATCACCGGCGCCCCGTTTTCCCTGGAGTCCCCCCGATGCCCCATGAAGGCAACCTGCTACAAGCCGCCGTCGTGTTCCTCTGCGCCGCCGTGCTCATCGTGCCCCTGGCCAAGCGCCTGCAACTGGGGGCCGTGCTCGGCTACCTGCTGGCCGGGGTGCTGATCGGCCCGTCGGTGCTGGGGCTGGTGGGCAACCCGCAAAGCGTCAGTCATATCTCCGAGCTGGGAGTGGTGCTGTTGCTGTTCATCATCGGCCTGGAGCTGTCGCCCAAGCGCCTGTGGGTGATGCGCAAGGCAGTGTTCGGCGTCGGCCTGGCCCAGGTGCTGTTGACCGGCACTGTGATCGGCGTGGTAGCGCTGTTCCTGTTCGGCCAATCGCTGAACAGCGCCATCGTGCTGGGCCTGGGTCTGGCCCTGTCCTCCACCGCCCTGGGCCTGCAGAGCCTGGCCGAACGCAAGGAGCTGAACAGCCCCCACGGACGCATGGCCTTCGCCATCCTGCTGTTCCAGGACATCGCCGCCATTCCGCTGATCGCCATGGTCCCGGTGCTGGCCGGCAACGATCACCACACCAGCAGCGCCGAGGACCTGCGCCACGGCCTGCAGGTGCTGGGCAGCATCGCCGTGGTGGTGGTGGGCGGACGCTACCTGTTGCGTCCGGTATTTCGCATCGTCGCTCGCACCCGCTTGCCGGAAGTGTCCACCGCCACCGCCCTGCTGGTGGTGATCGGCACCGCCTGGCTGATGGACCTGGTGGGGGTGTCCATGGCCCTCGGCGCCTTCCTCGCCGGCCTGCTGCTGGCCGACTCCGAGTACCGCCATGAGCTGGAAGCACAGATCGAGCCTTTCAAGGGCCTGTTGCTGGGGCTGTTCTTCATCAGTGTCGGCATGGGCGCCAATCTCGGCCTGCTACTCAGCGCGCCCATCGCGGTGCTGGGCCTGACCCTGCTGCTGATCGGCCTCAAGCTGCCCCTGCTGTACGTGGTCGGGCGGTTGGCTGGCGACCTCAATCGCGAAAGCGCGCTGCGCCTGGGCGTGGTGCTGGCGGCTGGCGGCGAATTCGCCTTCGTGGTGTTCAAGATCGGTCGCGACCAGGGCCTGTTCGAGGCCCGCCTGCATGACCTGTTGGTGCTCACCATCACCCTGTCCATGGCCCTCACGCCGCTGCTGTTGCTGGCCTGCTCGCGCTGGCTCAAGCCCAAGGCCAAGCCCCTGGAGATGCCCGCCGAATACCGCCAGATCGACGCCGACAGCCCGCGGGTGGTGATCGCCGGCATGGGCCGCATGGGGCAGATCGTGGCGCGGATCCTGCGGGCACAGAAGATCCCCTTCGTGGCTCTGGACACCTCGGTGGACACCATCGAACTGATCCGCAGCTTCGGCGGCATGCCGGTGTTCTACGGCGACCCGATGCGCCCGGAAATCCTCAGCGCGGCCAAGGTCGGCACGGCGGAATACTTCGTCATCGCCACCGATGACCCGGAAACCAACATCAAGACCGCCGAACAGGTGCGCAAGCTCTACCCGCACCTGAAGATCATCGCCCGGGCGCGCAACCGCCAGCACGTGCACCGACTGGTGGACCTGGAGGCCCAGGCCGTGCGGGAAACCTACTACTCCAGCCTGGAAATGAGCCGTCGCACCCTGGTCGGCCTGGGGCTGAGCCAGGCCCAGGCGGATTCGCGGATCCAGCGCTTCACCCAGCACGACGAACAACTGCTGGCGGCCCAGCACGCGGTCTACGACGACGCCGCCAAAGTGCTGCAGAGCGCCCAGGAAGCCCGGGCCGAGCTGGCCCGGCTGTTCGAGGCCGACGAGCAGGACGAGCAGATCGAGAGCCCACTGCCGCCGATGCGCTGAGGCCGCGCCACCTTCGCTGGCAAGCCAGCTCCTACGCCTAGCGATTACCGTCAGGTTCTGTCAGGAGGGGTTGTGTACAGTGAGCGCCGCCTCGCCTTTGAATGGATACGCCCCATGAGCTCCACCCAAGAGAACGCCCCGGCCCTCAAGGAAATCTTCAACCAGCAGCGCCTGGAGCACATCGCCGACGCCATGCACGCGGTGCACCCGGCCTTCGACCGTCAGCGCTTCCTGCAACTGGCCGGCCACAACCTCGCCGAGCTGTCGCTGATGCAGCGCCTGGCCCGGGTCAGCGAGAGCCTGCACCAGGTGCTGGAGCTGGACTACCCCAGCAGCCTGGAACTGCTGCAAGCCCTGGCGCCGCGCCTGAACAATCGCTTCGTGTGCATCTTCCTGCCGCACTACGTGGCCAGCTATGGCCTGCACGACTTCGAGCGATCGATGGCGGCCTTGAAGTACTTCACCGGCTTCGGCTCCTCGGAGTTCGCCGTGCGGCACTTCCTGCGCCAGGATTGCGCCCGCACCCTGGCCCTGATGCTGGACTGGGCCGGCGACCCGGATGAACACGTGCGCCGCTTGGCCAGCGAAGGCAGTCGCCCGCGGCTGCCCTGGTCGTTTCGCCTGGAGCCGTTGCAGGCCGACCCGCAGTTGGCGGCGCCGATTCTCGAACGCCTGAAGAGCGACCCCAGCCTGTACGTGCGCAAGTCGGTGGCCAACCACCTCAACGACATCAGCAAGGACCACCCGCAGTGGGTCATGCAGCGCCTGGAAGGCTGGCCCCTGGATCATCCCCACTGCGCCTGGATCGCCCGCCATGCCCTGCGCAGCCTGATCAAGCAGGGCCAGCGCCGGGCCCTGGCGATCATCGGCGCCGGGGCCCGGGCCGAGGTCGAGGTCAGGCGCTTCCAGGTCACGCCCGGGCAACTGCGCCTGGGCGAGCGCCTCGATCTGTCCCTGAGCCTGGCCTCCACCAGCCACCGCGACCAGCGCCTGGTGGTGGATTACGCCATCGACTACGTCAAGGCCTCCGGTGCCACGGCGAGCAAGGTATTCAAGCTCAAGACCTTCACCCTGCCCGCCCTGGCCCAGGTCGACCTGGGCCGCAGCCAGCCGATCCGTGAACTGACCACCCGCCGCCATTATCCGGGGCGCCATGGCGTGCAGTTGCTGGTCAACGGCGAGCCTCTGGCCAGTAGGCATTTCGAGCTGGTGATCCCCTGAGCAACCGCCGCCCGCAGCGCCCGCTCCCGCCTCGCGCTGGAGCCGGCTTGCCGGCGGACGGGCCCTTGAGCCGCGCAACATCCTGACGGACGCCGTGCTCGGCAACGGGCCCCCGCCGACTAGCGGCCCGGCAGCATGCGCTTGAGGGTGTTGTCGCCCACCCAGTAGTGGTGGAACAGCCCGGCCGCGGCGTGCAGGCCGATCAGCCAGTAGCCGGCATTGCCCAGTTGCTCGTGCCAGTGCTTGAAGAAACGCGCCTGGTCCGGGTCCACCGTCACCGGCGCGGCCGGCAGGAAGAACTCGAAGTACGGCACCGGCTTGCCCGCCGCCGAGAGCATCAGCCAGGCCAGCAGCGGCGTGGCGATCATCAGCCCATACAGGATCAGGTGCATCAGGTGCGACAGTCCGGTCTGCCAGGCGGCAGGCGCCGGAGAGATCGGCGGACGCGGCTTCAGGCGCGCCAGCAGGCGAATCCACACCAGGGCGAAGATGCTGATCCCGAACAGGCTGTGCAGTCCGAGAAACAGGCCCCGGGCCGTGCTGCCCCGGGGCATCAGGCCCTTGAGTTCGATACAGGCATAGACACCGACGAACAGCGCCAGCATCAACCAGTGCATCAGGATCGACAGTCGCGCATAGCGCGATGGTACGGATTGAGCAGTCATACACAGTCCTCACGGTGATTCGGCACGCCTGAGTCATTCAGGTCGTCGCAGGGCCCGCGCAACGCCTTTTGCTGCCCGGGTGCGCCACCTTGCCGGGCCAGCCTTAAGGCAACCTGAAGAGCGCTGGGATGTCTCTTTGCCATCTTCAGATTGGGTTAAGAAAGCCTGCCGATACTCCTCCCCAACACGCTTCGGGAGGCTCTATATCCATGCCTGGCTTCGACTGCAACATCCACCTGCCGCTCAGCTTCGGCTGCGACGTCGCCACGCCCCTGACCCTGGCCCGCAGCTTGTCCGGGGAGCCCCAGCGCGCGGTTTTTGAAGCCTATGTCAGCCAGCGCTTCCGCCAGGTTCACGGCGCCAACATTCATCAGTTCATGCCGCAGCTGTTCGGCCTCAGCGATCACCTGGGCGCGCTGTGCGCCGTCGCCGGGGTGCGCCTGGCCAGCAGTGGCCCGCTGTTTCTGGAGCGCTATCTGGATGCCCCGATCGAAACCCTCATCGACCTCGCCGCACAACGCCCGGTGGAAGGCCCGGTGGAACGCCAGGGCGTGGTGGAGGTGGGCAACCTGGCGGCCAGCGACACCGGCAGCGCGCGATTGTCGATCATCGCCATCACTTGGCTGCTGGCCATGGACGGTCTGGAATGGGTGGCGTTCACCGGCAACGTCGGCCTGGTCAACAGCTTCCATCGCCTGGGCCTGCGCCCCTTGACCCTGTGCGCGGCCGACCCCGAGCGCCTGGGTGAAGAGCGTCATCACTGGGGCAGCTACTACCAGAGCCAGCCAGCCGTACATGTGGGCAACATCCGTGCGGGGTTCATCCATCTGCGCAACATGGGGATGTTCAACCGCTTGGGCCTGCCACTGTCGTTCGAGGAGAGCAGCCATGTCGCTTGAAGTGCAGCGTTTCAAGGAAGCGCTTCGCCAACACGCCGAACAAAAGACCGTCCATATCGCGCTCTGGGGCGACCGCCTGCGGCTGGACTACGCCACCCTCTACGCCGAGGTGATCTACCGCCAGCAACGCCTGCGCGATGAACAGGTGCAGGTCTTGGCGCTGGCCCTGGACAACGGCCCGGAACTGCTGCTGTGGGACCTGGCCGCGCTGTTCGAGGGCCTGGCCTGCCTGACCCTGCCACCCTTCTTCACCGACGCCCAGCGCCTGCACTGCCTGGAACAGAGCCGCGCCGAACTGCTGGTGGCCGAAGACGGCCAGGAGGCGGCGCTGCAAGCCGCCGGTTACCAACGCCAGGGCGAGTTCTGGCGCCGGCGTTTCGACGGACCGTCGAGCATGCCCGCGGGCACCGCGAAACTGACCTTCACCTCCGGCACCACCGGCACCCCCAAGGGCGTGTGCCTGGGCGCCGAGAGCCTGCTGCGGGTGGCCCGGGAGCTGGAGCAGGCCAGTCATTCCAGTAATCCGCGCCATCACCTGGCGCTGCTGCCGCTGGGGATTCTTCTGGAAAACCTGGGCTGCTACGCCGCGCTCTATGCCGGCGCCACCCTCAGCCTGCCCAGCCAGAAGACCCTGGGCATCCAGGGCGCCAGCGGCGTCGACGTGCCGACCCTGCTCGGCTGCCTGGCCGAGCGCCGGGCCGAGAGCCTGATCCTGGTGCCACAGTTGCTGCTGTTGCTGGTGAACGCCGCCGAGCAGCGCCAGTTCAATCCCGCCAGCCTGCGCTTCGCTGCGGTCGGCGGGGCCAAGGTGTCCCTGGAGCTGCTGCAACGGGCCCAGCGCCTGGGCCTGCCGGTCTACGAAGGCTACGGGCTGTCGGAATGCGCCTCGGTGGTATGCCTCAACCGCCCCGGGGCACATCGCCCGGGCAGCGTCGGCCAGCCCTTGCCCCATGTCCGGGTGCACCTGGCGGCCGATGGCGAGGTGCTGATTGAAGGCTCACAACTGCTGGGCTACCTGGGACAAACCGACACTCTCGACGGCTGGTGGCACAGCGGCGATATCGGCGAGTTCGACAGCGACGGCTACCTCTACCTCAAGGGCCGCAAGAAGCATCAGTTCGTCACCAGCTACGGGCGCAACGTCAACCCCGAATGGGTCGAAGCCGAGCTGACCCAACGCAGCCACATTGCCCAGGCCTTCGTCTACGGCGAGGCCTTACCGCGCAACCACGCCCTGCTCTGGCCGCACCGCGCGGACTGCAGCGACAGCCAGCTGGCCGCCGCCGTGGCCCAGGCCAACGAGGCCTTGCCCGATTACGCCCAGGTCCATCACTGGACCCGCCTGCAGCAGCCCTTCACTCCGGCCAACGGCCTCTTGACCGCCAATGGCCGGCCGCGCCGCGAGGCCATCGTCGAACACTACCGCGACCTGCTCTGCCCCCACCTTCATTCCGAGGAATCATCGTCATGAGTTTTTTTGACCAACTGCAAGCGGCCACCGCCCAGGAGCGGGAGCACCTGTTCAACCTGCCGATCATTCGCGAAGCCGTGGCCGGCCAGGTCAGCCTTGAGGGCTACCGGGCCTTCCTGACCCAGGCCTATTACCACGTGCGCCACACCGTGCCGCTGATGATGGCCTGTGGCGCTCGCCTGCCGGAGCGCCTGGAATGGCTGCGCAGCGCGGTGTGCGAGTACATCGAGGACGAGTACGGCCACGAGCAGTGGGTGCTCAACGACATCGTTGCCTGCGGCGGCGAGCGCCTGGCGGTGCGCGACGGCCAGCCCTGCATGGCCATCGAATTGATGGTGAGCTTTCTCTACGACCTGATCGCCCGCGGCAACCCGGTGGGCCTGTTCGGCATGGTCAACGTGCTGGAAGGCACCAGCATCGCCCTGGCCACCATGGCCGCCGGTAGCATTCAGGAGAGCCTGCAACTGCCACAGAGCGCGTTCAGCTACCTGGCGTCCCACGGCGCCCTGGACATCGAGCACATGCAGACCTACCGGCGCCTGATGGATCGTCTCGACGATCCCGTCGACCAGGCCGCGGTGATCCATGCCTCCAAGGTGGTCTATCACCTGTACAGCGAGATGTTCCGCGGTCTGCCACGTGTCGGGGAGCGCGCCCATGCGTCTGTCTGATACCCGCGCGGTGCTCACCGGGGCCAGTGGCGGCATCGGTCTGGCCATCGCCGAAGCGCTGTGCGCCAGTGGTGCCCAGGTGCTGGCCGTGGCCCGGCACAAGGAGCCCCTGGCGCCGCTGCTGGCGCGCTACCCCAATCAGCTGTGCTGGGTGTCGGCGGACCTGACCTTCCTCAGCGACCGGCGCAAGGTGCTGCTGGCCGCCGAGGCCATCGGCGGCGTCAACCTGTTGATCAACGCCGCCGGAATCAACCACTTCGCCATGCTCGAACAGCTCGATGATGCCGAGATCAACGCCATGCTGGCGGTCAACATCGGCGCGCCAATGTGCCTGACCCGCCTGTTGCTGCCGATGCTGCAACAGGCGCCCAGCGCCATGGTGGTCAACGTCGGCTCCACCTACGGCTCCATCGGCTACCCCGGCTACGCCGCCTACTGCGCCAGCAAGTTCGCCCTGCGCGGTTTTTCCGAGGCCTTGCGCCGGGAACTGGCCGATACCCGGGTCAACGTGCTCTATGTGGCGCCGCGCGCCACCCGCACCCGCATGAACAGCCCCGCGGCCCAGGCCTTGAACGATGCCTTGAAAAGCAACGTCGACGATCCGCAGACCGTGGCCAACGCGGTGCTGCACGCCATCGCCGGCGACCACCGCGAGCTGTACCTGGGCTGGCCGGAACGGTTTTTCGTGCGCCTCAACAGCCTGCTGCCAAATCTGGTGGACCGCGGCCTGCGCAAACACCTGCCGCTGATCCGGCGACTGAGCATTCGATCCGAACGGGAGCACGAGGAACCATGAAAACCCTGATCAGTGCATTGTTGCTGGCCTGCCTGAGCCTGCCCGCCTGGGCCCTGGATGCCGCCGACCAGCAGCGTCTGAGCGGTATCCAGCAAGGCTGGGCGCACATTCAGTACCAGCTGCCGGCCGAGCAGCGGGCCGCGGCCTTCGAACAACTGGCCACGCAAACCCGGGCCTTCACTCAGGAGCGTCCTGCGCTGGCGGAGGCCTGGATCTGGTCGGGCATCGTCACCAGCAGTTGGGCCGGTGCCCAGGGCGGGCTCGGTGCCCTGAGCAAGGCCAAGGCGGCCAAGGCTGACCTGGAGCTGGCCCTGGGCCTGGACCCCAAGGCGCTGCAAGGTTCCGCCTACACCAGCCTCGCCGCGCTGTATGATCGCGTTCCCGGCTGGCCCATCGGTTTCGGCGACGCCGACAAGGCCGAGGAACTGCTTCAGCAAGCCTTGCAGCAAAACCCCGAGGGCCTGGATAGTCTGTACTTCTGGGGTGACCACCTGTATCGCCAGGGCCGCTACGGCGAAGCCCGGGTCGCCTTGCTCAAGGCCCTGCAGGCAGCGCCGCGCCCCGGTCGGGAAGTGGCCGACCAGGGCCGCCGCGCAGAGATCCAGGCCTTGCTGGCCGAGGTGGGCAAGAAAATCAGATGACCGGAACAGGACAGGAGTCGATGTGCGCTTACTACTGATCGAGGACGACCAGCCCCTGGGCGAAGGTATCCACCAGGCCTTGAGCCGCGAAGGCTATACCGTGGACTGGCTCAAGGACGGCAACAGCGCGCTGCATGCGCTGCTCAGCGAAACCTTCGACCTGGCCCTGCTCGATCTGGGGCTGCCGCGCCTGGACGGGCTGCAAGTGCTCAAGCGCCTGCGCGACAGCGGCTCGACCCTGCCGGTGCTGATCCTCACCGCCCGGGACGCCACCGAGGATCGCATCGCCGGCCTCGACGCCGGCGCCGACGACTACCTGATCAAGCCCTTCGACCTGGATGAGCTCAAGGCCCGGCTGCGGGCCCTGCTGCGCCGCAGCGCCGGCCGTGCCCGGGTGTTGATCGAGCATGCAGGCATCAGCCTCGATCCGGGCAACCAGCAGGTGCACTACCACGGCGAGCCGGTAGCCCTGACGCCCAAGGAATACCAGCTGCTCTACGAACTGCTCTCGCCGCCGGGCCGGGTGATGACCCGCGACCGCCTGGTGCAACTGCTCTACGGCTGGAATGAAGAGGCCGAGAGCAACACCCTGGAAGTGCACATCCACCATTTGCGCAAGAAGTTCTCCGCCGACCTGATCCGCACCATTCGTGGGGTGGGTTACCTGGTGGAGGAGCGTCGATGAACTCGATCCGCCGGCGCACCCTGACCCTGATCATTGGTCTGCTGTTCGCCGGCCTGCTGATTCTGACCAGCTTCAACCTGCACGACAGCAACCACGAGATCGACGAAGTCTACGATGCCCAGCTGGCGCAACATGCCCGGCTGCTGCTGGGCATCATGCGCATGCCCAACAGCAGCATCGATCAGGCCCAGCTGTATCACGCCTTCAACCTGGCCCTGAGCCAGGCCATGCCCCAGGTCGACGGCCACCCTTACGAAAGCAAGATCGCCTTCCAGGTATGGAACCGCAAAGGCAACCTGCTGGTGCGCACCACCAGCGCCCCCACCTATGCCCTGCAACCGTTGGCCCCGGGCTTCGGCACCGCTCTGGACCCCAACAACCATCAGTGGCGCACCTTCACCCTCGACGACCCGGACTCGGGCCTGCGGATCTGGGTCGGCGAGCGGGTCGATGTGCGCAGCGACCTGGTCAGCCGCATCATGCGCCACACCCTGTGGCCCAACGTCCTGGGCAGTCTGTTGCTGGCCGTGATCATCTGGCTGGCCATTGGCTGGGGCCTGCGCCCCCTGGCCAATATGGCCGCGATCCTGCGGGCGCGCCCCAGCGGCTCCCTGGAACCCTTGCACCTGGACCCCCTGCCCAGGGAGCTGGAACCCATGCAGGCGGCCCTCAACCGCATGCTGACGCAGATCCAGGAGCTGCTGGGCCGCGAACGGCGCTTCATTGCCGACGCCGCCCATGAGCTGCGCACGCCCCTGGCGGTGTTGCGGGTGCACGCGCAGAACCTGCTGCAAGCCGGCACCGAGCAGGAGCGCCGGGCCTCCCTGGAATCGCTGATCCTCGGCGTCGACCGCGCCGGGCGCCTGGTCAACCAGCTGCTGACCATGGCCCGCCTGGAACCCAAGGCGCAGGTGCCCAGCGAACAGCTCATCGACCTGGCCCACACCGTGCGCGACAGCCTGGTGCAACTGACCCCATGGCTGCTGAACAAGGGCCTGGAACTGTCGTTCGACGTGGACGAACGCGCCTACTCGATCCGTGCCGAAGCGGCCTCCATCGACATCGCCCTGAACAACCTGATCAGCAACGCGGTGAACTTTTCACCGGCCAATGGCCTGATCAATGTGCGCCTGGCCCAGGTCGGCGAGCATTTCGAACTCAGCGTCGAGGACCAGGGCCCGGGCATCGACGAAAGCCAGCGCGAGCGCTTGTTCGAGCGTTTCTACAGCCGCGGCAACATCCACGGCGCCGGCCTTGGGCTGACCATCGTCAGCGTCATCGCCCGGCACCTGGGCGGCCGGATCAGCCTCGACAATCTGCCCCAGGGCGGCCTGCGCGCCACCCTGTCGATCCCCTGCGATCAACCGCTGCAGCTGGGCAGTGCCTGGGTGCCGCAGCGCAGGCAATAGCCCCCCTGGACCAGCGCCAGGGTGGAGCATTCAACCCGCCTTGGCCGTCCCGGCCAGCATGATCAGGTGCTCGCTGCAGCCAAAGCCGACCAACGACTCATCACTCAAGAACACCTCCACCACCGAAATGCAGCGGTCATAGGACTGCGCCACCAGCGTGCCGTCGGCCTTGAACACCCGCAGGTAGCCGCCAACGCTGTAGAGCGAACTGTCGCCATCGCCGGGCATGGTCATGCTGGGAATCCAGGTGCGCCAGCTGAACAAGCGGTATTTCTGGTAGTAGAAGGCCTGGTCGGGGCTGTAGCCGCGGCCCTGATACGGCGTGCCGTAGTAGAACAAGCCGTAGGCCTGGTACGCCAGGAACAGCGCCAGTGCGGCGCCCAGAACGAGTTTGATTTTTTGCATCGCGAGGGTCGTTCCTTTTACCCGTGGGGTCTTCAAGAGGGGGCCGGTCCAGCGGGCTCAGGCAGGCCTGGACAAGCGCCTTGCACAGGGCCGGGCATGGTCCTGAGCGGCGGCATTCTAGAGCAATGGCGGCGCAAAAGAGAGCTGAGAATCGTGCGCTGCCAGGGCTGCCTGGTCCATGGGATCGACGCCGGGCCGGCTCGTTGACAAGCACCGTGGTGGCGCCGACCATCCGCCGCCGTCGGCACTGGCGGATGTCGCAAAGGCGTTGTTCGAGGTCGAATCCAGCCTGCCGGCCCAATGCGTGCTGTCCATACTCAAAGGCCTTGTCCCCTGGTAACGGAATGCCCTTGTGAACCTGCCACCGGTCCTGCCCGACATCACCCCTGCCCTGGTCAACCCGATGCGCCTGGACCAGGACGATCTGCGTCACTTCAAGGAGCGTGGCTTCATCAAGCTGCGCAGTCTGTTGACCCCCGCGGCCATCCTGCAACTGCGCGAACTGGCCGACAGCCAACTGCGCGCAACGCCCTCGGGCGCCTCGGCCCATGGTGACGGCTTCAGTCGCCTGACTCACCGGGTGACCCAGGTCGGCATCCTTGAGCGCCTCTATCGGCAACCGGCATTTACCCAGGTGCTGACCTCGCTGTGCGGCTGCCGGCTGATCATGAGCGAGGCCCAGAGCTTCGAGCTGGGGGTGGGACGCTCGGGTTTTGCCTGGCATTACGACTCGCTGAACTTTCGCTACATCCGCCCCCAAGACCCGGCCTTCAGCCTGTGGCTGCCGTTGCAGCCGATCCGCCCCGAGCGGCAGGGGGGCGGCATGGCCTGGGTGCCGCTGTCGCGCTTCTCGGCCCAGGCGAACTTCCAGTTCTCGCGCCTGCTGGCGGAAAAGCTGGCCCGGGGCGAGTCGATTGAGGATTTTTCCGCGCACCTGCGCCAGACCTACTGCACCCCCGGCCTGCTCACCGACAGTTTCGAACAACAGCGCATCGAAGAAGCCTTCGAACCCGGCGACGCCCTGCTGTTCAGCAAGTACCTGTGGCACCGCTCCAGCCCGCTGCTGGCCGGCGACCTGGAGCGGCGCCAGGCCGTGACCTTGCGCTTGCTGGACTGGCGCGCGCGCCTCGATCCACTGCTGCAGGACGGCGAAACCCGCAGCGCCGGCGGGCTCGGCATGGGCCTGGACGGCGGCCCGCTGAACCCGGTGTCCTATGGCTCGCGTTTCGTCGATCTGCAGCCCGGGGCGCCGATCCGCAGCTCGGCCCATTGCGGGCCGATTCTCTGAGCCCGGCTAGGGTTGGGGCCCCAGCAACACCTGTTGCTGGGCCGCGCACAGTTCCATCAGGTAGTCCCAGACCACCCGCAAGCGCACCGACTTGTGCAGCTCGCGGCGGGTGCTGATCCAGTAGGCGCGCTGGATGCTCTCGGCCGGCAACAGCGGCACCAGTTGCGGATCGGCGGCGGCCATGTAGCACGGCAGCACGGCGATCCCCAGGCCGGAGCGGGCCGCCTCCTGCTGGGCGATGACGCTGGTGCTGTGGAACACCACTTGCGGGTTGCGGCAGAACTGGTTGAGGAACATCAGCTCCTGGCTGAACAGCAGGTCGTCGACGTAGCCGATCCAGGCGTGGCGCCCCAGGTCTTCGCGGCTGCGCAGGGACGGCGCGCGGTCCAGGTAGCCTTGGCTGGCGTAGAGCGCCAGGCGGTAGTCGGTGAGCTTGCGGGTCACCAGCATGTCGGCGCTGGGGCGTTCCAGGTGAATACTGATTTCCGCCTCGCGGTTGAGAATGCTGACAAAGCGCGGCACCGCCACCAGTTCCACTTCCAGCCCCGGGTAACGCTCGAACAGCGCGGACATGCGCCCGGCGAGAAACTTCACCCCCAGGCCTTCGGTGACCCCCACGCGGATCTTGCCCAGGGGCGCGCTGGACTGGGTGATTTCCTCCTGGGCCAGCAAAGCGACGTTTTCCATGGCCTCGGCGTGCTTGAGCAACGCCTCGCCAGCCGGGGTCAGTTGGTAGCCCTGGGCCTGCTGGACGAACAGCGCGGTGCCCAGGGCCTGCTCTACCGCCTCGATATGCCGGGCCACGGTGGCGTGGGTGGTGTTCAGCCGGCGCGCCGCGGTAAGCAGGCGCCCGCTGCGTTGCAGTTCGAGAAAGTAGCGCAGGTCGTTCCAGTCGAACATGGAAAATCCTTATCGATGTCGAGGTCGGCGATTGTTAGAAAACGCACAGCGGGTGGGCAAAAACTAACATTCTTTTAACGAAAGCTAACAACTAGGATGAGGCAACAAGAATCAGAACAAGAAGAGGTCACGGATGCTTCCTGCCTTTGACGCCTACGACTACATCGTGGTCGGCGCCGGTCCCGCCGGCTGTCTGCTGGCCAATCGCCTGTCGGCCAATCCCCAGCATCGGGTGCTGCTGCTGGAAGCCGGCGGTCGCGACAACTACCCCTGGATCCACATTCCCGTCGGCTACCTGTTCTGCATCGGCAACCCGCGCACCGACTGGTGCTTCAAGACCGAAGCCGAACCGGGCCTGCAGGGCCGCAGCCTGAGCTACCCGCGGGGCAAGGTGCTGGGGGGCTGCTCGTCGATCAACGGCATGATCTACATGCGCGGCCAGGCCGCCGACTACGACGATTGGGCCGCCGCAGGCAACCCGGGCTGGAGCTGGCAGGATGTGCTGCCGCTGTTCAGGAAAAGCGAGAATCACTTTGCCGGCGACAGCCAGCTGCACGGCGCCGCCGGCGAATGGCGGGTCGAGCGCCAGCGTCTGTCGTGGCCGATCCTCGATGCCTTTCGCACGGCCGCCGAGCAGAGCGGCATCGCCAGCATCGATGACTTCAACGGCGGCGACAACGAAGGCTGCGGCTACTTCCAGGTCAACCAGAAGGCCGGGGTGCGCTGGAACGCCGCCAAGGCCTTTCTCAAGCCGATCGCCCAGCGCGCCAATCTGGTGGTGCTGACCGGGGTCGAGGTGCAGCGGCTGATCCTCGAAAACGCTCGCGCCACGGCGGTGCGGGCCGTCAGCCAGGGCCGTCAGGTGGACTTCAAGGCGCGCCGGGAAATCATCCTGTGCGCCGGTTCCATTGGCTCGCCGAGCATTCTCCAGCGCTCCGGAATTGGCCCAAGCGAGCTGCTGCAACGCTTGGGGATCGGCGTCAGCCATGCCCTGCCCGGGGTCGGCGGCAACCTGCAGGACCACCTGCAACTGCGCTTGATCTACCAGCTGGAAAACGCCCGCACCCTGAACCAGATCGCCTCCAGCCTGTGGGGCAAGATGGGCATGGGCCTGCGCTACCTGTATGACCGCAGCGGCCCGCTGTCCATGGCCCCGAGCCAGCTTGGCGCCTTTGCCCGCTCGGGCCCGGAGCAGACCCGGGCCAACCTTGAATACCACGTGCAGCCGCTGTCCCTGGAGCGCTTCGGCGAGCCCTTGCACAGTTTCCCGGCGTTTACCGCCTCGGTCTGCGACCTGCGCCCGCAGAGCCGCGGCCGGGTCGAGATCCGCTCCGTGGAAGCCGGCGCGGCGCCGTTGATCCAGCCCAACTACCTGAGCCACCCCGAAGACCTGCGGGTCGCCGCCGACGCCATTCGCCTGACCCGGCGCATCGTCGGCGCGCCGGCCCTGCAGCCGTTCAACCCCCGGGAATACCTGCCAGGGCCGCAACTGCAAAGTGAAGAGCAACTGCATGAAGCGGCGGCGCGGATCGGCACCACCATCTTCCACCCGGTGGGCACCTGCCGCATGGGCAGCGACGCCGACGCCGTGGTGGACGCGCAACTGCGGGTGCACGGCATTCCCGGGTTGCGCATCGCCGATGCCTCGATCATGCCGCGCATCACCTCGGGCAATACCTGCTCGCCGACCCTGATGATCGCCGAGAAGGCTGCCGAACTGATTCTTGCCGGCGTCCCCAGGAGTACCGTCCAGCACAAGGAACCCGCTACACCGGCATGACCGTGTGAACGGATTCACCCGATGTAGGAGCCGGCTTGCCGGCGAAGGCGCCTCCAAGGCCGGCACCTGGCTCAAGGGCCGCTTCGCTGGCAAGCCAGCTCCTACGGTCGGCAGGGAAACGAAGGCTCATCGCACGCGCGCGATAAGCCTGCAGCAACGGCGCCGGTCACGGCGTCGGCAGTGGAACAACAACAATAATCACTGTAAGGAAGCCCCCCATGTCAGAACACGTACAGCCCCTGAACCCGACCTTGCAGGACACCACCGCCCATGGCGGGCAGAAGGTCATCTTCGCCTCGTCCCTCGGCACGGTGTTCGAGTGGTATGACTTCTTTCTCTATGGCGCCCTGGCGGCGGTGATCAGCAAGCAGTTCTTCGCCGGGGTCAACGACACCACGGCGTTCATCTTCGCCCTCATGGCCTTCGCCGCCGGCTTCGTGGTGCGTCCGTTCGGCGCCCTGGTGTTCGGCCGCCTGGGGGACATGATCGGACGCAAGTACACCTTCCTCGCCACCATCATCCTCATGGGCATGGCCACCTTCGCCGTGGGCCTGCTGCCCAACTACGCCAGCATCGGCATCGCCGCGCCGATCATCCTGGTGGCCTTGCGCATGCTCCAGGGCCTGGCCCTGGGCGGTGAATACGGCGGCGCCGCGACCTATGTGGCCGAGCACGCGCCCCAGGGCAAGCGTGGCTTGCACACCAGCTGGATCCAGTCCACCGCGACCCTGGGCCTGCTGCTGTCGCTGCTGGTGGTGCTGGCCTGCCGTTACTTCACTGGCGATCAGTTCGAGGTCTGGGGCTGGCGCCTGCCATTCCTGCTGTCCATTGTCCTGCTGGGCATTTCCACCTGGATCCGCATGAGCCTGCACGAGTCGCCGGCCTTCCTGAAAATGAAAGAGGAAGGCCGGGCCAGCAAGGCGCCGATCCGCGAGTCGTTCGGCAAATGGGAAAACCTCAAGGTGGTGCTGATCGCCCTGTTCAGCATCAACGCCGGGCAGGCGGTGACCTTCTATGCCGCGCAGTTCTACGTTTTGTTCTTCCTCACCCAGTTCCTCAAGATGGACCCGGCCCTGGCCAACAGCCTGCTGATCATCAGCGTGGTGATCGGCGCGCCGATGTTCATCTTCTTCGGCTGGCTCTCGGACAAGGTCGGCCGCAAGCCGGTGCTGATGCTCGGCCTGTTGCTGGCCACACTGCTGTACTTCCCGATCTTCAAGGCCCTGGCCCACTACGCCAACCCGGCCATCGACCAGGCCAGCCGCCAGGCGCCGATCAGCGTCAGCGCCGACCCGGCCACCTGCACCTTCCAGTTCGACCCGGTGGGCAAGGCGCGTTTCGACAGCCCCTGCGACAAGGTCAAGACCTTCCTGGTGAAACAGGGCCTGCCCTATAACAGCGTCGCCGCCCCCGCCGGCAGCCCGGTGCAGGTCAGCGTCGGCGAGGTGAAGATCGACGGCTTCGATGAAGCCGCCCTGCGCGGCGCGGTGACCCTGGCCGGCTATCCGCAGCAGGCCGACACCCAGAACGTCAACAAACCCATGGTGGTGCTGCTGATCGTGGCCCTGATCCTGATTGCCGCCATGTGCTACGGCCCGTTGGCGGCGCTGATGGTGGAGCTGTTCCCGACCCGCATCCGCTACACCTCGATGTCCCTGCCCTATCACATCGGCAATGGCTGGTTCGGCGGTTTCCTGCCGACCGTGTCCTTTGCCCTGGTGGTGTACACCGGCGATATCTTCTATGGCCTGTGGTACCCGGTGCTGATTACCGGGGTCAGCCTGGTGGTGGGGTTACTGTGCCTGCGCGAGACCCGTGATGTGGACATCAACCATGGCTGACGAGGCCTTGTACTTGTAGGAGCCGGCTTGCCGGCGAAGGCATCCGCAAGGCAGGCACCTGGCTTGCGGGCCTCTTCGCTGGCAAGCCAGCTCCTACGAGGGACCGGCTTGAATAAAGCGCTGCTTTGCGCCACTGTCTCGGCACTTTTTCCGGCGGAGACCGAACATGCTGTTGATCCTTCCCGCAGTGGTGGCCCTGGCCTTGGTCCTGGTGTTATGGCGCCGTCAGAACGCCCTCCGTGCATTGCGCCGGGAAGCCCACATCCGCAATTTCACCTTGCCTCCGCGTTTGTTCGAACCGCTGCGCACCCAGCACCCGCACCTGAGCCTCAAGGACTGCCAACTGGTGGCCCAGGGCTTGCGCCAGTTCTTCCTGGCCTACCTCAAGAGCGGCCAGCGCTACGTGTCGATGCCGTCCCAGGTGGTGGACGACCTGTGGCATGAATTCATCCTGCATACCCGGGAATACCAGCAGTTCTGCAACAAGGCCTTCGGCCAGTTCCTCCACCACACCCCGGCCGCGGTGCTGGGCCGGAACGCCGAGCAGAAAAGCGATAACGGCCTGCGTCGGGTCTGGCGTCAGGCCTGCCTGGAAGAAAACATCAACCCCGCCCAACCCAGTCGCCTGCCGCTGCTGTTCGCCCTGGATGCCAAGCTGAAGATCGCCCGGGGCTTTCACTACGTTGCCGACTGCCAGTCCCTGCGGCGCCTGACGGACAACGCCAGCACGGCGGCCGTGGTGCACTGCGGCAGCGAGCTGTACAGCAGTTCCTTCGACAGCGACTCCTCCAGCGGCAGCAGCGACGGCGACAGCTCGCGTTTCGGCGGCGATGGTGACAGTGGCGGCGGCGATGGCGGTGGAGGCGACAGCGGCGGATTTCGGGGGGGGGGGTGGTGGGGGGGGGGGGGGGGGCTGTTAGCCCGGGGGGCGGCGCCGCCGAGCCCGCCAAGGGAATTGAGGCCGACGCCTCCGTCGCGGCCCGGGCGCCACACGGGCGGGGGGCGGGCACTACGTCCGCGGGCTGCTCCGGGGGGGCGTGTGGGAGGGGGCGGGGGGCTACACGGATTGTCTGTCCCTGGGGTCG
>NZ_QKLN01000070.1:0-380 GCF_003225665.1 Pseudomonas sp. TKO26
CTTCTGAGTTCGGCATGGATTCAGGTGGGACCACAGCGCTAAGGTCGCCAAGCAAATTCTTTTTCGTTACGAGTGTCGAGATTTCTCGATACGAGACTCCTAACGTTACAATCTTAAAAACTGACTATCGCGATACTCGACAACTCGATTCTCGCGGTCTCAAACTTACATTCAAGTGTTTGTGGAGTCCGATAAAACCCCTTGGGTGTTGTATGGTTAAGCCTCACGGGCAATTAGTACAGGTTAGCTCAACGCCTCACAGCGCTTACACACCCTGCCTATCTACGTCGTAGTCTCCAACAACCCTTTAGGATACTTAAAGTATCAGGGATGACTCATCTTGAGGCTCGCTTCCCGCTTAGATGCTTTCAGCGGTTATC
>NZ_QKLN01000081.1:0-360 GCF_003225665.1 Pseudomonas sp. TKO26
TGCCGCCGCCGGCCTGTTCGACAATGGTCGGTCGGGCACCGCTGTTGATGTAGTAGATATCGTCACCCGCGCCGCCTTCCAGGCGGATGGCGGTGGCGCTAGCATCCGGACCCGAGATGAGGATGTCATTGAAGGCCGTACCGATGACGTTCTCGATGCTGGTCAGGGTCGTGCCTTCGGCATCTCCACCCTTGCCAGCCGGGCCGGTGCCGAGGCGTACTTCAACGTTCACACCGGCAGACGAGGTCGAGTAGTCGACGGTGTCGACACCGGCGCCACCGTCGAAATGCATGCCCAGGCCGTTGCCGACAAAGGTGTCGTTGTAGTTCGAGCCTCTGATCGTCTCGATGTCGGT
This sequence comes from Pseudomonas sp. TKO26, assembly GCF_003225665.1. Classification (NCBI taxonomy): domain Bacteria; kingdom Pseudomonadati; phylum Pseudomonadota; class Gammaproteobacteria; order Pseudomonadales; family Pseudomonadaceae; genus Pseudomonas; species Pseudomonas sp. TKO26. Next base: position 356 of record NZ_QKLN01000081.1, read on the forward strand.
GTAGG
>NZ_QKLN01000014.1:0-151224 GCF_003225665.1 Pseudomonas sp. TKO26
GGCGGGGGCGGTCAGGCTTGTCGGGAGGCGCGCATGGCTTCGCCGCTGATCAGCCGGTCCAGCAATTGCTGCTGGAACTCGGCGGCGCGCTCGGGGGCACGCTGATGCATCTCCTCCAGGGCTTGATACAGGCGTGACAGCGGCTTCTTTTCGCTGAGCAGGGTGCTCAGGTTCAGCGCCTCGATGGCCTGGGCAAAGCGCTGGTGCTGGATGTGGTGCAGCAGCAGGTCCTCTTCCAGGATGTGGCTGCCGGCTTCCAGGGCGTGCAACTGAGCCTGCAGGGCCTGGGCCGTTTCTGCTTCGTCGAGGTGCAGGTAGGCGCTGGCGATGTCCTCCAGATAGAGGGCTTTCAGGTCTTCTTCGACCTCTGTCTCTGCGGCACTGTCCAGCAATTTAATCGCCTGCTCCAACAGCGTCCTGGCCTGGGCGGTCTGGTCCAGGTCATGCAATAGCCGGGCTTGCTGGCAGAGGTACAGCAGTTGCTGGTCGGTATCCTGCTGCTGGCGCAGGTTGTGCATTTCTTCAAGGCTGCTACGCACCAGCCAGCTGTCCCGGCGATGGGCCGGCAGGCGGCTCTGGACTTGCAGCTGGACCTTCAGGGCGTGCAGGCGCACGTCACTCCAGAGTTCCGGCTCGTGCTTGTAGCCGTCGATCAGTTGCAGGGCCTGAGCCAGCAGCGCGGCAGTCCATTGCGGCTGCGCCTGGTGGTGCTCTTCGCAGAGGCTGAGCATCAGGCTCGGACGCTGGGACGGCTCGCTTACCCGCTCCTGCAGCAGGGCCTCGGCTTCAGCGGTGCGGCCTTGTGCCGCCAGGTGGTTCAGCAGGTGCAGGAGCATGCCGTGTTGATGCAGGTCGGGGATTTGCTCCAGCAGGCGCAGGGCAAGATCGAGTTGCGGGCGCTTCAGGGCCGCGTCCATCAGATCGCTGTAGGTCGAGTAATAGAGGGTGCCGTTGTCTGCCATCAGGTTGAAGGCCGGCTCCGTTTGGCCGGCCTCGAACAGGGCGAGGATGGCCTGGACCTGTTCTTCGGCAGCCAGTGCCGGCGTCCGGGCGAGGACCAGTTCAAACCGGCCCTGGGCCGCGCACTCATCGAACAGGCTGCGCCACTCCGTCAGATAGCGCCCCGCGGCGGGGTCCTGGAATTGCCCCCAGGCCCGCTCCAGGCTGAGCAGCGCCTGGTCTTCCATTCCCGCCTCAAATTGCAGGCGAGAGAGGATCAGGCAATTGCTGATGCTCTGCTCTTCCTGGGCTGCGGGGTTTTCGGGGTCGCTCAGCTCGCCCAGCACGGCCAGGGCCCGATCCTGCTCGCCGCGGGCCTGGAGAATGCGCACCTGCAGCAGTGGCCAGCTGGGCAGTGGTTCGCCCCATTGCTCGAGCAGTTCCAGGCAGGCCTGGGTGTCGTTGGTGTCGAGCAGCGACTCGATCAGCGTGTTGAGGACATAGTCCCGAGCCATGGGCGGCAATTGCCTGCCTATTTCCAGGGCCTTGGCCTTGTGCCCCGCGAGGTAGAGTTCGGCGCTCACCAATTGCAGCGCCAGTTCCCGAAGCTCGCCGCTCAAACGCTCGGCCAGTTTCAGCGCCAGCAGCGGCTCGGATTTGCTCAGTAGCAGGGTCTGGTTGATCTGCGAGGTAACGTCGCTGGCCGTTGGCAGGTCCTCGTTCTGTTCAGCCATTTTCTGGCGGGAGTACAGAATCAGGGCGATGAACAGCAGCACGATGACAAGCAGGGTGACAAAGAGGGTCATGGACGTCCTTTTCTTCTATTGAACTGCGGCGTTGGCGCGGTGCGCGCCGGCCGATTCGCGCGGGGGTTATAAAACCCTGGTGGCAGGCTGGCAATCGACTTTACCCAGGCAATGCGTTGCAGCGGATTTTAACGCGAGGGCCGCTGACCGGTCAGCGGTCGGGCAGGGCGGCAGGTTTCGGGTTAGACTTGCCGCCTTTTCGCACACTCAAGAAGCCCGCACATGGCCCAGCCGTCCACCACCTACAAATTCGAACTGAACCTCACCGACCTCGACCGCGGGGTCTATGAAAGCGTCAAGCAGACCATCGCCCGTCACCCTTCGGAAACCGAGGAGCGCATGACCGTGCGCCTGCTGGCCTACGCCTTCTGGTACAACGAGCAGCTGTCGTTCGGTCGGGGTCTGTCGGATGTGGATGAACCCGCCCTGTGGGAAAAGAGCCTGGACGACCGCGTGCTGCACTGGATCGAAGTCGGCCAGCCGGACGCCGATCGCCTGACCTGGTGCTCGCGCCGCACCGAGCGCACCAGCCTGTTGGCCTACGGCAGCCTGCGGGTCTGGCAGACCCGGGTGCTGGACGCGGTGAAGAACCTAAAGAACCTCAACATCGCCGGTGTGCCCCAGGACGTGCTGGAAACCCTGGCCAAGGACATGCCGCGGGTCATCAAGTGGGACGTGATGATCAGCGAAGGCACGATCTTCGTCACCGACGATCGCGGCCAGCATGAAGTGCAGCTGGAATGGCTGCTGGGCGAGCGCGGCTGATTGTCCGCGCCGCTCCTGAACGACCCACCGTCCCCCAAGAGAAGTTGCTGTTAGCCCATGCGTATCGAACCCCGTGAGTTGCCCGCCGTCCTGCCCTTTCTCGGCGACCTGCCGCCACTGCTGACCCGCCTCTACGCCGCCCGTGGCGTGCAGTCGGTGGAAGAGCTGGACAAGAGCCTGGCGCGGCTGATCCCGTATCAGCAGCTCAAGGGCATCGACGCCGCGGTGGATTTGCTGGTGACGGCCCTGGACCAGCGCCAGCGCATCCTGATCGTTGGCGACTTCGACGCCGACGGCGCCACCGCCAGCACCGTGGGTGTGCTGGGCCTGCGCCTGCTGGGCGCGGCCCATGTCGATTACCTGGTGCCCAACCGCTTCGAATACGGCTACGGCCTGACCCCGGAAATCGTCGCCGTGGCCTTGCAGCGCGAGCCGCAGTTGCTGATCACCGTGGACAACGGCATCTCTAGCGTCGAAGGCGTGGCGGCGGCCAAGGCCGCAGGCTTGCAAGTGCTGGTCACCGACCACCACTTGCCGGGCCCGGAGCTGCCGGCGGCGGACGCCATCGTCAACCCCAACCAGCCGGGCTGCGAATTCCCCAGCAAGGCCCTGGCCGGGGTCGGGGTGATCTTCTATGTGCTGATGGCCCTGCGCGCGCGCTTGCGCAGCCTGGGACGCTATGAAACCCGGCCGCAGCCGAACATCGGCGAGCTGCTGGACCTGGTGGCCCTGGGCAGCGTGGCGGACGTGGTGCCGCTGGACGCCAACAACCGCATCCTGGTGCACCAGGGCCTGGAGCGGATTCGCGCCGGCCGGGCGCGGCCGGGGCTCAAGGCGATTCTCGAAGTGGCCAAGCGCGACCACTCGCGCATCACTTCCACCGACCTGGGCTTCATCCTCGGCCCACGGCTCAACGCCGCCGGGCGCCTGGACGACATGAGCCTGGGTATCGAGTGCCTGCTCAGCGACGACGTCTCGGCGGCCCGGGCCATGGCCGCCCAGCTCGACGAGCTGAACCAGGACCGCAAGTCCATCGAGCAGGGCATGCAGCGCGAAGCCCTGGCCCAGCTCAAGGATCTTCCGGTGGAATCCATGCCGTTCGGCCTGTGCCTGTTCGATGCCGACTGGCACCAGGGGGTGATCGGGATTCTCGCTTCGCGCCTGAAAGAGCGTTACCACCGGCCGACCATCGCCTTTGCCGATGCTGGCGACGGCATGCTCAAGGGCTCGGCGCGTTCGGTGCCGGGCTTTCATATCCGCGATGCCCTGGACGCCGTGGCCGCGCGCCATCCGCAACTGATCAGCAAGTTCGGCGGCCACGCCATGGCCGCCGGGCTGTCGCTGCCGGAGCAGAACTTCCCGGCCTTTGCCGAAGCCTTCGATGCAGAAGTGCGACGCCAGCTGTGTGAAGAAGACCTCACCGGGCGCCTGCTGTCGGACGGCACCCTGGCGGTGGAAGAGTTCCACCTGGAGCTGGCCCGCGCCCTGCGCCACGCCGGCCCCTGGGGGCAGCACTTCCCCGAGCCGATGTTCCACGGCGTGTTCGAGCTGGTGGAACAGCGCATCGTTGGCGAGCGCCACCTGAAAGTGGTGCTGCGCAGCGAATGCGGCTCGCTGAAGCTGGACGGCATCGCCTTCGGCATCGACCGTGAAGTCTGGCCCAACCCGACCATTCGCTGGGTGGAGCTGGCCTACAAACTCGACCTCAACGAATTCCGTGGCCAGGAAACCGTGCAGTTGATGATTGCCCATATCGAACCGCGTTAAGGCGGGTACTGCCGATCAGCTCAACGCCAGAGCGAGCAATAAATAAACTGTGGCGAGGGAGCTTGCTCCCGTGGGGCCGGCCAGCGCTCCGGGGTGTAGCAGTCCCATTTTTAGGGCCGCTGCGCGCCCCAGCGGGAGCAAGCTCCCTCGCCACAAGTGCAGTGTTTGTTCTTGACTGGCAGCAGGCGACGCGGGTGGTTTCGCCAGACTTTTGGAAAGCGGGGTGGCGGTATGTCCCTTTCTTTTGTAAGGGGGTTCCGGGCGTATTCCCGGGCGCTTGTGGCGATCTATTCAGCTGACTAGTCTCGGTTCAATCACTGCCCGTCAGTGATTGGTAATAGCCGCCCGGGTCGAACGCAAGCGATGCCATCAGCACTGCAATTCAGATTTGCGGTGTGCTGTTATGGCGGCGGTGCGTGGGGGCGCTTTCGGGCGCACCGGTTCCTCGACCCGGTCTGCTAGCCCGCGTACAGCCGCCACCCTTTTCAAACGTCTAGCAGCGCTAGGTGTGGAGGCTTCATCGTCGAGGAGCTACACCATGAAAAAGATCGTTCCCGATCCGCCTGTTTCCCCTCCTTCTTCCCGTCGTAATCCTGCCCACGATCTGGCCAATCAAAGGGTTCGCCATGCCCTGGCCAATATCGGCGTGGAGGGCTCGCTGATCGCGACGCTGCAACCCACCGCCGCTGGTCCTGCGGGCCCCGATAACCCCTTCACTGTCCGCCCCGGTATCAGCGCCGAAGAAGCGCTGCTCCACGTTTCCATGCAGCTCAAGGCCGCCGAGGAGGTATCCGACGAGATCACCGAGCACGCCAGCGGCGTGGAGCGCGGCCTGATCTGGTCGCTGGTGCATTCGGTGGAAATGGCCCGTGGCGTGGTCGATGCCTTGCTCGATGGCAATCGCCGCGCCCCGCAGGGTTGAGGCCAGCCTGGCCGCTGCTGCAGGCGGCCAGGCTGCAGGTTTTTTCCCCGGGGCGCATCAGGAACTCGGCTTGGCGCAAGGTTGTCGACTAGTCTCTAAGCACTGTCTGATTGGCCTTGTGACCTTTTGTCATCCATCTTCCCGCGGGGGCGGGCGCTTCACTTCGCAGTCACTTGTCGACCGTTCAAACAGATCCCTGGAGCCTGACCATTGATCGAGAGGTGCCCCATGAGTCTGCTGCTTGAACCCTATACCCTGCGTCAACTGACCCTGCTCAACCGCATCGCCGTGTCGCCCATGTGCCAGTACTCGTCGGTGGACGGGCTGGCCAACGACTGGCATCTGGTGCACCTGGGCAGCCGAGCCGTCGGCGGCGCCGGGTTGATCTTCACCGAAGCCACGGCGGTCACCGCCGAGGGCCGGATCACCGCCCAGGACCTGGGCCTGTGGAACGACGCCCAGATCGAACCCCTGCAACGCATCACCCGTTTCATCAGCGCCCAGGGCGCGGTGGCGGGTATTCAGCTGGCCCATGCCGGGCGCAAGGCCAGTACCCACCGGCCCTGGCTCGGCAAGTCCGGCAGCGTCAAGCCCGAGGACGGTGGCTGGGTGCCGGTGGGGCCCTCGCGGATTGCCTTCGACCCGCAGCACACGCCGCCCACCCAACTGGACCAAGGGCAGATCGACGAGATCATCCAGGCCTTTGTCGCGGCCGCCAAACGGGCCCTGGTGGCCGGCTTCAAGGTGGTGGAGGTGCATGCGGCCCATGGTTATTTGCTGCACCAGTTCCTCTCGCCCCTGAGCAATCAGCGTCAGGACCAGTACGGTGGCTCGTTTGAAAATCGCATACGCCTGGTGTTGCAAGTGACCGAGGCGGTACGCAAGGTGTGGCCCGAGGAGTTGCCATTGTTTGTGCGGGTGTCGGCCACCGATTGGGTGGAAGACGGCTGGAACCCTGATGAAACCGTGGAACTGGCGCGGCGCCTCAAGGACCTGGGGGTGGATTTGATCGATGTATCGTCCGGCGGCACCGCGGCCAATGCCGAGATTCCCACCGGGCCCGGCTATCAGACGCGCTTTGCCGAGCGGGTGCGCAAGGAGTCGGGGATCGCCACCGGTACCGTGGGGCTGATCACCGAGCCGGCCCAGGCCGAGCACATTCTGCGCACTTGCCAGGCGGACATCATCTTCCTGGCCCGGGAGCTGCTGCGCGACCCGTACTGGCCGCTGCACGCCGATGACGACCTGGGCGGGCGCAAGGCAATCTGGCCGGCGCAGTATCAGCGGGCGACCCATAGGGATCAGCCGATTCATGAGTCGGACTTGCGCGAGTAGCCATCGGGAAATGAAAAAACGCCGCTTTATCGTGAGATAAAGCGGCGTTTTTTTTGCTATCAGTGGCGAGGGAGCTTGCTCCCGCTCGGTCGCGCAGCGGCCGTAAAGCCTGAGGGCGGGGTGTGCGCTGGGCCCCCGGTGGTGGTGGCCATGGGGGGGCGACAGGTCGCCCCAGCGGGAGCAAGCTACCTCGCCACGATCAGCGGTTGGCTCCTCAGGCCTGGATCAGGGGTATTTGCGTTTGTCCGGCGCCGGGGGGAAGTACTGGTACAGCCAGGTTTCGCTCAGGGTGCGATCGTGGGTGCGGATGAACAGCCGCAGTTCCACCGGATCGACGCTATCGTTGGTCGGGTACCAGTCGAAGAGGATGCGGTAGCCCTTGATCTCCTCCAGTACCAGGATGCTGAAATCCTTGACCTCGCCGTTGGAGGCGGTGACCACCGGTTCGATGCCGGTGCCGGCGGGCAGGCGATCCAGGCCGCCACCGGTGAAGTCCACGGCAAAGCGGCGGGCCCAGACTTCCGGATAATGTTCCCCCGGCGCCCAGCCTTCGACGAAGCCGCCCATGCCGGAGCGGGTGGCGTGCACCCGTGCCAAGGGCGTGCCCACGGGCGGCAGGGCGCTCCAGTAGAGCTTGTAGCCGTAGTTCAGCGAGTCGCCAGCGGCCACCGGTTGTTTCGGGGTCCAGAAGGCCACGATGTTGTCCATGGTTTCGCCGGTGGTGGGGATTTCCAGCAGGTCGATGCTGCCTTCGCCCCAGGCGGTGGTGGGTTCGACCCACAGGCTCGGCCGACGGCTGTACCAGTCCACCGTGTCCTGGTAGCTGGCGAACTCGTGGTCGGTCTGCACCAGGCCAAAGCCTTTCGGGTCCTTGTCGGCGAAGGCATTGAATTGCAGGGTCGCCGGGTTGTTCAGCGGGCGGCAGATCCACTCGCCATTGCCGCGCCACATGGCCAGGCGGTCGGAGTCGTGGATCTGTGGGTGGATGGTGTCGCACATGCGCCGTTCATGGGTGCCGCAGCTGAACATGCTGGTCATCGGCGCGATGCCCAGTTGCTCGATGGCGGTGCGGGCATTGATGTGGGCGTCGATTTCCATCACCACGCGTTCGGCCTGGCAATCGATGTCGAAGCGGTAGGCTCCGGTGGCGCTCGGCGAATCCAGCAGGGCGTAGACCACGAAGCGGGTGCTGTCCTTGTCCGGGGTCTCGAACCAGAACTGGGTGAAGTCGGGGAATTCCTCGCGGCGCTTGGCGTAGGTGTCGATGGCCAGGCCACGGGCCGACAGACCGTACTGGCCGGTGGCGTCCACCGCCCGGAAATAGCTGGCGCCGAGGAAGGACACCACGTCGTGCCTGTCCAGTTCCGGGGCCTTGAACAGCTTGAAGCCGGCAAAACCCAGGTCGCCCTTGAGCTGGGCAGTGTCGACGCTGGTGTTCTGGTAGTTGAACAGCGACGGGCGGAAGTGCACCTCCCGGGCCAGGCGAGTCTTGGGATCGACGCTGTGCATGCGTACCGGTTGCTTGAAGCCCATGCCCACGTGGAAGAATTGCACGTCCAGCTGGCCGTTCAGGTCATTCCACAGCGAGTGCTGGCTGTCGTACTGGATGGCGTTGAAGTTTTGCGGGGTCATCTGCGCCAGGGTCGGCGGCAGCACCTGCTTGGTGTCTGCATACGGGCTGCCAGCCAGTTGCTTGGCCTGAGCCTTGAGGCGCTCGAAATCGAAGGCCTGGGCGTCGCCGTCAGCGGTGCCGGCCCAGGCTCGGGCGGCCAGCAGCCCGCTGGCCGAGAGGCCGGTATAGGCCGCCAGGGCCATGGAAGCTTTGAGGAGGTGCCTGCGGTGCATAGATGAACCTTGTGGGGGGCTGGGATCGTCAGCCGCTCCTGGCTGACTGGGGGGATCGCGAGGTGAAGTCCGGTCATGCCATTGGCCAGACGCAGCGGACGATAAATAGAGGGTCGCTAGAATAAACGGTTCGCCCGGGGCAGAAAAATGCTTAGCTTGTGTCCATTGGTAACCACTTGAATCGCATCAGGAACCCGGCCTCATGTTGCACCTGCGTGCCCTTACCGCAAACGATATCCCGCAGCTCAAATGGATCGATCGCGCCGAAGTCATAGACGGCTTCTACCGTGTGCAGGATGGCCGTCTGATCGGCTATGCCCAGCACGAGGTGGTGACGGGGTGGCCGGAGGGCGAGGCCGAGCATGACGCGCTGATCTTGCAGCAGTGTTACCAGCGCGGCGGCTGGTTGTACGGGATCTTCGACGCTGAGGTACTGGTGGCGGCAGCGGTGGTCGATTGCCTGGCGATCGAGTGCGCCGGGCTGGATTTGCGGCAGTTGAAATTCCTTCACGTGAGCCAGGCTTATCGCGGCCTTGGCCTGGGCCGGCAACTGTTCGCCCTGGCCCGGGAGCAGGCCCTGGCCATGGGCGCCCAGGGCTTGTATGTATCAGCCACGCCTTCGAAGCACACGGTGGATTTCTACACCCGCCTGGGCTGTGAGCTGCTGGCGACCCCGGACCCGGAGCTGCTGCGCATCGAACCCGAGGATATCCACCTCTGTCTGCGGCTGGTTTAAGCCGGCGCGCGCTTGCGCCAGTGCGGCCAGGCACCGAGGGTCACCGCGCGCAGCAGCCACTCGCAAGGGCCGTACTGATGAGTGCGCAGCCACAGGGCGCTGAGCTGCATCTGCAACAGGTAGATGGCGATCACCAGCAGGGGAATCGACAACGGCGGCAGGTGGTTGATCAGCCCCAGCCCGTAGCCGGTGAACAACAGGCACAGGATCAGCGACTGCAGCAGGTAGTTGCTCAATGACATGCGCCCCAGCGGCGCCAGGCGTTGGCACAGGCGCTGGCCCAGAGGCGAATCGAAGGCCCGAAGCAACAGCATGGCGTAGCTGGCCGAGAGCAGCGGCGCGGTCAGTTGGCTGATGCCGTAGCCGATGACTTCCAGGCCGCCACCGGGCGCATAGGCGCTGCAGTAACCGTAGAGCAGGGCGCCCCCCAGGCCGATGGGCAGGGTCAGGGCCAGCAGCCGCGGCACCCGCGCAGCAAAGCGCTCGGGTGCCACCAGCAGGCCCTTGCGTCCGGCCACATAACCCAGGAGGAACATCGCCAGGGTGCTGGGCCCCTGCAGCAGCCACAGGGCCGAGGCGGTTTCCAGCAAATGCGCAGCGTTGTAGCTGAGGGTGTCCAGCGCATCTCCGCCCAGGGCCAGATCCTTGAGCAGCGGCTGGCCGTCGGCGGCCCCGGTAGAGAGGCCGGCGTTCAGCAGCTCGATGCCGAACAGCAGCATCAGCAGCGCCGTGGTGCCGATCAACAGGATTGCCAGGATGGCCGCGACCCGCGCCGTCAGCCCGCGCAAGGCCAGCAGCACCAGGCCCAGCAGCGCGTACAGGGTGAGGATCTCGCCATAGAACAGCAGCGCGCCATGCACCAGGCCGATGGCCAGCAAGGCCAGTTGCCGCCGCAGCATGCGCGGCACGAAGCGTTCGCCCGCGCGCTCGGCGGAGGCCATTTGCAGGGTGAAGCTGTAGCCGAACAGGAAGGAGAACAGCAGGTAGAACTTGGCCTCGAACAGCACCGACACCAGCCAGCGGATCAGGTGATCGAGGTCGCTGGAGTAGGCCGGGTTGCTGACTGGCGAGGCGTAGTAGGGGTCGGCGAACGACCAGATGTTCACCGCCAGGATGCCCAGCAGCGCAAAACCGCGCAGGGCATCGACCTGCTGCAGGCGCGCCGTCTGGCGCGGCAAAGGCGCGTTCATTTCCGGGGCCCGGGCAACAGGGCGTGCGCAAGAGGGACGAGGGGCATGGGCTGGCCTGTCGGTGAATGGAGTGGAGGCTCAATTAACGCGATCAGGCGGCGCGGGGGCAATCAAACTCTTGTGAAAAAAAGTCAATGAGCCTGCGCCGCGGTGTCCGCCCCAGGGTTGGCTCGCCGATCCGGGTTCAGCCCTGTGCAGGCGCCGGCAGGCACTGGGCACCGGCGGCGGGCGTTTGGCCTTTTTTAGTCCACCAGGTCAGCATCCGCAGGCTGTCCAGATCGCCACGCTTGATCGCCTCCTGGTAGCAGGCCAGGGCCCGGGGGCCATCGGTGGTGCCCCACTTGCCCTCGGCGTAGCCGCTGCCCAGGTAGTAGTAGGCGCTGGCCGAGTCCAGTTCCCGGGCGGTGCGCAGCACCCACTCTTCGGACTTGCGCGGTTGCTGGCATTCATTGACCGAGCCATCGCCGAGCGGATCGCAGTAGTACATCGACAGCATCAACGCCGCCTCGGCATCGGTCGCCGCGTAAGGCTGCAGCAGTTGTTCCGGCTCCCCGGGCTTGAGCGCCGGCGCCATGCCCGAGTAGCCCAGGCTCACTGCCTGCACGGCCGCCTTGGCCGAGCCATGCCGGGCGGCGTCCAGCAGAAGCTGCTGGCCCAGATCGAAGAAGTACCCGGTCAACAGGTATTGCTCGCGGCCGCCGTAGCCCAGGAACAGATCGGCCTTGCGCATCTGCCGTTGCAAGGCCGTTTCGTTGGCCGGGGCGTCCTGGTCGAGCAGGCCGCTCATGGACCACTGCTCGACCCGCACCAGTTGCCAGCAGGCGCCCTGTTGGAAGACGAAGGCCTGGAGCACGTCGCCCAGTGGGTCATGCACCACCAGGGTCTGGCTCTCCCAGAAAGTTTGCAGTCCGGCCCGGGCCTGGGCCTTCGGATCGAGCAGGGTCAGCAGGTGCCGGGTATCGCCCGTCAGCTTGTGCCGGGTGGTGATCTCGCGTCCGTATTCGTCACGCCCCGGGCGCTGTTCGATCAGCGGCGAATCGGTGAACGCCTGCTGCAGCTCCGGGCTACTGGCAAAGGCCTGGAGGAAGGTCGGCAGGTCGCTGGACGGACAGGCGGGGGCAGCGGCCTGGGCCACTTGAGCGGCAGCACCGAGCAACAGGGCGGCGCACAGTGGGCGCAACAGATGACGAAGGGCGGGCATCGGCGAACTCGTTGAGTTGGGAAACGGAGCGTCGGTCATGGGGTGTCCGGGGCCGGCGCGGGCACGAAGCGGCGGCACAGCCACTGCGCCAGAACGATCGCCAGCAGCGGTGGCACGCTCATCAGCAGGCAATAGACGTAGCCGCGGATCGGGTGGTCGGGAAACATCGCCCAGGCGGTGAACAGCACCAGGGCGCCGACCAGGCCGAGCTTGGCCTTCAGGTTGGGCACCAGGGCCACCAGCACGCTGACGATGATCAGCAGATGAAACAGTAGATCCACCATCACGCCCAGGCCAAAGCCCTTGGCCAGGGCGCCGAAGTGGCTGCGATACAGCGGTACGCCCCAGACATGCGCCAGATAGAACAGCGGCGCCGGCAGCGCCAGCGGCACCAGGCTGGTGCAGATGCGCAGCAGGTGATAGCGGCTGGTGGCGTCCAGGCTCATGGACGGCACTCGCGGGCGGTGGTGGGGATAGGGCGGGGCATGGGCGCATCCTTGCTGCCGGAAGGTATAAAGCGATTCCGGTCGATGGCGCCGGGGTTTTCAGGCGGCGGATAGTGCCGCAACCGGGGGCGCTAATCCAGTCTGGCAGTTGGCGATCGAGCAGCAGGCGCTGTGGGGCCAGCGCCTGCCGATGGCCCGTGGGCCTCAGTGCTTGAACATGACGTGGCGCACCGTGGTGTAGTCCTCCAATCCGTACAGGGACATGTCCTTGCCGTAGCCGGAGAGTTTCTGGCCGCCGTGGGGCATTTCGCTGACCAGCATGAAGTGGGTGTTGACCCAGGTGCAGCCGTATTGCAGGCGTGCCGACAAGCGATGGGCGCGGCCGACGTCGGCGGTCCACACCGAGGAGGCCAGGCCGTAGTCCGAGTCGTTGGCCCACCCCAGGACCTGGGCTTCATCCTCGAAGCGGGTCACCGACACCACCGGGCCGAAGACTTCGCGGCGCACGATCTCGTCGTCCTGCCGGGCGTCGGCCAGCACCGTGGGTTCGAAGAAGTAGCCGTTGCCCGGTACTGCCTTGCCCCCGGTGACCAGGCGCATGTGCGGCTGGGCGAGGGCGCGCTCGACAAAACCGGCCACCCGGTCGCGATGCGCGGCGGTGATCAGCGGCCCCAGCTCGGTCGCCGGGTCGTCTTGCACGCCATGCTTGATGCTGGCGACGGCGGCCCCGAGTTGCTCGACAAAGCGCTCGTAGACCCCGTCCTGCACGTAGATCCGGCAAGCGGCGGTGCAGTCCTGGCCGGCGTTATAGAAGCCGAAGGCGCGGATGCCCTCCACCGCGGCGTCGATATCGGCGTCGTCGAAGATGATCACCGGGGCCTTGCCCCCCAGTTCCATGTGCATGCGTTTGACGCTGTCGGCGGTGCTGGAAATGATGTTCGCGCCCGTGGCGATCGAACCGGTGAGCGACACCATGCGTACCTTGGGATGGCTCACCAGCGGCTGGCCGACGCTCGGGCCACGACCGAATACCAGGTTGAGCACCCCGGCCGGGAAAATCTCGCTGGCCAGTTGGGCCAGGCGCAGGGCGGTCAGCGGGGTCTGTTCCGAGGGCTTGAGCACCACGGTATTACCGGCGGCCAGGGCCGGGGCGATCTTCCAGGCGACCATCATCAGCGGGTAGTTCCAGGGGGCGATGGAGGCGATCACCCCCACCGGGTCGCGGCGGATCATCGAGGTGTGCCCGGGCAGGTATTCCCCCGCCGCCGAGCCGCCCAGGCAGCGGCTGGCGCCGGCGAAGAAGCGGAACACGTCGGCGATGGCCGGGATCTCGTCATTCAGGGCTGCGCTCAGGGGCTTGCCGCAGTTGTCCGATTCCAGCCTGGCCAGCTCGGCGCCGTGGGCCTCGATGGTGTCGGCGAGCTTGAGCAGCAGCAGCGAGCGGTCCTTGGGCGGGGTCTGCGACCAGCTGGCGAAGGCGCTGTCGGCGGCCAGCACCGCAGCGTCCACCTGGGCCTGGCTGGCCTCGTTGATCTCAACCAGCACGCTGCCCAGGGCCGGGTTGTATACCGGCTGGGCCGGCCCCTCGCCGGCCACCAGTTGGCCGTTGATCAGCAATCGGGTTTGCATGTTCATCTCCTTTCTTGGTGCTGAGGGTCGGGAAGCGGGTTATTTGCCGCCGCTGCCGGCCACGCTTTCGCCGCCACGGGTCAGGTAGTAGGCGCCGAGGATCGGCAGCATGGTCACCAGCATCACCAGCATGGCCACCACGTTGGTCACCGGTACGTCCCGGGGCCGGCTCAACTGGTTGAGCAACCACAGTGGCAGGGTGCGTTCATGGCCGGCGGTGAAGGTGGTGACGATGATTTCATCGAACGACAGGGCGAACGCCAGCATGCCCCCGGCCAGCAAGGCCGAACCGAGGTTGGGCAGGATAATGTAGCGGAAGGTCTGCCAGCCGTCGGCGCCCAGGTCCATGGAGGCTTCGATCAGGCTGTGGGAGGTGCGCCGCAGCCGGGCGATCACGTTGTTGTGGACGATCACCACGCAGAAGGTGGCGTGGCCGACGACGATGGTGAACAGGCCGGGCTCGATGCCCAGGGTCTTGAAGGTCGCCAGCAGGGCGATGCCGGTGATGATGCCTGGTAGGGCGATGGGCAGGATCAGCATCAGCGAGATGCCCTGCTTGCCGAAGAACTCGCGGCGGTACAGGGCCGCCGACGCCAGGGTGCCGAGGACCAGGGCGATCAGGGTGGCGATGGCGGCGATCTGCAGCGACAGCTGGATGGCGTCCAGCACGTCGGGGCGGCTGAAGGCCACGCTGAACCACTTCAGGGTCAGGCCCCGGGGCGGAAAGCTGAAGGCGGCGTCCTCGGTGTTGAAGGCGTAGAGGAAGATGATCAGGATCGGGAAGTGCAGGAACACCAGCCCGCCCCAGGCCGCCAGGCGCAGGCCCAAGGATGCTTGTTCAGAGTGCATCGAAGGCCCCCAGGCGTTTGACGATGGACAGGTAGATGGCGATCAGCGTGATGGGCACCAGGGTGAAGGCGGCGGCCATCGGTAGGTTGCCGATGGCGCCTTGCTGGGCGTAGACCATGCTGCCGACGAAGTAGCCCGGCGGGCCCACCAGTTGCGGCACGATGAAGTCCCCCAGGGTCAGGGAGAAGGTGAAGATCGAGCCGGCGGCGATGCCCGGCACCGCCAGCGGCAGGATCACCAGCATGAAGGTCTGGCGCGGCGTCGCGCCAAGATCCGCCGAGGCTTGCAGCAGCGAGGGCGGCAGGCGCTCCAGGGAGGCCTGGATCGGCAGGATCATGAATGGCAGCCAGATGTAGACGAACACCAGGAAACGCCCCAGGTGCGAGGTCGACAGGGTGCTGCCGCCGATCCCGGGAACGCCCAGCAGCCATTGCAGCGGCGCCTCCAGCCCCAGGTGCTGGATGAACCACTGGGCCACGCCGCCCTTGGCCAGCAGCAGGGTCCAGGCGTAGGCCTTGACGATGTAGCTGGCCCACATCGGCAGCATCACCGCGATATAGAAGAACGCCTTGGTCTTGCCGCTGGTGTAGCGGGCCATGTAGTAGGCGATGGGAAAGGCCACGATGGCGCTGGCGATGGACACCGCCACGGCCATGCCCAGGGTGCGCAGGATGATGTCGGCGTTCGACGGCTGCAGCAGCGCGGCGAAGTTGCCCAGGGTCAGCTCCGGGGTGACCGCCATGGTGAAGTCGTCGAAGGTGTAGAAACCCTGCCACAGCAGGGTCAGCAGCGAGCCGAGGTAGATCGCGCCGAACCAGATCAGCGGCGGCACCAGCAGCAGGGTCAGGTACAGGTTGGGGCGCCGGTACAGCAGGTTGGAGACGCGTCGCAGGGGCGTGTCGCCGCTGCCTTGGACGAGGGCCTGGGTGCTCATCTCAGGCCTCGCTGGTCGGAGTGTCGGTCAGCGGGATCATCGCCTCCCGGGCCCAGCGGGCGCTGATGCGTTGGCCGGTGCAGTGGCTGCTGTCGGTGTCCAGCCATTGGTTGTTGGCCTGGCTGATGTTCAGGGTCTGGCCGTTGTCCAGTTTCACTTCGAAGCGGGTGGCGCTGCCCTGGTACTGGATATCGTGCAGCAGGCCGCTGATTTCGATCTCCGAGGCCGCCAGCGGACCTTGGGCGAAACGCACGTGTTCCGGGCGGATGGAGAAGGGCTGCGGGCTGCCGCTGAGTTGTTGCGCCAGCTCGCCGCGAATCACGTTGGAAGTGCCGACGAACTCGGCGACGAAGGGGGTGGCGGGTTTCATGTACAGGTTGCGCGGGCTGTCCACCTGTTCGATGCGGCCCTTGTTGAAGACCGCCACCCGGTCGGACATCGACAGGGCCTCGGTCTGATCGTGGGTGACGAAGATGAAGGTGATGCCCAACTGGCGCTGGAGCTTCTTCAGCTCGCTCTGCATCTGCTCCCGCAGTTTCAGGTCCAGGGCCCCCAGGGGTTCGTCCAGCAGCAGTACCCGTGGCCGGTTGACCAGGGCTCGGGCCAGGGCCACCCGCTGGCGTTGGCCACCGGACAGTTGCGCCGGCTTGCGTTCGCCATAACCGCCCAGGGCCACCATCTGCAGGGCCGCCTCGGCACGCTCCAGGCGTTCGTGGCGGGCCACGCCCTTGACCTTCAGGCCGTAGGCGACGTTGTCCCGCACGTTCATGTGGGGGAACAGCGCGTAGTCCTGGAACACCGTGTTGACGTCCCGCTGATAGGGCGGCAGGCCCGCGGCCTCGGCGCCGTGGATGCGGATCGAACCGGCGCTGGGCTGCTCGAAACCGGCAATCAGCCGCAGGCAGGTGGTCTTGCCCGAGCCGGACGGGCCGAGCATGGAGAAGAACTCACCGTCGTGGATATCGATGGACACCCGGTCGACGGCCTTGACCTCGCCGAACTGCCGGGAAACCTGGGTGAACTGGACTGCAAGGGTCATGGTGCACTGCTCCGCAAAGGCAGGGCCGCCATCGGCGGCCTGCCTGGACTGCTGGGTCAACGAGGGCCTGATGGGGCGGTCGGGCTAGCGGCCACCCATGATGGCGATGTAGTCCTGGGTCCAGCGGCTGTAGGGCACGAACTTGCCGCCCTCGGCTTGCGGGGTTTTCCAGAAGGCGATCTTGTCGAACTGGTCGAAACCGTTGGTCTTGCAACCCTCGGCCCCCAGCAGTTCGCTCTCTTTGCAGGCCGCTGGCACCGCTGGCAACGAGCCGAACCAGGCGGCGACGTCGCCCTGGACCTTGGGCTTGAGCGACCAGTCCATCCACTTGTAGGCGCAGTTGGGGTGCTTGGCCTCGGCGTGCAGCATGGTGGTGTCGGCCCAGCCGGTGGCGCCCTCCTTGGGAATGGTCGAGGCGATCGGCTGTTTCTCGTTGACCAGGCCATTGACCTGATAGGGCCAGGCGCTGGAGGCCGCCACGCCCTCGTTCTTGAAGTCGCTCATCTGCACCGTGGTGTCGTGCCAGTAGCGGTGGATCAGCGGTTGCTGGGCGCGCAGCAGTTCAAGCACCGCCTTGTACTGGGCCTCGGTCAGCTCATAGGGGCTCTGGATCCCCAGCTCCGGCCGTGCGCTCTTGAGGTACAGCGCCGCGTCGGCGATGTAGATCGGGCCGTCATAGGCCTGGACGCGGCCTTTGTTGGGCTTGCCGTCCGGCAGGTTCTGCGCCTTGAACACCACGTCCCAGCTGGTGGGCGCCTGCTTGAACACCTGGGTGTTGTACATCAGTACGTTGGGGCCCCACTGGTAGGGCGTGCCGTAGGTCTTTTGCGCGACTACGTACCAGGGGCCGTCCTTGAGGCGCGGGTCGATGTTCTTCCAGTTGGTGATCAGCGCGGTGTTGATCGGTTGCACCCGCTTGCCGGCGATCAACCGCAGTGAGGCGTCGCCGGAGGCGGTCACCAGGTCGTAGCCGCCCTTGGCCATGAGGCTGACCATCTCGTCGGAGGTGGCGGCGGTCTTGACGTTGACCTTGCAGCCGGTTTCCTGCTCGAAGCCGGTGACCCAGTCGTAATTCTTGTCGCTCTCGCCCCGTTCGATGTACCCCGGCCAGGCGACGATATCCAGCTGGCCTTCGCCCGGCCCCACGGCCTTGAGCGGTTCGGCGGCCTGCAGGCTGGCGCTGGCCAGCAGGGCGGTGGTGAGAGCACTGAGGATTGCGGTCTTGTGCGCGGACATGGGGATTGCCTCTGCTTTTATTAGGATTGGGGCAGTGGTTGACGATGGGGTGCTGCGGCCGCGGACGGCTTGTTATTAGCGTAGTGGTGTTATTTCAGCTCGTTGCCGTGGCGCGCCATGATGTGGCGCACCACGCTGTAGTCCTGCAGTGAATCGCTGGACAGGTCCTTGCCGTAGCCGGAGCGCTTGAGGCCGCCGTGGGGCATTTCACTGGCCAGCATGAAATGGCTGTTGATCCAGGTGCAGCCGTATTGCAGGCGCGCCGCCAGTTGCATGGCCTTGTCCAGGTTTTGCGTCCAGACCGAGGAGGCCAGGCCGTATTCCGAGTCGTTGGCCCAGTCCAGCGCCTGCTCCAGTTGTTCGAAGCGGGTAACGGTGACCACCGGGCCGAACACCTCGCGCTGGACGATCTCGTCGTTCTGCCGGCAGCCGGCCAGCAGGGTCGGCTGGTAGTAGAAACCGGCGCCGGAGTGCACCGCCGCGCCGGTGATGCGTTCGATGTGGGGCTGGCTCAGGGCGCGCTCGACAAAGCTGGCCACCCGGTCGCGCTGGCGGGTGCTGATCAGCGGGCCGATTTCGTTGTCGGCGTCGCGCTTGCTGGCAAAGCGCAGGCTGCTGACGGCGCTGCCCAGCTCGGCCACCAGGCGGTCGTGGATGCCGGCCTGGGCGTAGACCCGGCAGGCAGCGGTACAGTCCTGACCGGCGTTGTAGTAGCCGTAGCTGCGCACGCCCTCGACCACGGCCTCCAGGTTGGCATCGTCGCAGACGATCACCGGCGCCTTGCCCCCCAGTTCCAGGTGGGTGCGCTTGAGGGTTTTGGCCGCGGCCTGGAGAATTTTCTGGCCGGTGACTATGTCGCCGGTGAGGGACACCATGCGCACCTTCGGATGGCTGACCAGGTGGTTGCCGACCCCTTCGCCGCCACCGCAGACGATGTTGATCACGCCCCGTGGCAGCAACTGCGCCAGGCTCGGGGCCAGGGCCAGGATCGACAGCGGAGTGTGTTCCGAGGGCTTGAACACCAGGGTGTTGCCCGCTGCCAGGGCCGGGGCGATCTTCCAGGCGGCCATCATGATCGGGTAGTTCCAGGGCGCGATCGAGGCCACCACGCCCAGGGGATCGCGGCGCACCATGCTGGTGTAGCCCGGCAGGTACTCGCCACTCAACTGGCCGTGCTGGCAGCGCACCGCACCGGCGAAGAAACGGAACACGTCGATGCTGGCGCCGAGGTCGTCCTGGCGCGCCAGGTGCAGAGGCTTGCCGCAGTTGAGGGCTTCCAGGCGGGCCAGGTAGTCGGCCTGTTGTTCCAGGCTGTCGGCAATCGCCAGGAGCAGGTTCGCGCGTTGCTGCGGGGTGGTCCGCGACCAGCTGGAGAATGCTCGGTGGGCGGCGAAGATCGCGCTTTCCACCTGTTCGCTGCTGGCTTCGGCGATCTGCGTCAGCACCTCGCCGGTGGCCGGGTTGAGAATCGGCTCGACCCGGCCCTGGCCGTTCACCAGTTCGCCATCGATCAGCAATGCCGTGCACAGCGGAGTCTGTGGGCCAGCCATTTTGCGGGTGCTCTTGTGTGCTAGGGCCATGGGGCTTCCCTGGGGGTGAGTGCCCGGCCTGTTCTTGTGGGGAATGCCCAGAGACTAGTAGCGGGGCCTGAGGTCGACAAATTCTTAATACTCAAGGGGCCGTTCGATTAAATAGATGGCTTGCGCCCGCCCGGGGGCTGCTCCCGGGCCACGGTGAGGAAGGGGTCCACCAGGGCCGGGCGCGCGGTGCCCCGGCGCCAGGCCAGGCCGACATCCAGGGTCTGGTTGAGATCCGCCAGGGGCCGGGCCTCGATGATGTCGCCCTCCAGGGACCAGGGGCGGTAGGTCATGTCCGGCTGGATCGACAGGCCCAGCCCGGCGGCCACCAGGCTGCGCACCGCTTCGGTGGAGGCGGTGCGCAGGCTGATCCGTGGCTGCAGCCCGGCCACGCTCCACAGGCGCTGGGCGTTGCGCTCCATTTCGTCGACGTTGAGCTGGATCAGCGGCTCCCGGGCCACGTCCGCCAGGTTGATGCTGTCGTGTTCCAGCAAAGGGTGCTGGGGCGGCAGCCAGAGGCGGTGCGGCGAGTGGGTCAGGACTTCGGTCTGCAGGGCATGGCGGTCTTCGAGGTTGGACAGGATCAGCACCCCGACGTCGATTTCGCCGCTGACCAGCAGGTGTTCGATATAGGGCCGTTCGTCCTCCATGACGCGGATCTCCACATTGGGGTAGGCGCGCTGGAAACGGGTCAGCAGGTCAGCCAGGTAATAGCCCGCCACCAGGCTGGTCACCCCCACGGTCAACTGTCCGGCCACCGGGTCGCTGCTCTGCTGCAGGCTGCGCTTGGCGTTGTCCACCGTGGCCAGGATCAGGTGCGCCTGGCGCAGGAACTGATGCCCCTGATGGGTCAGGGTCATGCCCTTGGCATGGCGGCTGAACAGGTTGACGCCGATTTCCTGCTCCAGTTGCTGGATGGCCAGGGTCAGGGTCGACTGGGAAATGAACACCGCCTGGGCGGCGGCGGAGATCGAGCCGGTTTCGGCCACGGCGATAAAGTGACGGATCTGGCGCAAGGTCATCATGGCGGGGCTACCGGGCGGCTTTTTAGAAATATCGGGCGCTGTATTGGTAAAACCGATGCCTTGTTTAGCACCTTTCCCTGATCCGGTGAAAGCAACATTCAGAAGCACTATCGTCCCCTGGTCCTCGGCACTTCTCTCTAGGCTTGCGGCCTGATGTGTCGACACGACACTGACTGTGCGGAGGCGGCAGATGAACACCCGTGGATTGCTCGATCAATTACTCAGGTCCGGCCAGGAGCTGTTGCAGAACCAGGCCGGCACCCCGTCAGGCGAGGGCGGCAAGGCCCCGCAAGGCGGCCTTGGCGGTTTGCTCGGGGGCAAGCCCGGCGGTCTGGGCGGACTGCTCGGCGGCGCTGGCGGCGGGGCCCTGGCAGCTGGGGCCATGGGCTTGCTGCTGGGCAACAAGAAGGCCCGCAAGTTCGGCGGCAAGGCCCTGGCCTATGGCGGCCTCGCGGCCCTCGGCGTGTTGGCCTACAAGGCCTACGGCAACTGGCAGGCGCAACAGGGCACGGCCCCGGACACTGCGCCGCAGACCCTCGACCGCTTGCCGGCGCAACAGGTCGAGCAGCACAGCCAGGCGATCCTCAAGGCCCTGGTGGCGGCGGCCAAGGCCGACGGTCATGTCGACGAGCGCGAGCGGGCGCTGATCGAGGATCAGTTGCGCAAGCTGGACAACGACCCGCAACTGCAGCAGTGGCTGCACGGCGAATTGCACAAGCCGCTGGACCCTGCGGACGTGGCCCGCGCCGCCAGCACCCCGGAAATGGCCGCGGAGATGTACCTGGCCAGCCTGATGCTGGTGGATGAGCAGCACTTCATGGAGAAGGCCTACCTGGATGAGCTGGCGCGCCACCTGCAACTGCCGCTGGGGCTCAAGGCTGAGCTGGAAAACCAGGTGCGCCAGAGCGCTGGCTGACCTGCACAGCCGCTCCTTCGCCATGGATGGCGGTTCTGCCCGGGGGATTTGCCGATATGCCCTGCAGGCCGAGAAAAGCCCGCTAAGGCGCTAGCCAGAGCGGGCGCACAAATCTGCCCAAAGTGCTACCTGGGTCGTCAAACCACCGGTAAAACCGCCATCGTCCTCGGCTATACTCCCTCCATTTTTGAATGGCCCCGAGGACTGACTGTGAAGAACTGGACGTTGCGCCAACGCATTTTGGCGAGCTTTGCGGTGATTATCGCCATCATGCTGCTGATGGTCGTCGTCTCGTACTCGCGCCTGTTGAAGATCGAAGCCGGTGAAAACAGCATGCGTGACGATGCGATCCCCGGGGTCTATTTCAGTTCGATGATCCGCAGCGCCTGGGTCGATACCTACCTGCAGACCCAGGAGATCATCGGCCTCAAGCAGAATCAGGACATCAGTTCCGAAGACAAGGCCGATTTCAAGGCATTTGAAGAGCGCCTGCTGACCCATATGGCCAACTACAAGCAGACCCTCAGCAGTCGCGAGGACCAGACCGAGTTCGATGCCTTCGAGAAGGACCACCAGGAATTCAATCGCATCCAGGTCGCGGTGCTTGACCTGCACCAGAAGCGCCAGGAAGCCGAGGCGATTCGCCTGTTCAATGAGCAACTGACCCCGGCCTGGATTGCCGGGCGGATGAAGCTCAATGACATCATCAGCGAGAACAAGGCCGTGGCCGACGCCGCCAGCGATGCCATCGACGACGCCGTGGCGACGGCCAAGGTCAGCATGGGCGTGTCGTTGCTGGTGGCCATTCTTGCCGCCGGTCTGTGTGGCCTGCTGCTGATGCGGGCGATCATGGCGCCGATGAACCGCATCGTGAGCATTCTCGATGTCATGCGCACCGGCGACCTGAGCGGCCGCCTGAACCTGGAACGCAAGGACGAGTTCGGCGCCGTGGAAACCGGCTTCAACGACATGATGACCGAGCTCACGGCCCTGGTGTCCCAGGCCCAGCGTTCGTCGGTGCAGGTGACCACCTCGGTGACCGAAATTGCCGCCACCTCCAAGCAGCAACAGGCCACCGCCACTGAAACCGCGGCCACTACCACGGAAATCGGCGCCACTTCGCGGGAAATCGCCGCGACTTCCCGAGATCTGGTGCGCACCATGACGGAGGTGTCCAGCGCCGCCGACCAGGCCTCGGTGCTCGCCGGCTCGGGCCAGCAGGGCCTGGCGCGGATGGAAGACACCATGCACTCGGTGATGGGCGCTGCGGATCTGGTGAACGCCAAGCTGGCGATCCTCAATGAGAAGGCCGGCAACATCAATCAGGTGGTGGTGACCATCGTCAAGGTCGCCGACCAGACCAACCTGCTGTCGCTCAATGCTGCCATCGAGGCGGAAAAGGCCGGGGAATACGGCCGCGGTTTTGCCGTGGTGGCCACCGAAGTGCGCCGCCTGGCGGACCAGACCGCGGTCGCCACCTATGACATCGAGCAGATGGTTCGCGAGATCCAGTCGGCGGTGTCGGCGGGGGTCATGGGCATGGACAAGTTCTCCGAGGAAGTGCGTCGCGGCATGGCCGAAGTGCAGCAGGTGGGCGAGCAGCTGTCGCAGATCATCCATCAGGTCCAGGCCCTGGCGCCGCGGGTGCTGATGGTCAATGAAGGCATGCAGGCCCAGGCCACCGGCGCCGAGCAGATCAATCACGCCCTGGTGCAATTGGGCGATGCCAGCAGCCAGACCGTCGAGTCCCTGCGTCAGGCCAGCTTCGCCATCGATGAGCTGAGCCAGGTCGCGGTGGGCCTGCGCAGCGGCGTTTCGCGTTTCAAAGTCTGATGGACGAACTGGCGCACAAGCGCAGTGGCGCTTCGGGGGCGAAAACCGCGCTGTTCCTGATGTTTCGCATCGGTCAGGAACGCTACGCCTTGCAGGCGGTGGATGTGGTTGAGGTGCTGCCGCGCCTGCAGCTCAAGCCGATTGCCCGGGCGCCGTCCTGGGTTGCCGGGGTGTTTGCCTACCGCGGGGTGGTGGTGCCGGTCATCGATCTGTGCGAGCTGACTTTCGGCCGTCCTGCCCAGTTGCGCACCAGCACCCGGCTGGTGCTGGTGCACTATCGCAGCGCCGCCGAGCGACCGCCGCGGGTGTTGGGTCTGCTGCTGGAACAGGCCAATGACACCTTGCGCTGCGATCCCCGGGAATTTCAGCCTTATGGCCTGGACAACCGCCAGGCCCCTTTTCTGGGACCGGTGCGAGAGGATGACCTGGGGCTGCTGCAATGGGTGCGGGTCGACGACTTGCTGGCGGCCGAGGTGCGTGAGCTGCTGTTTCCCGAGGAGCCCCTGGACCCGGCGTCGCTTGAGGAGTCTCGATGAGTGACGAGCAACGGTTTTTCGATTTTCTCAAGGAACGCATCGGCCTGGATGTAGCGTCGGTCGGCCCGGCGATCATCGAGCGCGCGGTGCGCCAGCGCTGCAATGCGTTGTACGCCCACAGCAGCGATGAGTACTGGCAGAAGTTGCAGGGCTCGCGGGAGGAGCAGCAGGCCCTGATCGAGGCGGTGATCGTTCCGGAAACCTGGTTTTTCCGCTACCCGGAATCCTTCGCCACCCTGGTCAAGCTGGCCAAGGCCCGCCTGGGGCAGATCAAGGGCATGCGCGCGCTGCGCCTGCTGAGCCTGCCGTGCTCCACCGGCGAAGAGCCCTATTCGATCGCCATGGCCCTGCTCGACGGCGGCCTGGCGCCCCATCAATTCAAGGTCGACGGTCTGGATGTGAGTCCGCTGTCGGTGGAGCGGGCCCGGGGCGCCAGCTATGGCAAGAACTCCTTTCGTGGCCAGTACACCGAGTTTCGTGAGCGGCACTTCCATGTCGAGGGCGATCGTTATTGCCTCAGCGAGCGGGTGCGCGAGCAGGTTCGGCTGCAGGTGGGCAATGTCCTGGACCCTGGATTGCTGGCCACGGAACCGCCTTTCGACTTTGTCTTCTGTCGCAACCTGCTGATCTATTTCGACCAGCCGACCCAGCGTCAGGTGTTCGAGGTGCTCAAGCGCCTGACCCATGAAGAAGGCGTGCTGTTCATCGGCCCCGCCGAGGGCAGTCTGCTGGGGCGCCTGGGTATGCGTTCGATCGGCATTCCCCAGTCCTTCGCCTTCAGCCGGCACCAGGAACCGGAGCCGGCGCCGCTGCCGGTGAGCTTGCCCAAGCCCCTGTCCTTGCCGTTGCGACCCCCTCATCCGGCCGTTCCGGCCCCGCGGCCGCGGCCCTTTGCCAGCCGTACGGCCCCGGCCCCCGTACCCGCGCTGGACGGCGCGCCGCCCAGCGATGCGGCGAGCCTGCTGGCCACCATTGCCGCCCTGGCCAACGAGGGCAAGAGCGCCGAGGCCCGTGCCGCCTGTGAGCGCTACCTGCAGCAGCATGAGCCGGTGGCCCAGGTGTTCTACTGGCTGGGGCTGCTCAGTGATGTGGCCGGCAACGCCATGGAGGCCCAGGGTTTTTACCGCAAGGCCCTGTACCTGGCGCCCCAACACCCCGAGGCCCTGGCGCACCTGGCGGCGCTGCTGGCGTCCCAGGGCGATGTCGCCGGTGCCCAACGATTGCAGGCGCGGGCTGTGCGCAGCACCCGCGCTGCCGACAGTGAGTTGAAACGATGAGCCATTCCCTCTCATTGGACCTGACCCGTGAAGATGCCCAGGCCATCGACGATTGCTGGAACCGTATCGGCATCCACGGCGACAAGTCCTGCCCGTTGCTGGCCGAGCACATTCATTGCCGCAACTGTTCGGTGTACTCCGCTGCCGCCACGCGCCTGCTGGATCGCTATTCGCAGCTTCAGGAGGACCGCGAGCAATCGGTGGCGCTTTTGCCTGACAGCGATGTGGTCACCCGCTCGCTGCTGATCTTGCGCCTGGGCGAGGAGTGGCTGGGGCTGGCCACTCGCTGCCTGCTGGAAGTGGCACCGCTGCAGGCGATCCACTCCTTGCCCCACCAGCGTTCACGGGCGCTGCTGGGGGTGGCCAATGTGCGCGGGGCGCTGGTGGCCTGCCTGTCGTTGAGCGAACTGCTGGGGCTCGATGGCACGCCGGCCGGCGCGGCTCCCTCGGCACGGGTCATGCCGCGGATGCTGATCATCGGTGCCGAGGGTGGCCCGGTGGTGGTGCCGGTGGATGAAGTGGACGGTATCCATGCCATTGACGAGCGCATTCTGGCTGGCGCGTCGCTGTCCGGCGAGCAGGCCAATGCCAAGTACACCCGTGGCGTGTTGCAATGGCAGGGCCGCAGCCTGCGTTTGCTGGATGAAGAGCAGTTGCTCTTGGCCGTGACCCGGAGCCTGACATGACCCCCGATCAAATGCGCGACGCCTCGTTGCTGGAGCTGTTCAGCCTGGAAGCCGAGGCCCAGACCCAGGTGCTGAGTGCCGGATTGCTGGCGCTGGAGCGCAATCCGACCCAGGCCGATCAGCTGGAAGCCTGCATGCGCGCGGCCCATTCGCTCAAGGGCGCGGCACGGATTGTCGGGGTGGACGCCGGGGTCAGCGTCGCCCACGTAATGGAGGATTGCCTGGTCAGTGCCCAGGAAGGGCGCCTGTACCTGCAGCCTGAGCACATCGATGCGCTGTTGCAGGGCACCGACCTGTTGATGCGCATCGCCACCCCCGGAGGCGCCGAACTGGCTGCCCCGGACGTGCTTGCCTACGTGGCGCTGATGGAGCGCCTGCTGAGCCAGGGGCCGGCGACGCCGGAGGCGCCCTTGCCCATGCCCGCCGTGGCGGAGCCGGTCGACGCCAGGCCGGAGGCTTTGAGCGAGCCCGAATCCCTGGCGTTGCCGAATGAGCTGGCGCTGGAGTCGAGCGTGAATGCGGCGCGTCCGGGCAGGCGCATGACCGAAGGCGGCGAGCGGGTGCTGCGGGTCACCGCCGAGCGCCTCAACAGCCTGTTGGACCTGTCGAGCAAATCCCTGGTGGAAACCCAGCGGCTCAAGCCCTATCTGGCCACCATGCAGCGTCTCAAGCGGATCCAGAGCAACAGTCTGGCGGCCCTGGAGAACCTCAACCTGCACCTCAAGGAACATGCCCTGAGCCTGGAAGCCCAGGAGTCCTTGGAGGACGCGCGGCGGCTGTTGGCCGAATCCCAGCAACTGCTGGCGCAGAAGACCGCCGAACTCGACGAGTTCGGCTGGCAGGCCAGCCAGCGGGCCCAGGTGCTGTATGACACGGCCCTGGCCTGTCGCATGCGGCCCTTTGCCGATGTGCTCAGCGGCCAGGCGCGGATGGTCCGTGATCTGGGGCGCAGCCTGGGCAAGCAGGTCCGTCTGGAGATCGAGGGTGAGAAGACCCAGGTCGATCGCGACGTGCTGGAAAAACTCGAAGCGCCGCTGACCCACCTGCTGCGCAACGCCGTCGACCATGGCATCGAATTGCCCGAGCAGCGCTTGCTGGCGGGCAAGCCGGCAGAAGGGGTGATCCGCCTGCGGGCCTCGCACCAGGCCGGCCTGCTGGTGCTGGAGCTGGGCGACGATGGCAACGGCGTGGACTTGGAGCGCCTGCGCCAGAGCATTGTCGAGCGCCAGTTGTCGCCGGCACAGACCGCCGCTCAGCTCAGCGAGGAAGAATTGCTGACGTTCCTGTTTCTCCCGGGCTTCAGCCTGCGGGACAAGGTCACCGAAGTGTCCGGGCGCGGTGTCGGCCTGGATGCGGTGCAGCACATGGTCCGGCAGTTGCGCGGGGCGGTGCAGCTGGAACAGACCAGCGGCCAGGGCAGTCGCTTCCACCTGGAGGTGCCGCTGACCCTGTCGGTGGTGCGCAGTCTGGTGGTGGAAGTCGGCGACGAGGCCTATGCCTTTCCCCTGGCGCACATCGAGCGCATGTGCGATCTGCAGCCCGAGGAGATCGTCCAGGTCGAAGGGCGTCAGCATTTCTGGCACGAGGGGCGGCATGTCGGCCTGGTAGCGGCCAGCCAGCTGTTGCAGCGCCCGGCGACCCCGAGCAGCGCGCCGACCCTCAAGGTGGTGGTGATCCGTGAGCGCGACGCGGTGTACGGGATCGCCGTGGAGCGCTTTATCGGCGAGCGCACCCTGGTGGTGCTGCCCCTGGACGACCGCCTGGGCAAGATTCAGGACATTTCCGCCGGAGCCCTGCTCGATGATGGCCGGGTGGCGCTGATCGTGGATGTCGAGGACATGCTGCGTTCGGTGGACAAGCTGCTCAACACCGGACGCCTGGAGCGCATCGCGGGCAATCATTCGTTGCACGCACAGGCCGCGCGCAAGCGTATTCTGGTGGTCGACGACTCACTGACGGTGCGTGAGTTGCAACGCAAGCTGCTGATCAACCGCGGCTACGATGTGGCCGTGGCGGTGGATGGCATGGACGGCTGGAATGCCTTGCGTTCGGAGAGCTTCGACTTGCTGATCACCGATATCGACATGCCGCGAATGGACGGAATTGAATTGGTCACACTCTTGCGTCGCGATAATCGCCTGCAATCCCTGCCGGTGATGGTGGTGTCCTACAAGGATCGCGAGGAGGACCGGCGCCGTGGCCTGGATGCCGGCGCCGACTACTATCTTGCCAAGGCCAGTTTCCATGACGACGCGCTGCTGGACGCGGTGGTGGAACTGATTGGAGGCGCACGGGCATGAAGATCGCCATCGTCAACGACATGCCCATGGCGGTGGAGGCCCTGCGCCGGGCGCTGGCCTTCGACCCCAGCCATGAAGTGGTGTGGGTCGCCACCAATGGTGCCGAAGCGGTGAAGTACTGCGCCGAGCTGACCCCGGACCTGATTCTCATGGACCTGATCATGCCGGTGATGGACGGCGTCGAGGCCACGCGGCGGATCATGGCCGAGTCGCCGTGCGCCATCGTGATCGTCACCGTCGACCGCCAGCAGAATGTCCACAGGGTGTTCGAGGCCATGGGCCACGGCGCGCTGGACGTGGTCGACACCCCGGCCCTGGGTGCCGGCAATGCCCAGGAGGCGGCGGCGCCGCTGCTGCGCAAGATCCTCAATATCGGCTGGCTGATCGGCCAGCGTGGCAGTCGGGTACGTTCGGCGCCGGTGCCCTTGCGCAGCGGCGCTCCCCGGCAGGGCTTGGTGGCCATTGGCTCCTCCGCCGGCGGCCCGGCCGCTCTGGAAGTGCTGCTCAAAGCCTTGCCAAGGGACTTTCCCGCCGCCATCGTGCTGGTCCAGCATGTCGATCAGGTGTTTGCCGCTGGCATGGCCGAGTGGCTCAGCAGCGCCTCCGGCCTGCAGGTGCGCCTGGCCCGGGAGGGCGAGCCGCCGCAAAGTGGCACGGTACTGCTGGCGGGCACCAACCATCACATCCGTTTGCTGAAGAACGGCACCCTGGCCTACACCGCCGAGCCGGTAAACGAGATCTACCGGCCCTCCATCGACGTGTTCTTCGAAAGCGTCACCAGCTACTGGAATGGCGATGCGGTGGGGGTGCTGCTGACCGGCATGGGCCGTGACGGCGCCCAGGGCTTGAAGCTGATGCGCGACCAGGGATTTTTGACCATCGCCCAGGACCAGAACAGTAGCGCGGTGTATGGCATGCCCAAGGCGGCCGCTGCCATCGGTGCCGCCACAGAGATTCGCCCACTGGACAAGATCGCTCCACGTTTGCTGGAGATATTTGCCAAATGACTGATAAACGCAGCTGTCCTGGCCAGGTAGCAACTCAGGTGACAACCCATGAATGATTTACAGCTCGACGAATTCAAGACCGATGAAAATGCAGCGATGGTATTGCTGGTGGACGACCAGGCCATGATCGGCGAAGCGGTTCGGCGTGGGTTGGCGAATGAAGAAAACATCGATTTCCACTTCTGCGCCGATCCGCACCAGGCCATTGCCCAGGCGATCCGCATCAAGCCCACGGTGATTCTCCAGGACCTGGTGATGCCGGGGCTGGACGGCCTGACCCTGGTGCGCGAGTACCGCAATCACCCGGCGACCCAGAACATTCCGATCATCGTGCTTTCGACCAAGGAGGATCCGCTGATCAAGAGCGCGGCCTTCGCCGCCGGGGCCAACGATTACCTGGTCAAGCTGCCGGACAATATTGAACTGGTGGCGCGCATTCGCTACCACTCGCGCTCCTACATGACCCTGCTGCAACGTGACGCTGCCTACCGGGCGCTGCGGGTCAGCCAGCAGCAGTTGCTGGACACCAACCTGGTGCTGCAGCGGCTGATGAACTCCGACGGCCTGACCGGGCTGTCCAACCGCCGGCATTTCGATGAGTACCTGGAGCTGGAGTGGCGCCGGGCGATGCGCGAGCAGAGTCAGTTGTCATTGCTGATGATCGACGTCGACTACTTCAAGAGCTACAACGACACCTTTGGCCACCTGGAGGGCGATGAAGCCCTGCGCAAGGTGGCCACGGCGATCCGCGAGGCCAGCAGCCGGCCCTCGGACCTGCCGGCGCGCTATGGCGGTGAAGAGTTCGTGCTGGTGCTGCCCAACACCTCGCCGGGCGGGGCGCGACTGGTGGCCGAAAAGCTGCGCCAGACCGTCGAAGCCCTGAAAATCCCCCATAACGCCCCGGTGGAAGGCTCCAGCCTGACCATCAGCATCGGTCTGTCGACCATCACCCCGCAGCCCAACAGCCATTGCCGGCAGTTGATCTCGGCGGCGGACAAGGGGTTGTACCTGGCGAAGAACAATGGTCGCAATCAGGTGGGCATTGAATGAAAAAAAACCGGGATCGGCTGCGTTAAAGCCGCCAAGCGGGCTGCCGTGATTCGGTGATTCCGTTATAATCGCCGGCTTTCAAAAGTTCGCCAACGAGTGCCGCCCCCCATGGAAATCAACCCGATCCTGAACACCATCAAGGACCTGTCCGAGCGCTCCGAAACTATTCGGGGGTATCTTTGACTACGATCAAAAGCATGAGCGTCTGACCGAGGTCAATCGCGAGCTTGAAGATCCGAGTGTCTGGAACAAACCCGAATACGCCCAGGAGCTGGGCCGCGAGCGCGCTGCGCTGGCACAGATCGTCGAGACCCTGGACGAGCTGAACAGCGGTCTGGCCGACTGCCGCGACCTGCTGGACATGGCGGTCGAGGAAGAAGATGAAGGCGCAGTGGGCGATGTGGTCGCCGAGCTGGCCCGGCTTGAGGAAAACCTCGCCAAGCTGGAATTTCGCCGCATGTTCAGCCATGAAATGGACCCGAACAACGCCTACCTGGACATCCAGGCCGGTTCCGGCGGCACCGAGGCCCAGGACTGGGCCAACATCCTGCTGCGCATGTACCTGCGCTGGGCCGACAAGCGCGGTTTCGAAGCCACCATCATGGAACTGTCCGCCGGTGAAGTGGCCGGGATCAAGGGCGCGACCGTGCACATCAAGGGCGAGTACGCCTTCGGTTGGCTGCGCACCGAGATCGGCGTGCACCGCCTGGTGCGCAAGAGCCCGTTCGACTCCGGCAACCGCCGCCACACTTCGTTCTCGGCGGTGTTCGTCTCGCCAGAGATCGACGACAAGGTGGAAATCGAAATCAACCCGGCCGACCTGCGGATCGACACCTATCGTTCCTCCGGTGCCGGCGGTCAGCACGTGAACACCACCGACTCGGCCGTGCGTATCACCCACGTACCGACCAACACCGTGGTCAGCTGCCAGAACGAGCGTTCCCAGCACGCCAACAAGGACACCGCCATGAAAATGCTGCGGGCCAAGTTGTACGAGCAGGAAATGCAGAAGCGCAATGCGGCGTCCCAGGCCCTGGAAGACACCAAGTCGGACATCGGCTGGGGTCACCAGATCCGCTCCTACGTGCTCGACGCGTCGCGGATCAAGGACCTGCGCACCAACATCGAACGCAGCGACTGCGACAAGGTGCTCGACGGCGACATCGACGAATACCTGGAAGCCAGCCTGAAATCCGGACTGTAAACAGACGCGATACAGGATCGGCTGATTCAACGCGATCCCTGTAGGAGCCAGCTCTGCTGGCGATCCCCGGGCCGCAAGGCCCGGGGGCAACGAACCTGATGGAATATCTAAAGACATGAGCGACCAACAACTCGACCCGCAAGCCCTGCAACAGGAAGAGAACTCCCTGATCGCCCTGCGCAAGGAAAAGCTTGCTGCCGAGCGCGCCAAGGGCAATGCCTTCCCGAACGACTTCCGCCGCGAAAACTACTGCCAGGACCTGCAGAAGCAGTACGCCGACAAGACCAAGGAAGAGCTGGCAGAGGCGGCAATTCCGGTCAAGGTTGCCGGTCGCATCATGCTCAACCGTGGCTCGTTCATGGTGATCCAGGACATGACCGGGCGCATCCAGGTCTACGTCAACCGCAAGACCCTGTCCGAAGAAACCCTGGCCGCGGTGAAAACCTGGGACATGGGCGACATCATTGCCGCCGAAGGCACCCTGGCCCGTTCCGGCAAGGGTGACCTGTACGTTGAAATGACTCACGTGCGCCTGCTGACCAAGTCCCTGCGCCCGCTGCCGGACAAGCACCACGGCCTGACCGACACCGAGCAGCGCTACCGCCAGCGCTACGTCGACCTGATCGTCAACGAAGAGGTGCGCCAGACTTTCCGCGTGCGTTCGCAAGTGATCGCGCACATCCGCAGCTTCCTGATGAAGCGCGACTTCCTCGAAGTCGAAACGCCGATGCTGCAGACCATTCCGGGCGGCGCCGCGGCCAAGCCGTTTGAAACCCACCACAACGCCCTGGACATGGAAATGTTCCTGCGTATCGCGCCTGAGCTGTACCTCAAGCGTCTGGTGGTCGGTGGTTTCGAGAAGGTGTTCGAGATCAACCGCAACTTCCGTAACGAAGGCGTTTCGACCCGGCACAACCCTGAATTCACCATGTTGGAGTTCTACCAGGCCTACGCCGACTACGAAGACAACATGGACCTGACCGAAGAGCTGTTCCGTGAACTGGCGCAGCTGGTACTGGGCAGCACCGACGTGCCGTATGGCGACAAGGTGTTCCACTTCGGCGAGCCGTTCGCCCGCCTGTCGGTGTTCGACTCGATCCTTAAGTACAACCCCGAGCTGACCGCCGATGATCTGAACGACATCGACAAGGCTCGCGCCATCGCCAAGAAGGCCGGGGCCAAGGTGCTGGGCTTCGAAGGCCTGGGCAAGCTGCAGGTGATGATTTTCGAAGAGCTCGTGGAGCACAAGCTGGAGCAGCCGCACTTCATCACCCAGTACCCGTTCGAGGTGTCGCCGCTGGCCCGTCGCAATGACGACAACCCCAACGTCACCGACCGTTTCGAGCTGTTCATCGGCGGTCGCGAAATCGCCAACGCCTACTCCGAGCTCAATGACGCGGAAGACCAGGCCGAGCGCTTCATGGCCCAGGTGGCCGACAAGGACGCCGGCGACGACGAAGCCATGCACTACGACGCCGACTTCGTTCGTGCCCTGGAATACGGCATGCCACCAACGGCTGGTGAAGGCATCGGCATCGACCGCCTGGTGATGCTGCTGACCAACTCGCCGTCGATCCGCGACGTGATCCTGTTCCCGCACATGCGGCCGCAAGCCTGAGTGTTTTGAATAACAAGCCGCCTTTATCAGGCGGCTTTTTATTGTCTGGCTGGAACTGACGTACCGCTTCTAATTCTGTGTGATTTTTCAGAGGGAATACCTGTCGTGAACCGCGCAATTGCTCAAGAAGGTGCAGCTGGCATCGCCACTGCGGTGGCTGAAAGCGTTCAGTACCAGGGGCGCAAGGCCAGCCGACAGGGCAGCGAACAGCGCCGACAGGAGATCCTCGACGCCGCCATGCGCATCGTCGTGCGTGACGGTGTGCGGGCCGTGCGTCACCGTGCGGTGGCCGCCGAAGCCGGTGTGCCCTTGTCTGCCACCACCTATTACTTCAAGGACATCGATGACCTGCTCACCGATACCTTCGCCCAGTACGTCGAGCGCAGCGCGGCGTACATGGCCAAGCTGTGGGCCAGCAACGAAGGGTTGCTGCGCGAGATGGTCGCCTACGGTGATGGCAGCCCGGCGTCGCGCTCGCAACTGGCCGATGATATTGCCCGCCTCACCGCCGACTACGTGCAGCGTCAGTTGCACACCCGCCGCGAGCACCTGATGGCCGAGCAGGCGTTCCGCCAGGAGGCGCTGCTCAATCCGCGCCTGGCGCAACTGGTGCGCTCGCACCAGCAGATCCTGCTTCAGGGCACCTGCCAGTTCTTCCAGGTCCTGGGCTCCCGGGAACCGCAGCAGGATGCCAAGGTGTTGACGTCTATAATCGGCCGGATGGAATATCAGGGCCTGCTCAACGACAGCGAGCCGCAGGCGGAGGAGGAGATGCTGGGCATCCTCACCCGCTACATGCATCTGGTGCTGGCTTCGGTCTGATTCATCCATCCCGCGCTGGTGCCGCGACCAAGGCTGTGCAGCCGGCGTCAGCGGCTACAGTGATTCTGGTGTTCATGGGAGATTTGCATGCAAGCCTGGCGCGTCCTGATGGCTCTGGCGTTTCTTCTGCTCAGCGGTTGCCTGGTGGTCTTCAAGGAACCGCTGCCGGCCGAACAGGCAGCGCCTGCCGCGTTGCTGGGCAAGTGGGCCAGCCAGAACGCCTGGGGCGAGCCGCTGAACATTGAGCTGCGCCAGATCGGCGTCAACCGCTATCGGGCCGCGAGTTTCCCCGGCGGCACGGCACGCCCGCGCGATTCCTACGAGTTCACGGTATCGCGACATGGCAATCGCTGGTATCTGTCGGCGGCGGTGCCCCAGGCCTTCGGCGGGCACTACAGCATTGCCGGGTTCGAACTGACGGCCAGGCACGAACTGGTGCTCTATACCCTGGACCTGGAACAGATTC
The DNA here is from genome assembly GCF_003225665.1 of Pseudomonas sp. TKO26. Lineage (NCBI taxonomy): Bacteria > Pseudomonadati > Pseudomonadota > Gammaproteobacteria > Pseudomonadales > Pseudomonadaceae > Pseudomonas > Pseudomonas sp. TKO26. Next base: position 33,957 of record NZ_QKLN01000014.1, read on the forward strand.
GCCAGTCCCTGGGTCAAAAGGCCCTGAGCGGGGAATCCATGCCCACGGCCGAGGGCGAGGGGTTGCTGATCAGCAGTCCGTTGCCCGAGGTCTTCGCTTACCTTGACGACCCCGCCAACTCCGACCTGTTCGTCGAGACGGCACGTTTCAAGCGCGTGGCCCGCTGAGCCCGCGCCACAGACCCAATCAATAGGAACTTCCGGTGGACGACTACCAGCAGACGATACGCACTTTGTCCGATCGCATAGTGCTGGCGCAGACCCCGATCCGCGTACTGGATGCGGTGAAGTGGGACGAGAACATCCGCAAGGGCTTTCTCAAGGCCAAGGGCAAGGAATTGCCCGCCGTGGATCGCGCCTATTACGAAGGACGGCCGCTGTCCTTCGATTCCGGGGCGGTGAAGCTGGAATTCCAGAACATCGAGCGCGACATCACTCGGCAACTGGGGCAGTTCAGCCCGGTGGGGCAGATCATGCGCCGCATGTGCAAGGAATACCGCATGGTGGTGCGCATGCTCGAAGCCCGGGGCACCGGCGACTTCGGACTGATCTCCCAGGAGCTTTACGGCGCCGCGTCCGATGCCTTCCACGCCGGCGATCCGACCCTGGCGGACCTTGGGCTGATGATGTCCGACTACCTGAACAACATCGACGGGCGCGGCGACCTCAAGGACGAACCCAAGGTACTCAGCGCCAAGCAGGCGGTCAGCCTGTTGCAGAGCCGGTTGAACAAGGTGTTCGGCGAAGCCGAGGAAACCATCCGCGTGTTCGAGTCCGATGGCATTGTCGCCGACGCCGCGGCGGGCGCTGACTACATCAAGATCCGCAGCGACGCGATGTTCAACGAGCGCGATGTGCGGGCCCTGGAAGTCCATGAAGGGCTGGTGCATGTGGGCACCACCCTCAATGGCCTGAACCAGCCGATCTGCACCTTCCTGGCCAAGGGCCCGCCCTCGTCCACGGTGACCCAGGAAGGCCTGGCGATCCTCATGGAAATCATCACCTTCGCCTCTTACCCCAGCCGCTTGCGCAAGCTGACCAACCGCACCCGGGCCATCCACATGGTGGAGGAGGGGGCGGACTTCCTGCAGGTGTTCGAGTTCTTCCGCGAGCAGGGTTTCGAGATGGCCGAGAGCTATGGCAATGCCAGCCGGGTGTTCCGCGGTTCGGTGCCCACGGGGCTGCCGTTTACCAAAGACTTGTCCTATCTCAAGGGCTTCATCATGGTTTACAACTACATTCAGCTGGCCGTGCGCAAGGGCAAGCTGGAGCAGATCCCCTTGCTGTTCTGTGGCAAGACCACCCTGGAAGACATGCGTACCTTGCGCCAGCTGGTGGACGAAGGGCTGGTGGTCGCGCCCAAGTACCTGCCGGACCAGTTCCGTGACCTGAATGCGCTGTCGGCGTGGATGTGTTTCTCCAACTTCCTCAACCACCTGAGCCTGGACCGGATCGAGGCGGACTACTCCAACATCCTTTGAATCTTTCCGGGGGCACACATGGACGTACTGGTAGCTGCACGGAGTGGCCGATGATGCGCATCCTGGCCGCGCTGGCCCTGTTGCTGTGCCTCAATGGCTGCAGCTCGCTGCTGTTCTATCCCGAACCCGGGCTGCCCTTTACTCCCGAGCGGGCCAAGCTTCAATACCGGGACGTGACCCTGACCAGCGCCGACGGCCTCAAGCTGCACGGCTGGTGGCTGCCGGCCAAGCCGGGGGTGGCGGTCAAGGGCACGGTGCTGCACCTGCATGGCAACGGCGGCAATCTGGCCTGGCATCTGGGAGGCAGTTGGTGGCTGCCGGAACAGGGTTATCAGGTATTGCTCCTGGACTACCGCGGCTATGGCGTGTCCGAAGGCGCGCCGAGCCTGCCGGCGATCTACCAGGATGTCGACGCCGCCTTCAAATGGCTGGATCAGTCTCCCGAGACGCAGGGCAAGCCGTTGATCGTGCTGGGGCAAAGCCTGGGCGGCGCGCTGGCGATTCATTACCTGGTGGCGCACCCCGAGCGTCAGGCGCAACTCAAGGCCCTGGTGCTCGATGGCGTGCCCGCCAGTTATCGCGATGTCGGGCGCTATGCCCTGAGCACCTCCTGGCTGACCTGGCCGCTGCAGGTGCCGCTGTCGTGGCTGGTACCGGACGCCGACAGCGCGATCAACTCGTTGCCGCGCCTGACCGGGGTGTCGAAACTCATCTACCACAGCATCGACGATCCGATCGTGCCCCTTTCCAACGGCATCCGCGTGTATCAAGCTGCGCCCCCGCCCAGGGTCCTGCAACTGACCCGCGGCGGCCATGTGCAAACCTTTGCCGATCCGACCTGGCGCCGCGTGATGCTGCGCTACCTCGATGATCCGCAGCATTTCGACGGGTTGCGTCGGCTGGGGGAAATCCCCAATTACCCGACGACCCCGAATTCAGCAGTTGAACCTCCAGAGAGTCCGCAATGAGTGAAGAACGCAACGCCATTCCAATGATCATCACCGGTATCTGCAGCATCATCGTTACCGTGGGCAGCCTGTGGTACTACGGCTACCTGCACTTCGCCAAACCGGAAGATGCGCTGCTGCTCAGCGACTTCACCATGCTCAAGACCGTGCCGGGCGAGGACTACAAGATCTCCCTGCAACCGGCCGATGAAGTGGCCCAGTGCATCGACGGCGTGCTGGTGCTGTTCGACACCCAGCAGAAGGGCCTGACCGGGGTCCTGGTAAACAAGAAGAAGCAGGCTGTGCGCTGCATGGGCCAGGAAACTCCGCAGTTGGAGCAGTGATCGGTTCGCCGGCAAGCCGGCTCCTACTGGGATAACCGCATAAAAAAACGCCGCCGACCTGAAGAGGTCGGCGGCGTTGTGTTTCACCTGCCTATATAAGGCAGGGGCTGCATCAGTTGCGGCTGATGGCCGAACGTGGCGCCACCGGCTGGTTGTCGTTGGAGATGGTCACTTCCACGCGACGGTTCATGGCTCGCCCGGAAACGCTGCCGTTATCGGCCACCGGATACTCCTTGCCATAACCCTGGCTGACGATGCGCGACGGGTCGATACCCATGCGGATCAGGGCCATCTGCACCGAGCCGGCGCGGCGCTCGGACAGGGACTGGTTGTAGGAATCGCTGCCGGTGCTGTCGGTGTAGCCTTCGACGATCACCTTGCGATCCGGGTTCTGCTGGAGGAATTGCGCCAGCTTGTTGATGTTCGCCAGGCCGCTGGATTTCAGGTCGGACTTGTTGGTGGCAAACAGCACGTCGCCGAAGGTCACCAGGGTGCCGCGGTCGGTCTGCTTGGCGTTGAGGCTGTCCTGCAACTGCTTGATCTGTGCGTCGCGGGCTTCGAGGATGGCGCGGGCACGCTGGTCGCCGGCGTCCTTGAGTTTGGTTTCGGCGGTGCGCAGGGCAATGGTCTGCTTGGCCACTTCAACCCGCTGGTTGGTCAGGTAGGCCAGTTGGTCGACCTTCTTCTCGTCTTCCTTGTTCAGGTAGGCCTTGTCGGCCTTGTCCATCCAGTCGGCGGCGTCCTTGGTTTCCAGGGCCGCGACCTTGCTCGCCTGCGGGTTGGCTTGCAGGCCGGAGAAGTTGGTCCGGGCGCTTTCCAGGTTGGCGTTGGGCGGGGTGGAGCAGGCCGCCAGGGCTACGCTCATGGCCAGCAGGGCAGGGATCATCAGTTGTTTGCGCATAATGTTCGTCCTTTCATTCAAATACGAGTACGTGGGAGTCGGCAGCGGCTTACTGCACGCTGCGCATACCTTCCTGACGCAGTTCCTGAACGCCTTTCTGCGAGTCTTTCAGCGCTTGCTCGGCCTTGGCGGCCTGGGCCTTGCGCTCTGCTACGCGTGCATCCCACTCGGCTTGTTCGGCCAGGCGACGGGCTTCGTCGTACTTCTTGTCGTGCATGGCAATCTCGGCTTGCTTGAGCTTGTCCTGGGCCGACTTCATCTCCACGGCGGCGAACTCGGTGCCGCCTGCGCTCACTGCGCTATTGACCGCAGATTGCGTGACCGCGTACTGCTCGGAAGGCGGGTTACCGGCACAACCGGCCAGTACCATGCTGCTACCGAGGGCCAGCGCGGCCAGCTTCAGCCCGCGCAGAGAGGTGAACGAGGATTGGGCAGTGCTGATCTTCATGGTCTTCAACTCCATTGGGTAACTCCTGAAAAACATCAATATCCATCCCGGTCCTGGCGCCGTGACGCTGAGTGACAAGCGCTCATGGCGAAATTTGAAACGGCCGTTCCAGTGATGGCTACTGGGTGTGACCCGAGGCTTTTTTGAATAGTTCAGAGAAAGATGGCGATTGGCCGGAAAAAATCTGACGGCTCGGACAGGGCTCTAAACCGGGAACTTTTGCCGTGCAGCGGGGTATGCCCGGCCCTTTTCAGGGCCGGGGACGATGAGCTTCAACGGGTGTTGGAGAGGGGGCCGACTCAGTGCTTCGGCTTGTCGGACTGGCTGGCCAAGAGTTGCAGATGCTGGCGTGACAGGGCCAGAAAGCGCGGGGTCGGACCGATATCCTCGTAGAGCGGATCGCCTTCCTCGTCGGTGGCCACCACCTGCCGGCCCTGGATGTAGGGGAAGCTGGCTTCCAGCTCTTCCAGGGCGGCGCCGATCAGTTCGCCGAGCAACTCCTCGGTCTGGCGTTTGGGGTACATCTCGGAAAGGGCGGCCAGGCGAGCGGCGGCTTCTACGTCCAGGTGAATCCGGTAGGCGGTCTTGCTCAGGCGCCCCTTGGCGTTTTCTTCCCAATGTTGTGCGAGCTCACGGATTTTCATGCTGACCTCGATGAACGCCTGCTCGTGGCAGGTTGGGTTGAGTAACCGGCCGGGGCCGGTGCGTGGCCCTTGTGCGGCCTACCCTTGAGACTAGCCCCATCGGCCGGGGTTGGCCCGGGGTGAACTTGCGCCCTTGCTAAGGCACGCGTGCAAGCGGCACTCTTGAGCCTTCCGTGCCGCCTTGAGTCTGCTGGAGAACACCTCGATGACCGATATTGATGCGCGCTTGCGCGAAGACGTTCACCTCTTGGGTGAACTGTTGGGCAATACCATCCGTGATCAGTACGGGGAGGCTTTCCTCGACAAGATCGAGCAGATCCGCAAGGGCGCCAAGGCCGATCGCCGGGGCTCGCCCGGGGCCGAATTGAGCGCCAGTCTCGATTCCCTGAGCGAAGACGAATTGCTGCCGGTGGCTCGGGCCTTCAACCAGTTCCTCAACCTGGCGAACATCGCCGAGCAGTATCAGTTGATTCACCGCCGCGACGAGTCACAACCGGCGCCCTTCGAAGCCCGGGTATTGCCGGAGCTGCTGGCGCGCCTGCGGGCCGAGGGGCACTCCGCCGATGCCCTGGCCCGGCAGTTGGCGCGTCTGGAGATCGAGCTGGTGCTCACCGCGCACCCCACCGAAGTGGCACGTCGCACCCTGATCCAGAAATACGATGCGATTGCCGCGCAGCTGGCGGCCCAGGACCATCGCGATCTCACCAGCGCCGAGCGCGGGCAGATTCAGGAGCGCCTGCAACGGCTGATTGCCGAGGCCTGGCACACCGAGGAAATCCGCCGTACCCGGCCGACGCCGGTGGATGAGGCCAAGTGGGGGTTTGCGGTGATCGAGCATTCGCTGTGGCAGGCGATCCCCAATTACCTGCGCAAGGCCGACAAGGCGCTGTTCGAAGCCACCGGCCTGCGCTTGCCCCTGGAGGCGGCGCCGATCCGCTTCGCGTCGTGGATGGGCGGCGACCGTGACGGCAATCCCAATGTCACTGCCAGCGTGACCCGCGAAGTCCTGCTGCTGGCGCGCTGGATGGCCGCCGATCTGTATTTGCGTGACGTCGATCATCTGGCCGCCGAGCTGTCCATGCAGCAGGCCAGTCCGGCCCTGCTGGCCAAGGCAGGCGACAGTGCCGAACCCTACCGCGCGCTGCTCAAGCAACTGCGCGAGCGCCTGCGGGCTACCCGCAACTGGGCCCAGGCGGCGCTTGGCGCGGCTGTGCCTGCCGGGCCCGAGGTGCTGCAGAACAATCGCGAGCTGCTGGAGCCCTTGCAGCTGTGCTACCAGTCGCTGCATGAATGCGGGATGGGCGTGATTGCCGATGGCCCGCTCCTCGATTGCCTGCGCCGGGCGGTGACGTTTGGCCTGTTCCTGGTGCGTCTGGATGTGCGCCAAGACTCCAGCCGGCATACCTCGGCCATGACCGAGATCACCGATTACCTGGGCCTGGGGCGCTATGCCGACTGGAGCGAAGAGGACCGCATCGCCTTCCTCAATCGCGAACTGGCCAGCCGGCGGCCGTTGCTGCCGGTCTACTTCAAGCCTTCGGCGGACACTGCCGAAGTGCTTGCCACTTGTCGCGAGATCGCCCAGGCGCCGGCGGCGTCCCTGGGCTCCTACGTGATTTCCATGGCGGGGGCGGCCTCCGATGTACTGGCGGTGCAGTTGCTGCTCAAGGAGTCCGGGGTGCTGCGGCCGATGCGCGTGGTGCCGCTGTTCGAAACCCTGGCGGACCTGGATAACGCCGGCCCGGTGATGGAGAAGTTGCTGCACTTGCCGGGCTATCGCTCGCGGCTGCAGGGGCCCCAGGAGGTGATGATCGGCTACTCGGATTCGGCCAAGGATGCCGGGACCACGGCTGCGGCCTGGGCTCAGTACCGAGCTCAGGAACGGCTGGTGGACATCTGTCGCGAACAGCAGGTGGAGCTGCTGTTGTTCCACGGCCGCGGTGGCACCGTGGGGCGTGGCGGCGGCCCGGCGCACGCGGCCATTCTGTCGCAGCCACCGGGTTCGGTAGCCGGGCGCTTCCGCACCACCGAGCAAGGGGAAATGATCCGTTTCAAATTTGGCCTGCCGGACATTGCCGAGCAGAACCTCAACCTCTACCTGGCCGCGGTGCTGGAAGCGACCCTGTTGCCGCCGCCACCACCGGAACCGGCCTGGCGTCACTTGATGGACGAACTGGCCAGCGATGGGGTCCAGGCCTATCGCGCGGTGGTGCGGGACAATCCGCAATTTGTCGAGTACTTCCGCCAGTCCACCCCGGAGCAGGAGTTGGGCCGTCTGCCCCTGGGCAGTCGCCCGGCCAAGCGTCGGGCTGGCGGCATTGAAAGCCTGCGGGCCATCCCGTGGATCTTCGGCTGGACCCAGACCCGCCTGATGCTGCCGGCTTGGCTCGGCTGGGAAGCGGCGTTGAGCAAGGCCCTGGCCCGGGGCGAGGGGGAGTTGCTGGGGCAGATGCGTGAACAGTGGCCGTTCTTCCGCACCCGCATCGATATGCTGGAAATGGTCCTGGCCAAGGCTGATGCGGACATTGCCCGCTCTTATGACGAGCGCCTGGTGGAGGCCGAACTGCTGCCATTGGGGGCGCATTTACGCGACCTATTGTCGCAGGCCTGCGCGGTGGTCCTGGGGTTGACCGGACAGTCGCAATTGCTGGCCCACAGCCCCGCCACCCTGGAGTTCATCCGCCTGCGCAATACCTACCTGGATCCGCTGCACCTGCTGCAGGCGGAGCTGCTGGCGCGCTCGCGCAAGCAGGAGGCGCCGCAAGGAAGCCCCGTGGAACAGGCGTTGCTGGTCTCCGTAGCGGGTATCGCCGCCGGTTTGCGCAACACCGGCTGAGGCGCCGGAGGGCTGTTTGCCTGCTCTGGCGCAGCCCTGATCAGGACAAACCCAAGGTGTCGCTCAGATTCATCTGGCGACACTTTGTTATGGGGTTGCGACTTGTTCTACCCAGCCAAAGTGGCACAAAAAGGCCGGGTTCCTCCGACTTTCGACTGCTTGTGCGGGCTGTGTCGGCTGTGTATCTTGATCAGCCTTTGGCCGTTTGGGCGGCCATCACCCTATTTTTGAGATTGGCCCCACGAGGCGAATCCGAGCGTTTCTAAATAAAAAATTGAGGAGCACATCGATGCGCGTAATTCTGCTGGGAGCTCCCGGGGCCGGTAAAGGTACTCAGGCAAAGTTCATCACTGAAAAGTTCGGCATTCCACAGATCTCCACCGGCGACATGCTGCGTGCGGCGGTCAAGGCCGGCACCGAGCTGGGTCTCAAGGCCAAGAGCGTGATGGACAGCGGTGGCCTGGTATCCGACGACCTGATCATCAACCTGGTCAAGGAACGCATCAGTCAGCCTGATTGCGCCAAGGGTTTCCTGTTCGACGGTTTCCCGCGCACCATTCCTCAGGCCGAAGCACTGGTCAAGGCCGGTGTGGAACTGGACAACGTGGTGGAAATTGCGGTCGACGACGAAGAGATCGTCCAGCGTATCGCCGGTCGCCGTGTGCACGAGGCGTCGGGCCGTGTGTACCACACCGTCTACAACCCGCCGAAGATCGCCGGCAAGGACGACATCACCGGTGAAGACCTGGTGCAGCGCAAGGACGACACCGAAGAAACCGTGCGTCATCGCCTGTCGGTCTACCACTCCCAGACCAAGCCACTGGTGGAGTTCTACCAGCAACTGGCCTCGACCCAGGGCAAGCCGAAGTACAGCCATATCCCGGGTGTGGGTTCGGTGGAAGTGATCACCGCCAAGGTACTTGAAGCCCTGAGCTGAATTACCTGATCGTTTGATCGTTCAACGGCCCGCTTGCGGGCCGTTGCTGTTTATAATGCGTCACTTTTTTCAATGCCGATGGAACCCCGAATGAGCACCTTGCTGGCCCTGGACACCGCGACTGAAGCTTGCTCCGTTGCTTTGCTGCATGACGGCAAGGTCACGAGCCATTACGAGGTGATCCCGCGCCTGCATGCGCAAAAGCTGTTGCCGATGATCCAGGAACTGCTGGCCAATGCCGGGACCACCTTGCAGGCGGTGGATGCCATCGCCTTTGGCCGCGGCCCGGGCGCCTTTACCGGCGTGCGCATCGCCATTGGCGTGGTGCAGGGGCTGGCCTTCGCCCTGGAGCGTCCGGTGCTGCCGGTGTCCAACCTGGCGGTGCTGGCCCAGCGTGCCCTGCGTGAGCACGGTGCGACCCAGGTGGCCGCGGCCATCGATGCGCGCATGGATGAAGTCTATTGGGGCTGCTATCGGGAAACGGCCGGCGAGATGCGCCTGGTCGGGGTCGAAGCCGTGCTGGCGCCGGAAGTCGCGAGCTTGCCGGCAGGCGCCGATGGTGACTGGTTTGGCGCTGGCACGGGTTGGGGGTATGGCCAGCGCATCGCCGTCACTCTTGGCGCTCAGGACGCGGGCATGCTGCCCCATGCCGAAGACCTGCTGACCTTGGCGAAATTTGCCTGGGAGCGGGGCGAGGCAATCGTCGCCGACGAGGCACAACCGGTCTATCTGCGGGATAAGGTGGCCACGCCCAAAGCCCGTTGAGGAGGGTCCAAGTGTTTGCGGTTGTTCAGATTTTTTCTGCCGACAGCCGCCAATCGTCTGTTTTTCAGCATCCTCCCTGTCCGGTTTTAAACCTTTTGGCTTTTCTGTGTTCTAGTTATCACTCGGGCATTTGCTAAGTCGCAGCAGTGCCGCTAAATTGCCATCATTGACCCCGGGCTTTTCAGTATGCGCATAGACGGCATCTCCTCGCAGTCCTACCCCATCAAGCGCAAGCCTCGCAAAGGCCCGGTGCTGGTAGACGAGTCCCTGGATGATGCCGATGCGATCGAAGTCCAGTCCGAACCCCAAAGCCGTTCCCAGGCTTCTGCCTCCCGCCCCGGCAATCTCCCTGCCCGTCCACAGGACATGATCTTCCAGCGCGCGATGAAAAAGAGCGTGGCCAATGCTCTGGCCAGCTACTTGACCACCGCCGGCTTTGTCGATTGGGATCTGGAAGTGGTGGGGCTCGACCTGCACATCTGATGCTGCCTTATTTCCTCGGTTGTCCTTCCTGGAGCGAAAACGCCTGGCGTGAGTACCTGTATCCGCAAGATGCCCGAGCGAATGATTTCCTCGGCCTGTATTCCCAGGTCTTCAACGCCGTCGAAGGCAACACCACCTTCTATGCCCGGCCCGCACCAACGACGGTGCAGCGCTGGGCCGAGATCATGCCCGAGCACTTTCGCTTCACCGCCAAGTTTCCCGGCGACATCAGTCACGGCGGTGACCTGCGCCAGCAGTTGAGCGCTGCCGAGACTTTTGTTCAGTTGCTCAGCCCGTTGGGTGAACGGGTATCGCCCCTGTGGTTGCAACTGCCAGCCAGCTTCGCGCCCCAGCGACTGGCGGAGCTGGCGGGTTTTATCGATGGCCTGGAGCGGCCTCTGGCGGTGGAGGTCCGGCACCCGGAATTCTTTGCCAAGGGCGATGCCGAGCGCATGCTCAACCGATTGTTGCGTGAGCGGGGTGTCGAGCGCATTTGCCTGGATCCGCGGGCCCTGTTCAGTTGCACGTCCAGCGCTCCGGCAGTGCTCCATGCGCAGTCGAAAAAGCCCCGGGTGCCGCCGCGGCCGGCGGCCTTCACTCAGTTTCCCCAGGTACGTTTCATCGGCCATCCGGAGCTGGAGGCCAACGATCCGTTCCTAGTGCCCTGGATCGGCAAGGTCGCCACCTGGATCGAGGAGGGGCGCACGCCCTATGTGTTCCTGCACACCTCGGACAACCGCCTGGCAGCGGAACTGGCCCGACGTTTTCACGCTCGGCTGATGCAACGTTTGCCTGGCTTGCCCGCGTTGCCTGAGTTATACAGAGAGCCCGCCGCAGAGCAGCTTGGCCTGCTCTGAGGCGGTTTCACTGCCTTCTTCAGGAGCGAGCAAATGGACGCGCAATCCCTTCGAGCCAACGCTTTCAAGGCCCTGCACGAGCGTGCCGGTGCCTTTGTCATTCCCAACCCCTGGGATGCCGGTTCCGCGAGGATGCTGGCCGGCCTGGGTTTCGAAGCGCTGGCCACCACCAGCGCGGGCTACGCCTTCTCTCTGGGGCGCCCGGACGCCGAGGGCGCGGTCAGCCTGGAAGACACCTTGAACAACGTCCGCGGGATCGTCGGGGCTACTAGCCTGCCGGTGGCGGTGGACCTGGAAAACGGTTTTTCCGACAGCCCCGAAGGCTGCGCCCAGGCGCTGTTGCTGGCAGCGGCCAGTGGCGTGGTGGGCGGTTCGATCGAGGATGCCAGCGGGCGTGCCGACGAGCCTATTTATGACTTCAATCTGGCGGTTGAGCGTATCGAGGCCTGTGTCGTCGCAGCTCGCAGCCTGCCATTTCCCTTCACCCTGACGGCTCGGGCGGAGAATCTGCTCCACGGTCGTGACGATCTGCCTGACACCATCCGCCGTTTGCAGGCCTTTGCCGAAGCCGGGGCCGATGTGCTGTATGCACCGGGGTTGCGCAGCGCCGAGGAAATCCTGCAAGTGGTGCGGGCCGTGGCCCCCAGGCCGGTGAACGTGCTGATGGCCGGCGGCCTCAACCTGAGCGTTACGCAACTGGCGGAGCTGGGGGTCAAGCGCATCAGCGTCGGTTCCGCCATGGCTCGGGCAGCCTATGGAGCGTTCTACCGCGCGGCTGAAGACATTCGTGATCACGGTCGCTTCGACTTTGCCGAGCGGGCGATGCCGTTCCAGCAGATCAATCAATTGTTCAAGCGCCCATGAATCGGGAGTTTATGTGCGGGGACTGAAAGTGCTGGGCGCCTTGTTGCTGCTGGGCGCCCTGTTGTTGATCGGCATCCGCCTGGGCTGGTTGCCGGTGGCTGCTGCGTGGAACCCCTGGGCGCCGCTGGATGTGCAGGCCAAGCCCAATCTGCTGACTCGTTTCAAGCTGGCGCGGCTGCGGGATGATCCGCAGCTGTGCGATGAAGTGTTGGCGCGCTCCGGTTTGCGCACCAGTCGCCAACCCGACAGTCGTGGCGACGTGGCCTGCCCGCTGAGCAATACCTTGCGGGTGCAAGGGGGCGCGGTCGCGTTGAGCAGCAGCTTTCTCGCCAGTTGTCCGCTGGCGGTGGCGTTTGCTCTGTACGAGCGCCACGGACTGCAGCCGGCGGCGCAGGCGGTGTACGGACAGCGAGTGGCGCGGGTCGATCATCTGGGCAGCTTTGCCTGCCGCAATATGTATAGCCGCGAAAAGGGCGCGCGCAGTCAGCATGCCAGCGCCAATGCCCTGGATATTGCCGGCTTTCGTCTGAGCGATGGACGCAGTATCAGCGTGCTGCGGGATTGGCCCAAGGACAGCAGTGAAGGGCGCTTTCTGCGGCTGGCCCGGGACGGCGCCTGCGATGCGTTCAATGTGGTGCTGGGGCCGGACTACAACAGCGCGCACCGCAACCATTTCCATCTGGATGTGGGACCTTGGTGGGTGTGTCGCTGAAGAACGGCTCAGGCGGCGATGCGCAGGTTCTGCAGGATCAGCGGGCGAGCCCAGCCGATGTCGAAATCCATCTGCCGTTGCTGTTCGATGAGCTCCTCCGGCGGGAACGGTTCGGCCGGCTTGTCCAGCAGGTCCAGCTCGAATTCGGCGATCGGCAAGTGCAGAGGACGCGGTTCCGGCGCGGGACCAGGAGCGGGCACGGGCTGGCCGGCATTGAGCACGAGCGGCCGCACCCAGCCATTTTCGAAGTTCTGCTGGCGTTGCTGGGCGATGATTTCTTCCGGCGGGAACGGCGCAGCGGGCTTGTCCAGCAGATCCATTTCGAATTCGGCGATCGGTAGGAACAGCGGCTCAGGAGGGCGAACTTCGGTTTCCTGCACGTCGCAGTGGCGCTGATTGACGATCTGCGCCAGCAGGTCGCTACCGCCCGCCGGCTCTACCGGGCCATCGACGGCAACCGCTGGCAGCCCTTCAACGCTCGCGCCATCTCCCCGTTGCTCGGCCAGGGCCTGGGCAAAGAAATCCTGCCACAGATGGCTGACGCCGCTCAGTGCCTGGGAGTTGCGTAGGCCATAGTCGCCGTGGCGAGAGATATAACCTATCGATGTGCGTTGAATGTCTGACATTGCTCTCGGTCGACGCTTGAGCTCTGGCAAAATGGCCGATAGTTCTGTTATCGGCCGTTTTTGCCGATCATTAATTTTTTGAGTGTGGTTTCAGATGAATGAGCAACCCGCGGCCTGCCGCATCCAAGTCGAGGCCCTGGGCGCTGGCTTCGAGCCCCTGGCGCGGCAATGGGCCGAGCGCCTGAACCTGCCCTTGCAGATCGACGAGCCGGAGTTCGCGCTGCAGGTCGGTGAGCAGGGCCTGCAATTGCAGCAGTTGGGGGCGGATGCGCCGGGGCCGGTACGAGTCGACTTCGTCGAAGGCGGCGCGGCCCATCGACGCCTGTATGGCGGTGGTAGCGGACAGATGATCGCCAAGGCGGTGGGGGTGGCCCAGGGCATACGGCCCCGGGTGCTGGATGCGACGGCGGGGTTGGGCAAGGACGGTTTTGTCCTCGCTACCCTGGGATGCGAGATGAGCCTGATCGAACGTCAGCCATTGATTGGCGCACTATTGGAAGACGGTCTGGCCCGAGCCGCGCTGGACGCCGAAGTGGCGCCGATCGTGGCTCGCATGCATTTGCTCAAGGGCAATTCCATCGAACTGATGCGCAACTGGGAAGGCGAGCCGCCTCAGGTGATCTACCTCGATCCGATGTTTCCCCATCGGGAAAAAAGCGCGTTGGTGAAAAAGGAAATGCGCTTGTTCCGCCCGCTGGTGGGGGACGACAACGATGCCCCGGCGCTGCTGGCGGCAGCCCTGGCCCTGGCCAGCCATCGGGTGGTGGTCAAGCGCCCACGCAAGGCCCCGTGCATTGATGGGCCCAAGCCGAGTCACGGGCTGGAGGGCAAGTCCAGCCGCTATGACATCTACCCGAAGAAGGCCCTCAAGGCCTGAGCCACCTGTAGGAGCCGGCTTGCCGGCGAAGGCCATTTTCAGAGGCTGTTCGCTGGCGAGCCAGCTCCTACTCAAACCTGCTCCTGCGGCCTGTAGGCGCGGATGAACAGCGCCACCACTTCCTGCACGTGCTCTTCCGCCGCGGCGCCCCTCAACGGCTCGCCGCAGCCATAGAGCAGACGGAAGTTCGCCCCGCCCTTGAGCATGCAGAAGAAGTGTTCGGCGGCATTGCGCGGCTTGTCGATGTGCAAGGTGCCCAACTCGTTGATTCGCCTCAGCAGCCGTTCCATGCCCTGCAACACGCGTTCCGGGCCGGCTTCGATGAACATCTGCGAGAGCTTGGGATCCTGGTTGCCCAGGGCCATGATCAGGCGATGCAGGTTCACCGACTCGTCGCTGTTGATCAGTTGGTGAAAGCCTCTGGCAATGTTCAGCAGGACGCTTTCCACCGACGCGTTGGGCGTCAGTTCGTAGATCAGCGTCGGCAACTGCTCTTCGCACTTGGCCACCACCGCGGCGGTGAACAGGGTCTCCTTGTCATTGAAGTGGCTGTACACCGTGAGTTTTGAAACGCCGGCTTCGGCGGCGACCGCATCCATGCTGGTACTGGCGTAGCCATTGCTCAGAAACAGGTTTTTCGCTGCTTCGAGAATGGCCTGGCGCTTGGCCAGGTCTTTGGGCCTGCCTGGCCCAACGTTTGCGGAAGGATTGTCGGACATTTTTCGCTGTTAATACTGGACTGGTGAGTTTGCTATTAATAACATACCGGCCAGTATAATTATTCAAAGCACCATTAGCGAAGGGTCGCCGCCATGTTCCGCTATGCCTTGCCAGTCAGCCTGGCTTTTTTTCTGTCTGCTTGTGGGCACGAAGAGCCCGTTCAAATTGGCATCCGACCGGCCATGGTGGTCCAGCCAGAGCCTTCGGCACGGGCTTCGGACAGTTACCCCGGCGAGGTGCGAGCTCGTTACGAACCCGAGCTGGCATTCCGCATTGGCGGCAAGGTCAGTCGACGACTGGTTGAAGAAGGCGAGCGGGTCAAGGCCAATCAGCCCCTTGCCGAGCTCGATCCGCAGGACGTGCGCCTGCAGCTTGAGGCCACCCGGGCCCAGGTCACTGCGGCCAGTGCCAACCTCAATCTGGTGCGTGCCGAGCGCGATCGCTACAAGACCCTGCTGGACCGGCAGATGGTCAGCCGTTCCCAGTACGACAATGCCGAAAACCTTTATCGCGCCGGTGAAGCACGGTTGAAGCAGATCAAGGCCGAGTTCGACGTGGCCAGCAACCAGGCCGGCTATGCCGTGCTGCGGGCTCCCCAGGATGGCGTGGTGGCCAAGCGCGCGGTGGAAGTCGGGCAGGTGGTAGCGGCGGGGCAGACGGTCTTCACTCTGGCCACCGATGGCGAGCGCGAGGTGCTGATCAGTTTCCCCGAACAGAATTATGGTCGCTTCAAGGTGGGCCAGCCGGTATCGGTCGAACTCTGGACCCAACCGGGCCAGCGCTTCGACGGGCACATCCGCGAGCTGTCGCCGGCTGCCGATCCGAAGTCCCGGACCTTCGCCGCGCGCATTGCCTTCAACTCCGGCAAGGTTCCCGCCGAGCTTGGCCAGAGCGCCCGGGTGTTTATCCAGAATGGTGAGGCGGTGCCGTTGTCGGTGCCGTTGTCGGCGCTGTCCGCGGAAGGCGGGGCGACTTACGTCTGGCGGGTCGATGCCAACGGCACCCTGCACAAGACCCCGGTGCGGGTCGGTGCTTTCGGCGAGAAGAGCGTACCGGTGCTCGAAGGCTTGAGCGCCAGCGATTGGGTGGTGGCCGCCGGCGTGCATGTGCTCCACGAGGGCTTGCAGGTACGCCCGGTGGATCGCTCCAACCGTGTAGTCAATCTGGCGGCCAAGGAGTAATCCACGATGGGTTTCAACCTTTCCGCCTGGGCGTTGCGCAATCGCCAGATCGTCCTGTTCCTGATGCTGCTGCTGGCCATTGTCGGGGCGCTGTCCTACACCAAGCTGGGGCAGAGCGAAGATCCGCCCTTCACCTTCAAGGCCATGGTGATTCGCACCAACTGGCCGGGGGCCACGGCCCAGGAAGTCTCGCGCCAGGTCACCGAGCGCATTGAAAAGAAACTCATGGAGACCGGCGAGTACGACCGCATTGTCTCCTTCTCCCGGCCCGGGGAGTCCCAGGTGACCTTCATCGCCCGGGACTCGATGCACTCCAACGAGATCCCCGATCTCTGGTACCAGGTCCGCAAGAAGATCAGCGATATCCGTCACACCCTGCCACCGGGCATCCAGGGGCCGTTCTTCAACGATGAGTTCGGCACCACCTTTGGCAACATCTACGCGCTGACCGGCAAGGGTTTCGACTACGCGGTCCTCAAGGACTACGCCGACCGCATCCAGATCCAGCTGCAACGGGTCAAGGATGTGGGCAAGGTCGACCTGCTGGGCCTGCAGGACGAGAAGATCTGGATCGAGCTGTCCAACGTCAAGCTGGCCACCCTGGGGCTGCCGCTGGCGGCCGTGCAGCAAGCGCTGGAAGAACAGAACGCTGTCTCCACCGCCGGGTTCTTCGAAACCCCCAGTGAGCGGGTGCAACTGCGGGTATCGGGCAATTTCCAGACGGTGGAGCAGATTCGCAATTTCCCGATCCGCGTGGCCGGTCGGACCTTCCGCATCGGTGATGTGGCGGATGTGCGTCGTGGTTTCAACGACCCTCCCGCCCCGCGCATGCGCTTCATGGGGGAAGACGCCATCGGCCTGGCCGTGGCGATGAAGGAGGGCGGCGATATCCTGGTGCTGGGCAAGGCCCTGGAAGGCGAGTTCTCGCGCCTGCAGAAAAGCCTCCCAGCGGGCATGGAGCTGCGCAAGGTGTCCGACCAGCCGGCGGCGGTGAAGACCGGGGTCGGCGAGTTTGTCCGGGTGCTGGCCGAGGCGCTGATCATCGTGCTGCTGGTGAGTTTCTTCTCCCTGGGCGTGCGTACCGGCATGGTGGTGGCCCTGGCCATTCCCCTGGTGTTGGCGATGACGTTCGCCACCATGTACTACCTGGGCATCGGCCTGCACAAGATCTCCCTGGGCGCGTTGGTGCTGGCCCTGGGGCTATTGGTGGACGACGCGATCATTGCCGTGGAGATGATGGCGATCAAGATGGAGCAGGGCTTTGACCGGATCAAGGCCGCCAGCTTCGCCTGGACCAGCACCGCCTTTCCCATGCTCACGGGCACCCTGATCACGGCGGCGGGCTTCCTGCCGATCGCCACGGCCCAGTCGGGCACCGGTGAATACACCCGTTCGATCTTCCAGGTGGTGACCATCGCCCTGGTGGCCTCGTGGATCGCCGCCGTGGTGTTTGTCCCCTACCTGGGGGAAAAGCTCCTGCCGGATCTGGCCAAGATCCATGCCGCCAAGCACGGCGCCGAGTCCAACCCCCACGGCACGCCGTTTTATCAGCGTGTGCGCCGCGTGGTCGGCTGGTGTGTGGAGCGGCGCAAGACCGTGATCGTGCTGACCATCCTGGCGTTTGTCGGCTCGGTCATGCTGTTCCGCTTCGTGCCGCAGCAATTCTTCCCGGCCTCGGGACGCCTGGAACTGATGGTCGACCTGAAGCTGGCGGAGGGCGCCTCCCTGAGCAATACCGCCGACGAGGTCAAGCGTCTGGAAGCGATGCTCAAGGATCACCCGGGCATCGATAACTACGTGGCCTATGTGGGCACCGGTTCGCCGCGTTTCTACCTGCCGCTGGACCAGCAACTGCCGGCCACCAGCTTTGCCCAGTTCGTGGTGCTGGCCAAGTCCATCGAGGAGCGCGAAAGCCTGCGGGGTTGGCTGATCTCCACCCTCAATGAACAGTTCCCGGCCCTGCGTTCGCGTGTCACGCGCCTGGAGAACGGGCCGCCCGTGGGTTACCCGGTGCAGTTCCGGGTCACCGGCGAACACATCGAGGAAGTCCGCGCCCTGGCGCGCAAGGTCGCGGCCAAGGTCCGTGAGAACCCCCATGTGGTCAACGTGCACCTGGACTGGGAAGAGCCGAGCAAGGTGGTCTACCTGAACGTCGATCAGGATCGCGCCCGGGCACTGGGGGTAAGTACCGCCAACCTGTCGAAGTTCCTCCAGAGCTCGCTGATCGGCTCCACCGTCAGCCAGTACCGCGAGGACAACGAACTGATCGAGATCCTTCTGCGCGGTACTCGCGAGGAGCGTAGCGAACTGTCGTTGCTGCCGAGCCTGGCGGTGCCCACCGACAACGGCAAGAGCGTGTCGCTGTCCCAGGTGGCGACCCTGGAATACGGCTTTGAGGAAGGGGTGATCTGGCATCGCAATCGTCTGCCCAACGTCACCGTGCGCGCCGACATCTATGGCAAGGAACAGCCGGCGACCCTGGTGCAGCAGATCCTGCCGACCCTGGAGCCGATCCGCGCCGAACTGCCGGATGGCTACCTGCTGGATGTGGGCGGCACCGTCGAGGATTCGACCCGTGGCCAGAACTCGGTGAAGGCGGGGGTGCCGCTGTTCATCGTGGTGGTGCTGACCTTGCTGATGATCCAGCTGCGCAGCTTTTCACGCACGGCGATGGTGTTTCTCACCGCGCCCTTGGGGCTGATCGGGGTCACCCTGTTTCTACTGGTGTTCCGCCAGCCGTTCGGCTTTGTAGCCATGCTCGGGACCATTGCCCTGTCGGGGATGATCATGCGCAACTCGGTGATCCTGGTGGACCAGATCGAGCAGGACATCAAGGCCGGGCAGAAGCCCTGGGATGCGATCATCGAAGCCACGGTGCGGCGTTTCCGGCCCATCGTGCTGACGGCCCTGGCGGCGGTGCTGGCGATGATTCCGTTGTCGCGCAGCGTGTTCTTCGGGCCGATGGCGGTGGCCATCATGGGCGGGCTGATCGTCGCAACGGTGCTGACCCTGCTGTTCTTGCCGGCACTTTATGCGGCATGGTTCCGCGTCAAGAAGTCGTAGGAGCCGGCTTGCCGGCGAAGAGCCCCTTGAGGCCGGCGTCCGCTTGCGGACGCCTTCGCCAGCAAGCGGGCTCCTACCGCTGAGGGGAAGGTCTTACAGGCTGCCGAAGACTTTCTTGGCCAGGCTGGTGGCGGCTGCCGCCGGGTTCTGGCGAATGTTCTCTTCCTGCTTGCCGATCATTTCAAACAGGCCATTGAGGGCTTGTTCGGTCACATAACCTTCGATATTGGCGTTCTTGGCATCCAGTACCCCCAGTGTCGCGGCCTGGCCGGCGAAGGAGTTGTACTGCTTGGCCAGACCGACCTGGTCGGTGGCCTGCTTGACGATCGGCAGGAACTTGGCGCGGATCTGCTCGCGGCTGCTCTTGTCCAGGTACTGGGTGGCAGAGTCCTTGCCGCCGGCGAGAATGCCCTTGGCGTCGGCCACGGTCATCTTTTTCACGGCATCCACCAGCAGGGCCTGGGCTTGCGGTACAGCCGCCTCGGCGGCCTTGTTCATGCTGGTTTCCAGCTGATCGACCTGATCGCCCATGCCGAACTGCTTCATTTTCTTCGCCACTTTGCCGAGATTGCCCGGCAGTTCGATGCGTACATCGGGGTTGTTGCTGAAACCGCCTGGGGTCCCCAGCTGCTTGACGGCGATCTGCGCGCCCTGGGTCAGGGCGTCCTTGAGGCCGCCGCTGGCGTCTCCCTGGGACAGGTCGCTGAGGGACAGGGCCAGGGCACTGGCGGAGATCATCAGGCCAGCGCACAGGCTGGTGAAGCGGAGCGAGGTACGGAGCATGGCGGCTTCCTTGGACAATGAGAGTTAACGTACAGCGTCGACACGGAGTTTCAGCGGCTGGGGATCCTTGCCATCAAGATTGACTCCGTTGTGTTCGGTGGTGATGAACATCAGCTTGCCGTCCAGCTCGATCCGCGCACTGACCGCGTAACGATGGCCTGGCTTGACCTGGGCCGGGTCGTAGCTGAGGTGGAAAGGCAGCGGCACCTGGCCCTTGATCGGACCTTTCTGCTCGGCCAGGACTTGCGCCGGCGCGTCCGCCAGGGACACGTCCTGCAGGCTCACGCTCAGGATGGCGGTGGCCGGTAGGGCGATGCGTTGCAGATAGAAGACTTCACCATCGAGGCTGGCCTTGGCCGCAGGCTGCATGGCTTGGCAGGCGCCAAGCAGCGCGGTGGCTGCCAGCAGGATGAGTTTTTTCATGGCGGATCTCCGTATCGGGGGCGCCGCAGATTCTGCGGCGCCGATAAGAATCTAGTCGCTTTGCACCGGCGTCGCGAGCTGCTCGGCGGCATCTTCGCTGCGATGCAGGGCGACCTGGCGGATCGACAGGCGAATCTCCGCCGGCAGCACGCGCTTGGCCGCGCCTTCGGCCAGGTCCCCCAGCAGTGGGTGGTAGCTCAGCTTGCCGGCTTCGTCGCGGCGCAATACGCCCTGGTCCAGTAGGGTCTGGATGAAGTGGCGGAACAGGCTCTTGTCGAAGAACTCCGGGGCATTGAGGCCATGCAGGATCGACAGGCGCTGGGCCATGACCGTGCATAGGTCTTCCAGCTCCTCGGCGCTGATGCTGTTCTGGCCGCTGTTGAGCAGCAGGGAAATGGCCATGTAGAAGCGTTGCAGGGTCTGGGCGATGCTCTTGGACAGCAGCGTCAGCAGGACAAAATGCCGCGAGCTGGGGGCCGGGCGCAGATACAGGTCCTTCTCGAAGCGCAGCAGGCCCTGCTCGACGAAGGCTTCCAGCCACTGGTCCACCACCGCGTCCAGTTCTTCCAGCGACCAGCGGATGAACAGCTCCGACTGCAGGTAGGGATAGAGCGCGCGGGTATAGCGCAGGATCTGTTCGCGGCTCATGCGCGACGAGCTCTGGAAGAAGCTCGCCAGCAGCGCCGGCAGGGCGAAGATGTGCAGCACGTTGTTGCGGTAGTAGGTCATCAGGACGGCGTTCTGCTCGTCCAGGTAGAGGATCTTGCCCAGGGCGTCGCTTTGCTCGGCCAGCAGGTCCATGTCCTTGACGTGCTGGATCAGCGCCCGGCCATCACCTTCCGGCAAGGTGGTGTGGGGCGAGTAGGGGACGCGGCGCAGCAGTGCCAGGTACAGGTCCAGGACTCGGGCCATGGCGCGTTCGTCCAGGGCCAGGCGGCTGGTGGAGAGCAGGGCCAGGGCCACCAGGTTCACCGGGTTGATCGCCGCGGCTTCATTGAGGTGCTGGGCCACCCGTTCGCCCAGGCGATTGGTGGTTTCGTTGAGCCAGGCCGGGCGGTACTGGGGGGCCAGTTCCTGAGTGCGCCAGTCCGGTTGCTCCTGGTCGAGGAACTGCGCCAGCTTGATCGGTTCGCCGAAGTTCACCGCCACCTGGCCGAAGCGCTGCTTGAGGGCGCCGATGACCTTGAAGATGTCGAAGATCGACTCCTTCTTCTTGCTCGCGCCGCGCAGCTCGCCCAGGTAGGTGCGGCCTTCCAGCACTCGCTCGTAGCCGATGTACACCGGCACGAAGACGATGGGCATGCGCGAATTGCGCAGGAAGCTGCGCAGGGTAATGGCCAGCATTCCGGTCTTGGGTTGCAGCATGCGTCCGGTGCGCGAGCGGCCGCCTTCGACGAAATACTCAACCGGGAAGCCCTTGGTGAACAGGGTGTGCAGGTACTCGTTGAACACCGAGGTGTAGAGCGGGTTGCCCTTGAAGGTGCGGCGCATGAAGAAGGCCCCGCCGCGGCGCAGCAGGCCGCCGATCACCGGCATGTTGAGGTTGATCCCGGCGGCGATGTGTGGCGGCGTCAGGCCGTTGCGAAACAGCAGGTAGGACAGCAGCAGGTAGTCGATATGGCTGCGGTGGCAGGGCACGTAGATCACTTCGTGACCCTGGGCGATCTTCTGCACGCCTTCCAGGTGGTTGACCTTGATCCCGTCGTAGATCTTGTTCCAGAACCAGCTGAGCACCACTTCCAGGAAGCGGATCGCGGTGTAGGTGTAGTCCGAGGCGATCTCGTTGCCGTAGCGCAGGGCCTGGGCCTTGGCTTTTTCCGGGGAAATGTTTTCGCGCTCGGCCTCGTCGAGAATCGCCTGTTTCACCAGGGGCTGGTTGAGCAGGCCCTTGACCAGGTTGCGCCGGTGGGAGATGTCCGGGCCGATGACCGCGGCCTTGAGGTTGCGAAAGTGCACCCGCAGGATGCGCTGGGCCATGCGTACGGTGCGCTCATGGCCCTTGTTGTGTTCGATCAGCTCCCGCAGGTTGATCGGCGCGGAGAACTGCACTCGGGTCTTGCGTCCCAGGATCATGATGCTCAGCAGCCGGCGCAGGCGCCCGGTGACCGCCCAGCTGTCGGCGAACAGCAGTTTCCACGGGCTGGATTCACTGTCCGGGGACTGGCCCCAGAACACGCTGACCGGAATGATCTGCGCATCTTCGGCGGCGTTCTGGGCCAGTGCGCTGACCAGTCGGGTCAGGGTCGGTGGCGCGCCGCGCTTGTCCTGGCGGCCGAGCCAGTCGGGCTCCGGGGTCAGGTAGAAGAACGCCGCAGGCTCCAGCAGGTTGCCCACCGACACCGGCAGCACCGGGCGTGGCAGACCGGCCTTGGTGCATTCGCTATCGACCACGGCGAGGTCGGTCAGGGATGGGTTTTGCAGGACGTAGAACACCGGCCGGCTGCGGTCGAGGTCGAGGGTGAAGGACGACTGGTTGATGGTTTCCGAGCGCACCCAGAGGTACAGCAGGCGGCGCAAGGTGCCAAACACAAGACGGCGGATCGGGGAGCGGGTCATACGGCTTCTGCGTGAGTGAATATGTGGATGAACACAAAACCGAGCAACTGCTCGGGGCCGGTAGTGTGCCGGATTCGTCGAAAATCGGCAAAAAAGCGCCGAAACAAGATTGAGTTGAGAGTTTTTACGCCTGTCATATACTCGGCCGACTCTCCCGCGGCCGTATTGCCTCCTGTCATAGAGAGACAGGCCTAGGGAAAGTTCTCAAGGTTTGGTTGCAGTGCGCCAATCCAATAATAAAAAAATGAGGTATGGATTCATGACTACTCGTGAGACCGGCAACGTGAAGTGGTTCAACGACGCCAAGGGCTACGGCTTTATCCAGCGTGAAGGCGGGGCGGACGTGTTTGTCCACTATCGAGCGATCCGTGGCGAAGGCCACCGTTCCCTGACCGAAGGCCAGCAGGTGGAGTACGCCGTGGTCGAAGGCCAGAAAGGTCTGCAGGCCGAAGACGTCGTCGGCCTGTAACCCACCCGGTAGGAGCTGGCTTGCCAGCGAAGGCGCCGGTCTATCGAGCGCAAGTCTTGAAGGCCTCTTCGCCGGCAAGCCGGCTCCTACGGGTATGCGGTGGTCAGGCGGTGCGCCAGGTAATCTCTTCTTCACCGTCGGCGCTGATGCGAATCCAGCGATCGGCGGACTCTTCACCCTCTTCCTCGACCCAGCTGCCCGGTGCGCAGCGCACTTCCACGTTCAAGGCGGCAAAGGCCGCGCGGGCGCAGGCGATGTCGTCATCCCACGGGGTCTGGTCGCTTTCCAGGTACAGGCTGTTCCACTTGCCCACCGCTTTGGGCAGCCAGGTCACGGGCACGTCGCCTGCGCTGCATTTGTAGGTCTGGCCCTTCTGGACCCAGTCGCTGCAAGGGCCGAGCACGGCGCCGAGCCAGGCGGCGATGGCCTTGTAGTCGACGTCGGCGTCTTTCAGGTAAATCTCGATATCGGGCTGGCGCATGGATGTCCTCATTGCCGGTCTGAAAAATCCATTCGCGGATTTCTTCGACCCCGGGTCGATGCCCGAAGTCGTGGGTTGTAGTGGGGTTATTGCAGCACGAAGTAATCGTAGCGCATCGATACGCTGACCTCGAAAGGCTCGCTTTGCTCGATCACCGCGGCCCGGCGTTCGGCGCTGGCGCGCCAGCCGTGAGGAGTCATGGCCAGTAGGTTGGCGCGATCTTCCGGGCGTTCCAGGCACAGCTTGAACTCCAGGGTTTCGCTGTGGGCCAGGGCCATGCCTTCAGGCACCAGGGCCAGGTGCTTGTCGTCGGTGTACTCGCGCACCTCGTCGTACAGGCGCTCGCGCAGTTCCATCAGGTGGCCGCTGGTGGGGCCGACCTTCATCAGGCCGCCGCCGGGGCTCAACAGACGCTTGGCCTCCTGCCAGTCGAGGGGGCTGAAGACGCTGGCGAGAAACTGGCAACTGGCATCGGCCAGGGGGATGCGCGCCATGCTGGCGACCATCCAGGTCAGTTGCGGCGCGCGGCGGCAGGCGCGTTTCACCGCTTCCCGGGAAATATCCAGGGCGTAGCCGTCGGCGCCAGGCAGGGCCTCGGCCAGTTGCGCGGTGTAGTAACCCTCGCCACAACCGATGTCGACCCAGCGCTGGGGCGCGCGTTCCGCCGCCAGCTCGGCCAGGCGCCGGGCCACCGGGGCGTAGTGCCCGGCGTTGAGGAAGTCGCGGCGGGCCTCGACCATGGCCTGGTTGTCGCCTGGGTCACGGCTGTTCTTGTGCTGCACCGGCAGCAGGTTCAGGTAGCCCTGGCGCGCGCGGTCGAAGCGATGCCCGGCCGGGCAGACCACGCCGTTGTCCACGGCGTTCAGCGGGGCGCTGCAAAGAGGACAGGCCAGCATCAGGCAAGCAACTTGACGAGCGTCTGGTAGTAGATCTCGGTCAGCACATCCAGGTCGCTGGCCAGGATCCGCTCGTTGACCTGGTGGATGGTTGCGTTGACCGGGCCCAACTCCACTACCTGGGTGCCCAGGGTGGCGATGAACCGACCGTCGGAAGTACCACCACTGGTGGACGCCTTGGTGTCGCGGCCGGTGACCTGCTTGATGCTGGCCGAAACCGCGTCCAGCAGGGCGCCGGGTTCGGTGAGGAATGGCAGGCCGGACAGGGCCCAGTCCACGTGCCAGTCCAGGCCGTGCTTGTCGAGGATCGCCGCGACCCGCTGTTGCAGGCCTTCCACGGTGGATTCGGTGGAGAAGCGGAAGTTGAACACCGCCACCAGGTCACCGGGGATTACATTGGTAGCGCCGGTGCCTGAATTGAGGTTGGAGATCTGGAAGCTGGTGGGCGGGAAGAAGGCATTGCCGTCATCCCAGTGCTCGGCCGCCAGTTCCGCCAGGGCCGGGGCCGCCAGGTGGATCGGGTTCTTCGCCAGGTGCGGGTAGGCCACGTGGCCCTGTACCCCACGCACCGTAAGCTTGGCGCCGAGGGAGCCGCGGCGGCCGTTCTTGACCACGTCGCCCACCAGGCTGGTACTCGAAGGCTCACCCACGATGCACCAGTCCAGGCGTTCCTTGCGTGCCGCCAGGCGCTCCACCACCGCCTTGGTGCCGTGGTGCGCGGGGCCTTCTTCGTCGCTGGTGATGAGGAAGGCGACCGAGCCCTTGTGGTCCGGGTAGTCGGCGACAAAGCGCTCGGCAGCCACCACCATCGCGGCCAGGCTGCCTTTCATGTCCGCCGCGCCACGGCCGCAGAGCATGCCGTGTTCATCGATCAGGGCTTCGAACGGATCGTTCTGCCAGGCCTGGACCGGCCCGGTGGGCACCACGTCGGTGTGGCCGGCGAAGCACAGCACCGGACCTTCGTGCCGGCCATGGGTGGCCCAGAAGTTGTCCACGTCCTCGATGCGCATCGGCTCCAGCTTGAAGCCGGCATCGCCCAGGCGCTGCATCATCATTTTCTGGCAGTCGGCGTCGACCGGTGTCACCGAGGGGCGACGGATCAGGTCACAGGCAAGTTGCAGGGTCGGCGAAAGCTCGGCATGGGCCGTCATGGGGAACTCCGGTGCAAGGCAAGATCAGGCGCAGCTCTTTTCTTGTTGTAGGAGCGAGCTTGCTCGCGATGGACTCAAGAGCGGCGCAGAGCTTCAGGTGCTGGCGTCATTCTTGACATCTATCGCGAGCAAGCTCGCTCCTACAGGGAGAGCTGCGGGCTAGGCGCGCAAAATGGCGGATATCTTAAAGCAAAACGGCGGCCAGAGGCCGCCGTTTAGTGCTTTGCATCGATTTAGGCGGCTGGCGCCGGCTCGGGATGTTCCGCAGGTTTTGGCAGCGACGAAAGGAAGGCCATGACCAGTGCCGCCACATAAGGCAGCGACTGCACCAGGAGCATGGTCACCCAGAAGCGCATGTCGTTGCTCGGCAGGCCCTGCACCAGGAAGATCCCCAGCGCCGCGCCCCACAACAGCAGCATGATGAACAGCTCTTCCCGGGCTTCCGAGATCGCCACCCAGAAGCCGTGGTTGTCGGCGTTCTTCGGGGTGCGGAAGAACGGAATGCTGCTGGTGAAGAAGCCGTACAGCACCGCCTTGGCAATGGTGTGCGACAGCGCCAGGCCGGCCAGGGCCGCGCAGAACGCATCCTTGAGGTTGACCCCCACCGCCCGGCGGTAGAGGAAGATGATCTTGCCGACCTTGAACACGAACAGCGCCAGCGGCGGGATGGCGAAGATCAGCAGCGGCGGGTCGACCCGTTGCGGCACGATGATCATCGCCGCCGACCACAGCAGGGCGCCGACGGTGAAGAAGATGTTCATGCCATCCGCGACCCACGGCAGCCATCCGGCGAGGAAGTGGTAGCGCTGGCCACGGGTCAGCTCGGTGTCCTTGCCGCGCAGCAGGCTGGCGGTGTGGCGCTTGATGATCTGGATCGCGCCATAGGCCCAGCGGAAGCGCTGCTTCTTGAAGTCGATGAAGGTGTCGGGCATCAGGCCCTTGCCGTAGCTTTCGTGGTGGTACGCCGCCGACAGGCCTTTCTCGAACACCCGCAGGCCCAGCTCGGCGTCTTCGCAGATGCACCAGTCGGCCCAGCCCAATTCTTCCAGCACCGAGCGCCGAGTCATGGTCATGGTGCCGTGCTGGATGATCGCGTCGCGGTCGTTGCGGGTGACCATGCCGATATGGAAGAAGCCCTTGTATTCCGCGTAGCAGAGCTTCTTGAAGGTGCTTTCGTTCTGGTCGCGGTAGTCCTGGGGCGACTGCACGATGGCGATCTTCGGGTCGGCGAAGTGCGGCACCATGTGCTTGAGCCAGTTGCGGTCGACGCAGTAGTCGGAGTCGATCACCGCGATCACTTCGGCATCCTTGGCGGTGTGCGGCAGCAGGTAGTTCAGCGCGCCGCCCTTGAAACCGGCCAAGGGCGCGACGTGGAAGAACTTGAAGCGCGGCCCTAAGGTTTCGCAATAGGCCTGCACCGGTTCCCAGACCGCCGGGTCCTTGGTGTTGTTGTCGATGATCAGGACTTCGAAGTCCGGGTAATCGAGGTTGGCCAGGGCATTGAGGGTCTGTTTGACCATCTCCGGCGGCTCGTTGTAGCACGGCACGTGGATCGAGACTTTCGGCCGGTAGCTGGAGTCGCCCTCCACCGGCAGGAACTCGCGCCGGCGCTTGTGGATCCACACCGCCTCGGCCAGTTCATGGGCCTCGGTGAGCAGCACGATGAACACCCCCAGCGCACCGAGCGCGAGGAGGAAGCCCACGGTCAGGCTGAACCAGGTGCTGTATTGCTGGCTGTAGTCGTAGCCGATCCACACCAGCACCGAACCGCAGAGGAAGGCGATGAAGGTCAGGAAGGTGCGGCCACGCTGGCGCAGGGCCGAGCCGTCGATCATCAGCAGGGTCAGCGACAGCAGCGCCAGCACCACCGAACCGATGGCCAGTACCCGCCACTGCGGGATCGCCACCACCGGGCCTTCGAAGTTGAATTTCTGCTGGCGCGCGGCGTTGAACACGCCCCAGTAGGCGCCCACCGAGCCTTCGTCACTGGCCTTCCACGGCTGGTCGAAGGCTTCGATGACGAAGTAGTTGTAGCCCTGGCGATTGAGCTTGTTGACCAGGGTGCGCAGGTAGATTGCCTGGTCCGCCGGACTGGCGTCGGCACCACCGCGCATGCGGCCGTTGCTCGGCCAGCCCACTTCGGACAGCAGCAGCGGCTTTTTCGGGAACATCTTTTTCAGGTCCCGGGCGCGGTCGAGGACGAACTGCCCGGCCTTGTCCACCGGGATGAACTCCCAGTAGGGCAGGATGTGCGCGGCGATCAGGTCGACGTGTTTGGCCAGCTCCGGGTGTTCTTCCCAGACGTGCCACTGTTCCGAGGTGGTGACCGGGACTTTCACCGCGGCACGCACCCGATCGAGAATTACCGACAACTGGTCGGCGGTGATTTCCTTGCGGAAGATCGCTTCGTTGCCTACCACTACCCGCACCACGCTGCGCGAACTGTTGGCCAGTTCAATGGCGCGCATGATTTCCCGCTCGTTGCGCTCCAGGTCCGGGCTGATCCAGATGCCCAGGGTCACGCGCAGGCCGAACTCTTCCGCCAGCTTGGGAATATCCTGCAGGCTGCCGTCCACCGAATAGGTACGGATGTTGTCCGTCAGCTTGCTCATGATCTCCAGGTCGCGACGCATTTCATCGTCGGACGGGTACTGGTCCTTCTGCGGGAACTGGCCCTGCTGGAAAGGCGAGTAGGAAAAACCGGAGATCTGTTCCGGCCAGTCGGGGGCCGATACCGGGCGATTGATCAGCGCCCAGAAGCCGGTGAACAGCGCGGCGATGGCCAGCACTATCACCAGGTTGAGTCCAAATTTACGCGATGACATAGCTATTTCGGGTTCCAAAAAGTGTGGAACGAGGGAAGGGTTGGCAGGCGCCAAACGGCGGGCATCCTACACCGGCCCTCAACTGAGCGTACAGCGCACAGAGGAAAGCCGGACCTTAGGCACTGTAATTGGGTTTAAGTTCTTTACTTGTAGCTGGCGGCTTAAAACTTGTCGCTTCCAGGCCCTATAATGCGCGCCGGTTTTTTAGGTGATGGTCATGAGTACAGAAGATCCACGGTTCGCCGGTGTCGCCCGTTTGTATGGCATTGAAGGCCTGGAACGGCTGCGGGCAGCCCATGTGGCGATCGTCGGGGTCGGCGGCGTCGGTTCCTGGGCGGCGGAAGCCATCGCCCGTTGCGGTGTCGGCGAGATCTCGCTGTTCGACCTCGACGACGTCTGCGTCAGCAACAGCAACCGTCAGTTGCACGCCCTGGACAGCACCGTGGGCAAGCCCAAGGTCGAGGTCATGGCCGAGCGCCTGCGCGGCATCAACCCGGACTGTCGCGTGCATGCGGTGGCGGACTTCGTCACCCGCGAGACCATGGCCGAATACATCACCCCGAACATCGACTGCGTGATCGACTGCATCGACAGCGTCAACGCCAAGGCGGCGCTGATCGCCTGGTGCAAGCGGCGCAAGATCCAGATCATCACCACCGGCGGCGCCGGCGGGCAGATCGACCCGACGCTGATCCAGGTCTGCGACCTGAATCGCACCTTCAATGACCCGCTGGCCTCCAAGGTGCGTTCCACCCTGCGCCGCGACTATGGCTTCTCGCGCACCGTGACCCGCCATTACAGCGTGCCCTGCGTGTTTTCCACCGAGCAACTGCGCTACCCGAAACCGGACGGCAGCATCTGCCTGCAGAAGAGCTTTGTCGGCGACGGGGTCAAGCTCGACTGCGCTGGCGGCTTTGGCGCGGTGATGATGGTGACCGCGACCTTCGGCATGGTGGCGGCGACCAAGGCGGTGGACAAGATCGTTGCCGGCGTGCGCCGCCCGTCCGAGCGCAGCAAGCCCGCTGCATAAGGTCGGCTTGCACAGACACGAGCTGTTGTAGGAGCTGGCTTGCCAGCGAAAGGGAGCAAGGGGGCGATGCTCGGTTTGAGGCCCAGTTCGCCGGCAAGCCGGCTCCTACGGTAGGGCGCAGAGGGTGGCCGGCTCCTATAGAGCCAGTTCGCCCATGCGCTGCAGTACCGCGTTCAGGCCATTGCTGCGCGAAGGTGAAAGCTGGCGCGACAGGCCCAACTGGTTGAACCAGTCCGCCAGGTCCACCTCGCGCAATTGCTGCGCCGTCAGGCCATTGACCCGCGCCAGCAGCAAGGCCACCAGGCCGCGAATCAGCCGTGCGTCGCTGGCAGCGGCAAATTGCCAATGACCGTTTTCCAGGCTCGCCACCAGCCAGACCTGGCTTTCGCAGCCGTGCACCCGGTTGGCTTCGACCTTGTCCGCGTCATCGAGTGCCGGCAGGCGCTCGCCCCATTGCATCAGCAGGCGTGCCCGCTGCTCCCAGCCGGCAGCGCCCTGGAACACCTCCAGGGCGGTGATGGCATCCGTCGGCAGGCTCATCGCAGCAACTCCAGGGCCTGATCCAGGGCCTCGAAGAAGCGCTCCAGGTCTTCGGAGTCGTTGTACAGCGCCAACGACACCCGGATCGCTCCGGCCAACCCCAGGCTTTTCATCAGCGGCATGGCGCAGTGATGCCCGGCGCGCACGGCAATGCCCTGTTCGGTCAGCAGGTGGGCCAGGTCGGCGTTGTGCACGCCGTCGACGACGAAACTGACCAGGGCCAGTTGCGGCGTGCCCAACAGGCGGATGCCGTTGCGTGCCTGCAAGCCCTGCAACAGATAGGCATGCAGCGCGGCTTCGTGCGCAGCTACTGCCGGCTGATCCAGGCCTGAGAGGTAATCCAGGGTCGCGCCCAGGCCGATGACCCCGGCAATCGGCGGGGTGCCGGCCTCGAAGCCCAGCGGCGCCGGGCGGAAGCTGGCGTGTTGGTAGTCGGCGTTCTGGACCATCTCGCCTCCAAACTGCCAGTGGCGCAGGCCCTTGAGCGCCTCGTGGCGGCCAAAGAGCACGCCGACCCCGTCCGGGCCGTAGAGTTTGTGGCTGGAGAACACATAGAAGTCGCAGCCCAGGGCCTGTACGTCATGGCGGCCGTGAACCACGCCCTGGGCGCCGTCGATCACGGTCAGTGCGTCGTGGGCCTTGGCCATGGCCAGCAGTGGACTCAGGGGCTGCCAGGCACCGAGCACGTTGGACAGCTGGCTCAGCGCCAGCAGTCGGGTTCTCGGGCCGATCAGGTGGCTGGCCGCCTGGATATCGATCATGCCGTCGGCATCCAGCGGCAGGACGATCAGCTTGAGTTGGCGACGTTCGGCCAGTTGCTGCCAGGGCAGCAGGTTGGCGTGGTGTTCCAGGGCGCTGATGACGATTTCATCGCCCGCTGTGAATTGGTGTTCCAGGCCGTAGGCCAGGAGGTTCAACGCGGAAGTGGCGCCGTGGGTGAAGACGATCTGCCCGCTGTCACCGGTATTCAGCCATTGCCCGACCTTGCTGCGGCTGTCCTCGAAGGCCTGGGTGGCGTGGGCGCCGGGCAGGTGCTGCGCGCGATGCACATTGGCCGCGCCATTGGCGTAGTAGTGAGCCAGGGCGTCCAGCAGGGCTTGGGGTTTTTGCGTGGTGGCGGCGTTGTCCAGGTACGTCTGGTCCTGGCGTTGCAGGGCAGCGATAGCCGGGAAGTCGGCGCGCCAGGGGGAGGGTACAAGCATGGTGGCGGAACTCGTTTGAACAGGCCGGGCGCCGATGATAAGCGCCCGGCCGGTTCCAGTGAAACCGAATCGCTGCTTAGTTGTGAGCGTGCAGCGCTTCGTTCAGCTCGATGGCCGACTTGTGGGTCTTGCACTCCACGGCGCCGGTTTCCGAGTTGCGGCGGAACAGCAGGTCCGGCTGGCCGGCCAGTTCCCGGGCCTTGAGCACCTTGACCAGTTGGTTGTTCTCGTCCAGCAGCGCCACCTTGGTGCCGGCAGTCACGTACAGGCCCGACTCCACGGTGTTGCGGTCGCCCAATGGAATGCCGATACCGGCGTTGGCACCGATCAGGCAGCCTTCGCCGACCTTGATCACGATGTTGCCGCCACCCGACAGGGTGCCCATGGTGGAGCAGCCGCCGCCCAGGTCCGAACCCTTGCCGACGAATACGCCAGCCGATACACGGCCTTCGATCATCCCCGGGCCTTCGGTGCCGGCGTTGAAGTTGACGAAGCCTTCGTGCATCACGGTGGTGCCTTCGCCGATGTAGGCGCCCAGGCGGATCCGCGCGCTGTCAGCGATACGTACACCGCTCGGCACCACGTAGTCGGTCATTTTCGGGAACTTGTCCACCGAGAACACTTCCAGCAGCTCGCCGCGCAGGCGGGCTTCCAGTTGACGCTCGGCCAGCTCGCCGAGGTCGATCGCACCCTGGCTGGTCCAGGCCACGTTCGGCAGCAGCGGGAACACGCCGGCCAGGCTCAGGCCGTGTGGCTTGACCAGGCGGTGGGACAGCAGGTGCAGCTTCAGGTAGGCCTCTGGGGTGGAGGTCAGCTGGGCGTCTTCGGCCAGCAGGGTCGCCACCAGCGGCTTGTGGCTCTCGGCCAGGCGAGTCAGCAGGGCAGCCTGGGTGGCGTCGATGCTTTTCAGGGCATCGGCCATTTGTGCGGCCTGGGCGTTGGTGAAGGTGATGGCCTGGTTGCCTTCGCTGTAACCGAGGATCGGTGCTACCGCGGCAACGATTTCAGCCGCAGGATTGAGCAGTGGCGACGCGTAAAACACTTCCAGCCAAGCGCCTTGGCGGTTCTGGGTGCCGACACCGAAGGCCAGGCTGAACAGGGTGGTGGACATGCAGTTACCTCTTGCGAAATTGAGTGAGCAGGCTTACTTGAGCGCCGCTGCGTAAAGGTCTGGCTTGAAGCCAATCAGGGTCTTGTCTCCGAGATCGAGCACCGGGCGCTTGATCATCGAAGGTTGCGCGAGCATCAGTTCAACGGCTTTCGCCTGGTCGAGATCGGCTTTGCTTTCGTCATCGAGTTTGCGAAAGGTCGTGCCCGCGCGGTTCAACACCACCTGCCAACCGTGCTCGTCGCACCACTGATTCAGGTGCTCACGGTCAATGCCGGAGGTTTTGTAGTCATGGAAGTCATAGCTGACAGCGTGTTCATCGAGCCAGGTGCGCGCCTTTTTCATGGTGTCACAGGCTTTGATGCCGAAAAGGTGCAACGTTTTGCTTGAAGCGGTCAAGGAATTGCCCCCTTTGGAGATGCTGGAGATCAAAGGTCACGGATTATGCCACGACCGCACCGATTCGGCGTCGGCTGGCGCGGGGCTTTGTCGCATTGTGTTTCCGTGCCTTTGCGCCGTTGCGACTTTTGTGCAGCGGCGTGACAGCAGCTTAAGCGGCTAATATGGCACTTCTGCGGTGAATTCCTGCCGCTGTCGCGTGTCTGCTTTGAAGTTTCAGATCGGGAAACCCGCTTTATGCAATCCGCCTACACCGTCCTCATCCTGCTGATGCTGGTGAGCCTTTCGCGTCTTGTCGGGCGGGTCATTCCCCTGCCGCTGCCCCTGGTGCAGATCGCCGCCGGCGCCTTGCTGGCCTGGCCGACCCTGGGTTTGCACGTGACCCTGGACCCGGAGCTGTTCCTCTTCCTGTTTCTGCCGCCACTGCTGTTTTCCGATGGCTGGCGCATGCCCAAGCGCGAATTCTGGCGTTTGCGCGGGCCGATCCTGACCCTGGCGGTGGGGTTGGTGCTGTTCACCGTGGTCGGCGCCGGCTACTTCATTCACTGGCTGTTGCCGAGCATTCCCCTGCCGGTGGCCTTCGCCCTGGCCGCGGTGCTGTCGCCCACCGACGCCGTGGCGGTGTCGGCGATTTCCCAGAACCGCCTGCCGACCCCGCTGATGCATATGCTCCAGGGCGAGGCCCTGATGAACGACGCCTCGGGCCTGGTGACCTTCAAGTTCGCCCTGGTGGCGGCCGTGACCGGGGTGTTTTCCCTGGCCAATGCCAGCCTGACCTTTGTCCTGGTGGCGGTGGGCGGGCTGGCGGTCGGCGTAGCCCTGAGCTGGCTGGTCGGGCGCCTGCGCGCCTGGATGATCGCCCGCGGCTGGGACGACCCGGCAACCCACGTGGTGTTCATGCTGCTGTTGCCGTTCGCCGCTTATGTGCTGGCCGAGCGGTTGGGGGCTTCGGGCATCCTTTCCGCCGTGGCGGCGGGGATGATGCAGAGCTGGCTCGACCTGTTGCCACGCCAGACCAGCACCCGACTGCTCAATCGCAGCGTCTGGTCGTTGTTGGAGTTTGCCTTCAACGGCCTGATTTTCCTGCTCTTGGGACTGCAACTGCCGGACATCATCAAGGCCGTGGTCAGCCATGAGACTTCGCTCTGGCCAACCCTGTTCTATCGCTGCCTGGATGTGCTGGCGATCTTCCTGGTGCTGTTGGTATTGCGCTTTATCTGGGTGCAGAGCATCTGGCGCCTGTCCGGGCTGTTGCGGCGCTGGCGTGGCAAGGGCGAGCTGACCCTGGTGCCCACCGCGCGCTCCTGCTGGCTGCTGACAGTGGGCGGGGTGCGTGGGGCGGTGACTCTGGCCGGTGTTATGTCGGTGCCTTTGTTCCTGGGCGCGGGGGAGGCCTTCCCCGAACGTGACCTGCTGATCTTTATCGCTGCCGGGGTGATCCTTCTGTCCCTGGTGGCGGCCTGCATTGCCCTGCCGCTGCTGCTGCGCGGCATTGTGAAGAGCCCCGACGACAAGCGCCGCGGCGAAGTTCGCGATGCCTGGCGCAAGACTGCCGAGGCGGCGATACATGCCCTGGAAGCCGAGGAAGTGGCGGAAACCAATGAGTCCCCCGATGCGGCCCAGGCAGCACTGGCCACTGAACTCAAGGGACGCTTGATGGCCGAGTACCGGCATCAGTTGGAGGTCTATAACGATTCCGCCGAGGCCCAGGCCCTGGCGTTGCAGATGGACTTGCTGGAGCGCCGCCTGCGGCTCAAGGCCCTGCGTGCGCAACGGCTGGAACTGTACCGCCTGAGCCGGCATCACCAGATCGGTGATGATGTGCTGCGAGAGGTGTTGGCGGACCTGGATTTGAGCGAGGCGAATCTGGGGGTGGTGAAGTGAACGAATGAAGCTTTCGTCGGCAAGCCGACTCCTACAAGGAGGGTGTAGGAGCCGGCTTGCCGGCGAAGGGGTTTAAGCGCGGCGCAGAATGAAGTCGCGAATCCGCTCGGCGGCTTCCACGCATTCCGCCAGCGGAGCGACCAGTGCCATGCGCACTCGCCCGGCACCCGGGTTGGTGCCGTCCACGTCCCGGGACAGGTAGGAGCCCGGCACCACGGTGACGTGTTCCTGTTCGAACAGGTCGCGGCAGAAGGCGGCGTCATCCCCGGCCACGTTCGGCCACAGGTAGAAGCTGCCGTCCGGACGCTGCACGTCGAGCACCGGCGCGAGGATCGCCAGTACCGCATCGAACTTCTCGCGGTACAGGGCGCGGTTGGCGCGCACGTGCACTTCGTCGTTCCAGGCGGCGACGCTGGCCAGTTGGGTCTGCACCGGCATGGCGCAGCCGTGGTAGGTGCGGTACAGCAGGAAGCCCTTGAGAATATCGGCGTCGCCGGCCACGAAACCGGAGCGCAGGCCCGGCAGGTTGGAACGCTTGGACAGGCTGTGGAACACCACGCAGCGCTTGAAGTCCTTGCGGCCCAGTTCGACGCAGGCGCTGAGCAGCCCCGGCGGCGGGGTCTGTTCGTCGAAGTACAGCTCGCTGTAGCACTCGTCGGCGGCGATCACGAAGTCGTGTTCGTCAGCCAGGGCGATCAGTTTTTTCAGGGTATCCAGCGGGATCAGCGCGCCGGTGGGGTTGCCCGGGGAGCACAGGAAGAGGATCTGGCAGCGCTGCCAGATTTCGGCCGGCACGGCGTCGAAGTCCGGGTTGAAGCCATTTTCATCCAGGCACGGCAGGTAGTGCGGCTTGGCCCCGGCGAGGAAGGCTGCGCCTTCGTAGATCTGATAGAAGGGGTTGGGGCTGACCACCAGGGCGTCGTCACCGCGGTTGACCACGGTCTGGGTGAAGGCGAACAGGGCTTCGCGGGTGCCGTTGACCGGTAATACGTTGCGTGCCGGGTCGATCCAGCCGCTTGGCACGCCGAAGCGTCGTTCGCACCAGGCGCCAATCGCTTCGCGCAGGGCCGGGATGCCCAGGGTGGTGGGGTACACAGCCATCTGATCGAGGTTGCTGGCCAGGGCTTCGGCGACAAAGCTCGGCGAACGGTGTTTGGGCTCGCCGATGGACAGGGCGATCGGACGCTTGTCCGGGTTGGGCGTCACGGTGCCAAGCAGGGCCCGCAGCTTTTCGAACGGGTAAGGCTGCAACTGGTTCAGAGCGTTGTTCATCGGTGCGGTATCTCACTCAAGGCGGCAATTCAGTCCCGTCAGATGCTCAGGCGGGTCATTTCGATATTCGGTTCGTGGCTGACGCTCAACTGCTCGACGATCGCATCCTGCAGGCGGCTGCACAGTTGGGGGTCGGAAAGGGGCTGATTGTGCGCGTCGGTGATGAAAAACACGTCTTCCACGCGCTCCCCCAGGGTGGCGATCTTGGCGTTCTGCAGCGACAGGTCGAACTCCAGGAAGATCTTGCCGATTCGCGCCAGCAGGCCAGGGCGATCCGGGGCGCTGAGCTCCAGCACGGTCACCGGACGCTGGGCGTCGTTGTGGATGGTCACCTCGGGCTCGAAGGCAAAATGCTTGAGCTGGCGCGGCACCCGACGCTGGATGATGGTCGGGTAATCGTCGGGGTTGCGCAGGGCGTCGGTCAGGCCCTTGCGGATCTGTTCGACCCGCTGCGGGTTGTTGCCGATGGACTCGCCGTCGTTGTCCAGGACGATGTAGGTGTCGAGGGTGAACTGGCTGCTGGAGGTGATGATGCGCGCGTCATGGATGTTCAGGTTGAGCTGGTCCATGGCGGCCACGGTCACCGCAAAGAAGTCGTGCTGGTCCGGGGCGTAGATGAAGATCTGGGTGCCGCCCTCGAATTCGCGCTGGGTGATTTCCTTGATCAGTACCAGTGGCCCGCCGTCGGCCGGTTGCTGGAGGATCGCATCGCTGTGCCAGGCCACGTCGCCGGCGGTGTGGCGCAGGAAGTAGTCGTCGCCGAGTTGCGACCAGAGTTGCTCCACTTCGTCCGGGTCGGTGCCGTTGCGCACCAGGATGTCCAGGGCGGCGCTCTGGGTCTGGCGGATCTGCTCTTCGCGGTCCACCGGGTTTTCCAGGCCGCGGCGCAGGGCACGCTTGGTTTCGGTGTAGAGCTGGCGCAACAGGCTGGCGCGCCAGGAGTTCCACAGCGTCGGGTTGGTGGCGTAGATGTCGGCGACCGTGAGTACGTAGAGGTAGTCGAGGCGGGTCTGGTCGACCACGGTCTGGGCGAAGTCGTGGATCACCTGCGGGTCGGACAGGTCCTTGCGCTGGGCGGTGGTGGACATCACCAGGTGGTTCTGCACCAGCCAGACGATCAGCCGGGTGTCCCACAGAGGCAGTTGATGGCGGACGCAGAAGGCTTCGGCATCCACCGCGCCGATCTCCGAGTGGTCGCCGTGGCGGCCCTTGCCGATGTCGTGGTACAGGCCGGCCAGGTAGATCAGCTCGGGCTTGGGCAGCTTGCCCATGAGCTTGCTGGCCAGGGGGAATTTCTCGGAGATCGGCGTGTACTGCATCTTGCGCAGGTGCTTGATCAGATTCAGCGTGTGCGCGTCCACGGTATAGATGTGGAACAGGTCGTGCTGCATCTGTCCGACGATGAAGCCGAACTCCGGCAGGTAGCGCCCGAGGATGCCGTAGCGGTTCATCCGCCGCAGGTTGCGGTGGATGCCGATCTCGCACTTGAACAGCTCGATGAACAGGCTGGTGTTGCGGATGTCGTGGCGGAAGTCGTCATCGATCAGGTGCCGGTGTTCACGCAGCAGGCGGATGGTGTCGGCGCGCACGCCTTTGATCTCCGGGTGCTGGGCCATCAGCACGAAGATTTCCAGCATGGCGAACGGTGTGCGCTTGAACACGTTGTCGTTGATCGCCTCGATATAGCCGTCATGCAGCTGGAAGCGGGCGTTGATCGGCTGCGGCGGGGCTTCGTCCTCGGGGGCGAGGATCACCTCTTCGAAGTGCTGGATGATCAGGTCGCTCAACTGGGCGATGCTCATCACCACCCGGTAGTACTGCTGCATGAAGCTTTCTATCGACTGCTTGACGTCTTCACCGCTGAAACCCAGCAGCTCGGCGATGGAGCGCTGGTGATCCAGCAGCAGGCGGTCCTCGGCACGCCCGGCGAGCATGTGCAGGGCGTAGCGGACCTTCCACAGGAATTCCTGGGATGACGCCAGCAGGGCGTTCTCGCTTTCCACCAGGAAGCCTTCGCCAGCCAGGGCTCGCAGGTTGAGGGTGCCGTACTGGCGCCGGGCGACCCAGAGAATGGTCTGGATATCCCGCAGGCCGCCG
Source organism: Pseudomonas sp. TKO26 (assembly GCF_003225665.1). NCBI lineage: Bacteria > Pseudomonadati > Pseudomonadota > Gammaproteobacteria > Pseudomonadales > Pseudomonadaceae > Pseudomonas > Pseudomonas sp. TKO26. Next base: position 71,758 of record NZ_QKLN01000014.1, read on the forward strand.
GGGGAGCCTTTGACGTTGGGCTCCAGGTTGTATTCGGTGTCGTTGTACTTGTGGTGGCGGGCCTTTTGTTCGGCGCGCTTGGCCAGGAAGAAGTCCTTGCTCGGCCACATGTGCGCGGTGCTGGTGACGTCCAGCATGCGCTGGCGCAGGTGCTCGGGGCCGGCGATGGTGCGGCTTTCCATCAGGTTGGTGATCACCGTCAGGTCGGCCCGGGCTTCCTCGGCGCATTCGTCCACCGAGCGCACGCTCTGTCCGACTTCCAGGCCAATGTCCCAGAGCAGGGTGAGGAAGCGTTCGATGGAGTCGCGAAAGATCTCGTGATCGGCGCTGTCCAGAAGGATCAGCAGGTCGATGTCGGAGTAGGGGTGAAGCTCGCCGCGGCCGTAGCCGCCGACTGCCACCAGGGCGATGTCGGCGTCTTCACTCCAGCTGAACTGGTCCCAGGCCTTTTGCAGGATGTTGTCGATGAACCAGGCGCGGTCTTCGATCAGCCGGCGGATTTCCCGTCCGCTGCGAAAGCGGTTGTCCAGCACTTCCCGTGCCTGGCGGATGGCTTTCTTGAAGGCGGCGATGGGGCTGGCCTTCAGCGCCAGTTCCGCCTGGAACTGGCCGCGGTCGAAGAGTTCGGGATCCACCTGCGGCATCGATTGGCTTTCCTTTCTATCTATAAGGTCGGGACGCGGCGTTGTCGGTCAGGCAGATACCCGGGGGATGGTGTCGTCGCTGCGCAGGGTGAAGATTTCGTAGCCGGTCTCGGTGACCAGCAGGGTGTGTTCCCACTGCGCCGAGAGCTTGCGGTCCTTGGTGATGGCGGTCCAGCCATCGCCCAGCACCTTGGTGTCGGCCTTGCCCTGGTTGATCATCGGCTCGATGGTGAAGGTCATGCCGGCCTTGAGTTCCATGCCGGTGCCGGCGCGGCCGTAGTGCAGGATCTGCGGCTCTTCGTGGAACACCTTGCCGATGCCGTGGCCGCAGAATTCGCGTACGACCGAAAAGCCGTTCTTTTCCGCGTGCTTCTGGATCACTTCGCCGATGTCGCCCAGGCGGCAGCCCGGCTTCACCAGTTCGATGGCCTTGTACATGCATTCCTGGGTGATCTGCGACAGGCGCTCGGCCCAGACCGGCACGTTGCCGACGTGGAACATGCGGCTGGTGTCGCCGTGGTAGCCGTCCTTGATGACGGTCACGTCGATGTTCAGGGTGTCGCCATCCTTCAGCGGCTTCTCGTTGGGGATGCCGTGGCACACCACGTGGTTGATCGAGGTGCAGATGGACTTGGGGAAGCCCTTGTAGTTCAGCGGGGCCGGGATGGCGCCCTGCACGTTGACGATGTAGTCGTGGCAGATGCGGTCCAGTTCTTCGGTGGTGACACCGGGTTTGACATGCTCGGCAATCATCTCCAGCACTTCGGCGGCCAGTTTGCCGGCGACACGCATTTTGGCGATGTCCTCGGGGGTTTTGAGGGTGACGGTCATACAGGCTCTCTTGACGCTCAGTGGCGCGATAAACACGGAATGGCTTGAAAACCTGCCCCGGCAAGGCTGGTGCCGGGAGGGGCTAGGTGAGGTTTTCGGAAGCCGCAAAGGTGCGATTCTAACAGACGCTCAGCGCAAATCTGAGGTTCTGCTGGCGCTTGTCTGCATACAATGGCGCATTCTGGGCCGATTCCAACTACAGGGCAAAAACTTCAAGGATCGGCGGATGTGAATCCGGGTTCCGTTTTGGCCCTTGCTGTGGTATAAAATGCGCCGCTTTCCGGGGATGCCCCGAAAAGCCCAAACCCACACACGTGTCGACACGATGACCTGGGTGCCCTCAGCACATGCTGTTGGTTGGTCATTGGGATACGTGGAGGCCTAACCCGACTTATTAAGGAACTATCATGTCCCAAGTCAACATGCGCGATATGCTGAAGGCCGGTGTGCACTTCGGTCACCAAACCCGTTACTGGAATCCGAAAATGGGCAAGTACATTTTCGGCGCGCGCAACAAGATTCACATCATCAACCTTGAAAAAACCCTGCCAATGTTCAACGAAGCTCTGACTTTCGTAGAGCGTCTGGCCCAGGGCAAAAACAAGATTCTGTTCGTCGGCACCAAGCGTTCCGCTGGCAAGATCGTTGCTGAAGAAGCAGCACGTTGCGGTTCGCCGTACGTCGATCACCGCTGGTTGGGCGGCATGCTGACCAACTACAAAACCATCCGTGCTTCCATCAAGCGTCTGCGTGACCTTGAAGTGCAGGCAGAAGACGGCACTTTCGCCAAGCTGACCAAGAAAGAGGCGCTGATGCGCACTCGCGATCTGGAAAAGCTGGATCGTTCCCTGGGTGGTATCAAGGACATGGGCGGCCTGCCTGACGCACTGTTCGTGATCGACGTCGACCACGAGCGCATCGCGATCACCGAAGCCAACAAGCTGGGCATCCCGGTCATCGGCGTTGTCGATACCAACAGCAGCCCGGAAGGCGTTGACTACATCATCCCAGGCAACGATGACGCCATTCGCGCCATCCAGCTGTACATGGGTTCGATGGCTGACGCTGTGATCCGTGGTCGCAACAACGTTGCTGGCGGCACCGAAGTGTTCGAAGAAGCTGCAGCACCGGCGGCTGAAGCCTGAGTAACTGACGCTTAGCGTTTACTCAGCACGCAAAAAGGGGGCTTGGCCCCCTTTTTGCCAACTCGAAAATCATTTCGTCGTCGCGCCCCGACAGATTCTGTAATCCGGGGCTGTTATGAAATGAATTCGGGGCAGTGCCCAAGAATTGAACGCCCGTTCGATCGGGTGGAATGGTTGAAAACCTATCCAAGAGGATTTTGAAAATGGCAGAGATTACTGCAGCGTTGGTCAAAGAACTGCGCGAGCGTACCGGCGAAGGCATGATGGATTGCAAAAAGGCCTTGACCAAGGCCGGCGGCGACATCGAAAAAGCCATTGATGACATGCGTGCTTCCGGCGCCATCAAGGCTGCCAAGAAAGCAGGCAACGTGGCTGCTGAAGGCGCCATCGCCATCAAGGACGACGGCAAAGCCGCTGTCCTGCTGGAAGTGAACTCGCAGACCGACTTCCTGGCTCTGCAGGACGACTTCAAGGCATTCGTTGCTGCCAGCGTTGAAAAAGCCTTCGCTGACAAGCTGACCGACGCCGCTCCGCTGATCGAAGCTCAAGAAGCTGACCGTCTGATCCTGGTTGGCAAGACTGGCGAGAACGTCAACATCCGTCGTCTGGCCCGCGTTGAAGGTGACGTGGTCGGTACTTACCTGCACGGTAACAAGATCGGTGTTGCGGTTGTCCTGAAGGGCGGTTCCGTTGAACTGGCCAAAGACATCGCCATGCACGTAGCAGCAAGCAACCCTGAGTTCCTGCTGCCTTCGCAAGTTTCCGCCGAAGCCATCGAGCGCGAAAAGGCTGTGTTCCTGCAGTTGAACGAAGACAAGATGAAAGGCAAGCCAGCTGAAATCGTCGAGAAGATGATCGCCGGCCGTATCAGCAAGTTCCTGGCTGAAGCCAGCCTGGTTGAGCAAGCCTTCGTCAAGGATCCAGAAATCACCGTAGGTGCTCTGGCCAAGAAAGGCGGCGCTGAAATCGTTTCCTTCACTCGTTTCGCCGTAGGCGAAGGCATCGAGAAGAAAGAAGACAACTTCGCTGAAGAAGTAGCTGCACAACTGGCTGCTGCCAAGCAACAGTAAGACGGTTTTTCAACTGTCGCCCAGAAGAGGCTGCCCGCTCACGCGCGCAGCCTCTTTTCAAATGGGCAGGGCAATTTTGTTGTTTTACCTCGGAACCGGTTTACAAAGTCGTGTTCTGATGGCGCTGTGACAGCGTCAAGCTAGAGTGAACGCAGGCTGAAAACAGCCCGCAAAGAATTTTTAAAATACGCCGCAGGAGAGATTCGCAATGGCTCAGCAGGGCAGTGGTTATCAAGCTCGCTATAAACGCATTCTACTCAAGCTTAGCGGCGAGGCCCTGATGGGCTCGGAAGAGTTCGGGATCGATCCCAAGGTGCTGGATCGCATGGCGCTGGAAGTCGGCCAGTTGGTCGGCATCGGCGTCCAGGTAGGCTTGGTGATCGGTGGTGGCAACCTGTTTCGTGGCGCCGCATTGAGCGCGGCCGGGATGGATCGGGTCACGGGCGACCACATGGGCATGCTGGCCACTGTGATGAACGCCCTGGCCATGCGCGACGCGCTGGAACGTGCGAATATCTCGGCCATCGTGATGTCCGCCATTTCGATGGTGGGCGTGACCGATCACTATGACCGTCGCAAGGCCATGCGCCACCTGAACTCCAAAGAGGTGGTGATTTTCGCGGCCGGTACCGGCAACCCGTTCTTCACTACCGACTCCGCAGCCTGCCTGCGCGCCATCGAGATCGATGCCGATGTCGTGCTCAAGGCAACCAAGGTCGACGGTGTTTACACTGCAGACCCGTTCAAGGACCCGCATGCCGAGAAGTTCGATCATCTGACTTACGATGAAGTGCTGGATCGCAAGCTGGGAGTGATGGACCTGACGGCCATCTGCCTGTGCCGCGACCACAAGATGCCGCTGCGGGTATTCAACATGAACAAGCCCGGCGCCCTGCTGAATATCGTGCATGGTGGCGCTGAAGGAACCCTGATCGAGGAAGGCGAACAATGATCAACGAAATCAAGAAAGACGCCCAGGAGCGCATGAAAAAGTCCCTGGAATCGCTGGCGCACGCATTCGGCCAGATCCGTACCGGCAAGGCTCACCCCAGCATCCTGGGCAGCGTGATGGTGCCTTACTACGGTACCGACACGCCGTTGAGCGGCGTTGCCAACGTGACTGTGAAGGACTCCCAGACCCTGCAGGTGGTGCCGTTCGAGCGCAACATGCTTGGTGCCATCGACAAGGCCATTGGTAGTGCTGGTCTTAACCTCAATCCGACCAACCTGGGCGAGCTGCTGCTGATCAAGATGGCGCCGCTGACCGAGGAAACCCGCAAGGGCTTCACCAAGCAGGCGCGTGCTGCGGCCGAAGATGCGCGGGTTGCTGTGCGCAATATCCGCCGCGATGCCCTGGGCGAGTTGAAGAAGCTGACCAAGGACAAGGAAATCAGCGAAGACGAAGAGCGTCGTGGCAGCGCTGAAATCGATAAGCTGATCAAGGACTTTGAAGCTCAGATCGCCAAGGCGACTGAGGAAAAGGAAAAGGACTTGATGGCCGTTTAAGGGTCAGGCGTTTTCATGGAAAAGACCAAGCAGTCCGTGTCGTCCTCGGTGCCGCGCCATGTCGCGATCATCATGGACGGAAATAACCGCTGGGCAAAAAAGCGCTTCATGCCGGGTGTTGCCGGGCATAAGGCGGGTGTCGATGCGGTGCGCGCAGTGATCGAAGTGTGCGCTGAGGCCAAGGTCGAGGTGCTGACCCTGTTTGCCTTTTCCAGTGAAAACTGGCAGCGCCCGGCTGATGAAGTCAGCGCCTTGATGGATCTGTTCTTCAAGGCGTTGCGTCGTGAGGCCAAGCGCCTCAACGAAAACAGCATCAGCTTGCGGATCATTGGCGATCGTTCGCGCTTCCATCCCGAGTTGCAGGCGGCGATGCGCGAGGCGGAGGCCATTACCGCCGGTCCTGATCGTTTCATCCTGCAGATTGCCGCCAACTATGGCGGGCAGTGGGACATCGCCCAGGCTGCCCAGCGCCTGGCGCGAGAGGTTCAGGCCGGTCATCTGCGGCCCGAGGACATCACCCCAGGCCTGTTGCAGACCTGCCTGGCAACCGGCGACCTGCCATTGCCGGACTTGTGCATCCGTACCGGTGGCGAGCATCGCATCAGTAACTTCCTGTTGTGGCAACTGGCCTATGCCGAGTTGTATTTCTCCGACCTGTTCTGGCCGGACTTCAAACACGAAGCCATGCGCAATGCGCTGGCCGATTACGCATCTCGCCAGCGCCGCTTCGGTAAGACGAGCGAGCAGGTCGAGGCTGGAGCCCGGGTTTAATGCTTAAACAACGAATCATTACTGCACTGATCCTGCTGCCGATCGCTTTGTGCGGGTTTTTCCTGCTGGAGGGTTCGGGGTTTGCCCTGTTCATCGGCCTGGTGGTGAGCCTGGGAGCCTGGGAGTGGGCGCGCCTGGCCGGTTTCGAAGCGCAGCCGGCTCGGGTCGCCTTTGCCCTGGTGGTGGCAGCGATGTTGCTGCTCATGCACCTGGTTCCCGGCGTTGCCCCCTGGGTGCTGGGCGCGGCGGTGCTGTGGTGGGCGGTGGCGACGTTCCTGGTGCTGACTTACCCGCGCACCAGCGAGCAATGGTCGGGAGCCGCACCCAAGCTGCTGATCGGTCTGTTGATCCTGTTGCCGGCCTGGCAGGGCCTGGTGTTCATCAAGCAGCTGCCGCTGGGTAACTGGTTGATCATGTCGGTCATGGTGCTGGTATGGGGCGCGGACATTGGTGCCTATTTTTCCGGCAAGGCTTTCGGTAAGCGCAAGCTGGCGCCCCAGGTCAGTCCTGGCAAGAGCTGGGAAGGGGTGTATGGCGGCCTGGCCTTGAGCCTGGTGATCACTGCCGTGGTTGGGCTGGTGCGTGGCTGGAGTGTCGGGCAGATCCTGCTGGGGCTGCTGGGAGCGGCCATCGTGGTGTTCATTTCCGTGGTCGGGGATCTGACCGAGAGCATGTTCAAGCGTCAGTCGGGCATCAAGGACAGCAGTAACCTGTTGCCGGGTCATGGTGGCGTGCTCGATCGTATCGATAGCCTGACAGCGGCTATCCCGGTGTTTGCGGTGCTGCTGTGGATGGCCGGACTGTGAGTGCTGTCCAGCAGGTAACGGTTCTGGGGGCAACGGGCTCCATTGGGCTGAGTACCTTGGATGTCATTGCCCGTCATCCGGATCGCTACCAGGTGTTTGCCCTTACCGGGTTCAGTCGTCTGGCCGAGTTGCTGGCCTTGTGCATTCGTCACGTGCCGCGCTTTGCGGTGGTGCCGGAGGTGGCTGCCGCCAGTCGTTTGCAGGAAGAGCTGCGGGCTGCCGGTTTGTCGACTCGGGTTCTGGTGGGTGAACAAGGTTTGTGTGATGTCGCGTCGGCGCCCGAGGTCGATGCGGTGATGGCGGCGATCGTCGGGGCGGCCGGTTTGCGCCCGACCCTGGCGGCCGTCGAGGCCGGCAAGAAAATTCTGCTGGCCAACAAGGAAGCCTTGGTGATGTCCGGCGCACTGTTCATGCAGGCGGTGGGCAAGAGTGGTTCGGTGCTGCTGCCCATCGACAGCGAGCACAATGCGATCTTCCAGTGCATGCCAGCCGACTTCTCTCGGGGGTTGGGGGCAATCGGAGTGCGTCGGATTCTGCTGACTGCCTCGGGCGGTCCGTTCCGTCAGACGCCGCTGGCCGAGCTTGAGCGTGTCTCGCCCGAGCAGGCTTGTGCCCATCCGAACTGGTCCATGGGGCGCAAGATCTCCGTGGATTCGGCGAGCATGATGAACAAGGGCTTGGAGCTGATCGAGGCCTGCTGGTTGTTCGATGCCAGGCCTTCGCAGGTTGAAGTGGTAGTGCATCCTCAGAGCGTGATCCACTCCCTGGTGGATTATGTCGACGGTTCGGTGCTGGCGCAGTTGGGTAATCCTGATATGCGCACGCCCATCGCCAATGCTCTGGCCTGGCCGGAACGTATCGACTCCGGTGTTGCGCCGCTGGATCTGTTTGCGATTGCCCGCCTGGACTTCGAAGCGCCCGACGAGCAGCGGTTTCCTTGTCTGCGATTGGCGCGTCAGGCTGCCGAGGCGGGTGGCAGTGCGCCGGCGATGCTCAATGCGGCCAACGAAGTGGCGGTTTCGGCGTTTCTCGAACGGCGCATCCGTTACCCGGAAATCGCGAGTATCATCGACGAAGTTTTAGTCCGTGAACCTGTAGTCGCAGTCAATGAGCTCGATGCGGTGTTTGCGGCGGACGCCAAGGCCCGGAGCCTGGCGGAACAATGGTTGCAGCGTAACGGGCGATAGGATGCGCGACCGCGCGAGTGGCGGCGAACAGGATTGCGGAGAAAGTAGATGAGCGCGCTCTATATGATTGTCGGCACCCTGGTAGCCTTGGGCGTGCTGGTCACCTTCCACGAATTCGGTCACTTTTGGGTCGCGCGCCGCTGTGGCGTCAAGGTGCTGCGCTTTTCCGTGGGCTTTGGCATGCCACTGCTGCGCTGGCACGATCGTCGTGGCACCGAGTTCGTGATCGCCGCCATTCCGCTGGGCGGCTACGTGAAAATGCTCGATGAGCGTGAAGGCGAAGTGGCCGTCGAGGAGCTGGATCAATCCTTCAATCGCAAATCGGTTCGCCAGCGCATCGCTATTGTTGCCGCGGGGCCGATTGCCAACTTCCTCCTGGCACTGGTGTTCTTCTGGGGCCTGGCGATGCTGGGTAGCCAGCAAGTGCGTCCGGTTATCGGTGATGTCGAGGCGGGCAGTATCGCGGCGCAGGCAAGCCTTGCCGCCGGTCAGGAAATCATCGCCATCGATGGCGAACCGACCACAGGCTGGGCAGCGGTCAACCTGCAACTGGTGCGTCGTTTGGGTGAAAGTGGCGCCTTGCAGGTGTTGGTGCGCGAGCAGGGCGCGACTGCGGAGTCGCCTCGTCAGCTGGTACTGGATAAGTGGCTCAAAGGGGCCGATGAGCCGGACCCTATCCGCTCCCTGGGGATTCGCCCATGGCGGCCGGCTTTGCCGCCGGTGCTGGCTGAGCTGGACCCGAAAGGCCCGGCCCAGGCGGCTGGCCTGAAAAGCGGTGATCGTCTGTTGGCCCTCGATGGGCAGCCGCTCAATGACTGGCAGCAGGTGGTCGATTGGGTGCGGATGCATCCTGGCAGCAAGATTGTGCTGCAGGTGGAGCGCGATGGTGCTCAGGTCGAGATCCCGGTCACGTTGGCCAGTCGTGGTGAAAGCAAGGCCCCCAGCGGTTATCTTGGCGCCGGGGTGAAGGCGGTAGACTGGCCGCCGGAGATGCTTCGCGAGGTCAGTTATGGCCCGCTGGAGGCCATCGGAGAAGGGGCCCGGCGGACCTGGACCATGAGCGTCCTGACCCTGGAATCACTGAAGAAAATGTTGTTCGGCGAGCTCTCGGTAAAAAACTTGAGTGGACCGATAACCATTGCTAAAGTGGCGGGCGCTTCTGCCCAGTCGGGCATTGCTGATTTCTTGAATTTCCTTGCTTATCTGAGTATTAGCCTGGGTGTTCTGAATTTGTTGCCCATCCCGGTACTGGATGGGGGGCATTTGTTGTTCTATCTGATCGAGTGGGCGCGTGGTCGTCCCTTGTCGGATCGGGTGCAAGGTTGGGGGATACAGATCGGTATCAGCTTGGTGGTCGGAGTCATGCTGCTTGCTCTGGTCAACGATCTGGGTCGTCTGTAACGCTTCGCTGAATTGCGAATCTGCCGCATTTTGCGGCAGTTTGTTTATTGCCAGTTGGAATAAGAAAGGACTTCATGAAACGTCTGCTGCTAACTGCGGTTCTCACCGTATTGATGATCGCCGAAGTTCACGCCGAGTCCTTCACTATCTCCGATATCCGCGTCAACGGCCTTCAGCGCGTATCCGCGGGTAGCGTCTTTGGTGCCTTGCCGTTGAACGTCGGCGAGCAGGCGGACGACCGTCGCCTGGTGGAATCCACTCGTGCGCTGTTCAAAACCGGTTTCTTTCAAGACATCCAGCTGGGCCGCGATGGCAACGTCCTGGTCATTACGGTAGTCGAGCGGCCGTCGGTTGCCAGTATCGAGATCGAAGGCAACAAGGCGATCTCTACCGAAGACCTGATGAAGGGCCTGAAGCAATCTGGCCTGGCCGAAGGCGAGATCTTCCAGCGCGCGACCCTTGAAGGCGTGCGTAACGAACTGCAGCGTCAATATGTTGCCCAGGGTCGTTACTCGGCTTCCGTTGAAACCGAAGTGGTGCCGCAACCACGCAACCGCGTTGGCCTGAAGGTCAAGATCAACGAAGGCACGGTCGCCGCCATCCAGCACATCAACGTGGTGGGCAATACGGTTTTCCCTGATGAAGACCTGATCGGCCTGTTCGAACTCAAGACCACCAACTGGCTGTCGTTCTTCAAGAACGACGACAAGTACGCCCGTGAAAAACTCTCCGGTGACCTGGAGCGTCTGCGCTCCTACTACCTCGATCGTGGCTATATCAACATGGATATCGCTTCGACCCAGGTGTCCATCACCCCGGACAAGAAGCACGTCTATATCACTGTCAACGTCAACGAAGGCGAGAAGTACAGCGTTCGTGACGTGAAGCTCAGCGGCGACCTGAAAGTCCCTGAGGACCAGGTCAAGGCGCTGTTGCTGGTGGAGAAGGGGCAAGTCTTCTCGCGCAAGCTGATGACCACCACTTCCGAACTGATCACTCGTCGTCTCGGTAACGAGGGTTACACCTTCGCCAACGTCAACGGCGTGCCTCAGCCCCATGATGAAGATCACACCGTGGACATCACCTTCGTGGTGGACCCGGGCAAGCGTGCCTACGTCAATCGCATCAACTTCCGTGGCAACACCAAGTCCGAGGACGAAGTGCTGCGTCGCGAAATGCGTCAGATGGAAGGTGGCTGGGCTTCGACCTACCTGATCGACCAGTCCAAGACTCGCCTGGAGCGCCTGGGCTTCTTCAAGGAGGTCAACGTCGAGACTCCGGCTGTTCCGGGTGTCGATGACCAGGTTGACGTGAACTACGCAGTTGAAGAGCAAGCCTCCGGTTCGATCACCGCCAGCGTCGGTTTCGCCCAGAGTGCCGGTCTGATCCTCGGTGGTTCGATCACCCAGAACAACTTCCTGGGTACTGGTAACAAGGTCAGCATTGGTCTGACCCGCAGCGAATACCAGAGCCGCTACAACTTCGGCTACGTCGACCCCTACTGGACCGCCGACGGCGTGAGCCTGGGCTACAACGCTTTCTATCGCACCACTGACTACAAAGACCTCGACGTCAACGTCGCCAGCTATGCGGTGGACAGCCTGGGTGCCGGTGTCAGCGTGGGCTACCCGATCAGCGAGACTTCGCGCCTGACCTTCGGCCTGACAGCGCAGCAGGACAAGATCAAGACTGGCTTGTACACCGTCGATGAGATTTTCGACTTCGTGAATCAGCAGGGCAGCAACTACCTGAACTTCAAGGCATCCGCCGGCTGGTCCGAGTCGACCTTGAACAAAGGTGTGCTGGCCACCCGAGGCCACTCTCAGAGTCTGGTTCTGGAAACCACCACCCCGGGTAGCGATCTTTCGTTCTTCAAGCTTGATTACCGTGGCCAGATGTTCCAGCCGCTGACTGAAAACTACACCATGCGCTTCCATACCGAGCTCGGCTACGGTGATGGCTACGGTTCAACCGATGGCTTGCCGTTCTACGAGAACTACTACGCTGGTGGTTTCAACTCGGTGCGTGGCTTCAAGGACAGCACGTTGGGTCCACGCAGTACCCCAAGTCGCGGTGTTGGTGTAACGGGCAACGTAGGCACTGCAGCCGACCCTGACCAGGATCCGCTGCCGTTCGGTGGTAACGTCTTGATCCAGGGTGGTGCCGAGCTGTTGTTCCCACTGCCATTCGTCAAGGATCAGCGTTCCCTGCGGACGTCGGTGTTCTGGGATGTGGGTAACGTGTTCGATTCCAAGTGCTCGAACGTGAAAAATACCAACGGCGTTTCCTCCAACACGCAGTGCAATGACATCAGCCTCAGCAACCTGGCCAGCTCCGTGGGCGTCGGTGTGACTTGGGTTACGGCCCTGGGTCCATTGAGCTTCGCCCTGGCGATGCCAGTGAAGAAACCGAATAACGCTGAGACCCAGGTGTTCCAATTCTCCCTCGGTCAGACTTTCTAATAGCCTGACCCAAGATAACGACAATGGATTTTGTAGGAGTGCATCGTGCGTAAGTTGACTCAATTGGTTCTCCTGGCCTCCGTTCTGGTCGCGAGCCCGGCGTTTGCCGAAATGAAAATCGCCGTTCTGAACTATCAGATGGCACTGCTGGAGTCCGATGCGGCGAAGAAGTACGCAGTGGACGCCGAAAAAAAGTTCGGTCCGCAACTGACCAAGCTGAAAACCCTGGAAAGCAGCGCCAAGGGTATCCAGGATCGCCTGGTGGCCGGTGGCGACAAGATGCAGCAGGGCGAGCGTGAACGTCTGGAGCTCGAGTTCAAGCAAAAGGCCCGTGACTTCCAGTTCCAGTCCAAGGAACTGAACGAAGCCAAGGCTGTTGCTGACCGCGAGATGCTCAAGCAACTGAAGCCAAAGCTGGACAGCGCAGTTGAAGAAGTCATCAAGAAAGGCGGTTTCGACCTGGTCTTCGAGCGTGGCGCAGTGATCGATGTCAAACCTCAGTACGACATCACTCGCCAAGTTATCGAGCGCATGAATCAGCTGAAGTAAGCCATGACCGCGATTATAAAACTCGGCCAGTTGGCCGAGTTCCTCGGCGCCACCTTGCGTGGCGACGCGGAGAAGGAAATCACTGGGCTAGCCACCTTGCAGGAGGCTGGCCCAGCTCAGTTGAGCTTTTTGGCAAACCCGCAATATCGTAAGTACCTGGTGGACTGCCTGGCCGGTGCGGTGTTGCTGAAAGCCTCTGATGCCGAGGCCTATGCCGGCGACGCATTGGTGGTGGCCGATCCTTACCTGTCCTACGCCCGAATTTCCCATCTGTTCGATCCCAAGCCCAAGGCACCGGCCGGCATTCACCCGTCCGCGGTCATTGCTGCTGATGCTCAGGTGGATCCAGCGGCCAGCATCGGCCCGTTCGCGGTGATCGAGAGTGGTGCTCGCATCGGTGCCGGTGTGACCATCGGCGCTCATTGCTTTATCGGTGCCCGCTGCGAGATCGGCGAGGGCGGCTGGCTGGCTCCCAGGGTCACCCTGTACCACGACGTACGCATCGGTAAACGAGTGGTCATCCAGTCGGGCGCGGTGCTGGGGGGCGAAGGCTTCGGCTTCGCCAACGAAAAAGGCATCTGGCAGAAGATTGCGCAGATTGGCGGCGTGACCATCGGTGACGATGTCGAGATCGGCGTCAACACCGCGATCGATCGCGGCGCCCTGGCCGACACCGTGATTGGTAATGGGGTGAAACTCGATAACCAGATTCAGATCGCCCACAACGTTCAGGTCGGTGATCACACCGCCATGGCCGCTTGTGTGGGGATTTCCGGCAGCACCAAGATCGGCAAGCACTGTATGCTCGCCGGCGGTGTGGGGCTGGTCGGGCATATCGATATTTGTGACAACGTATTCCTCACTGGAATGACCATGGTGACTCACTCGATTACCGAGCCGGGTGCCTACTCTTCCGGTACGGCCATGCAACCTGCTGCCGAGTGGCGCAAGAGCGCGGCACGCATCCGTCAGCTTGATGATCTTGCGCGACGCCTGCGTCAGTTGGAAAAGCGCGTTGGGGGCGTGACCCCTGATGGCAATGCTTCATCAGATGGCTGATACCATTTCCATATCAAGTGTGCACAGCCGCTAGACGGCCTCCTTGATTTGCTAGAGGGGCGTGCGTTAGTCGCGCGCTCCCACTCTTTACTACAGGCTTCCCCCCGAAATGATGGACATCAACGAGATTCGCGAATACCTGCCTCACCGTTACCCTTTCCTGTTGGTGGATCGGGTAGTGGACCTGGATGTTGAGGGCAAGTGCATTCGTGCCTACAAGAATGTCAGCATCAACGAACCGTTCTTCAATGGTCATTTTCCTGCGCATCCGATCATGCCGGGCGTGTTGATCATCGAAGCCATGGCTCAGGCTGCGGGCATTCTCGGTTTCAAGATGCTCGACGTGAAGCCAGCCGATGGCACCCTGTATTACTTCGTCGGCTCCGACAAGCTGCGCTTCCGCCAGCCAGTGCTGCCGGGCGACCAGCTGATTCTTGAAGCCAAGTTCATCAGTTGCAAGCGCCAGATCTGGAAGTTCGAGTGCCAGGCTTCGGTCGACGGCAAGCCGGTGTGCTCTGCCGAAATCATCTGTGCGGAACGCAAACTATGAGTTTGATTGACCCTCGCGCAATCATCGATCCGACGGCCATCCTGGCCGACGACGTTGAGGTTGGCCCGTGGTCGATCATCGGCGCTGGTGTGGAAATCGGCGAGGGTACAGTGATCGGGCCCCATGTCATTCTCAAGGGCCCCACCCGGATCGGTAAGCACAACCGCATCTACCAGTTTTCTTCGGTAGGTGAGGACACCCCTGATCTGAAATACAAAGGCGAGGAAACCCGCCTGGTCATCGGTGACCACAATGTGATCCGCGAAGGCGTGACCATTCACCGTGGCACCATCCAGGACCGTTCCGAAACCACCCTGGGCGATCACAACCTGATCATGGCCTACGCCCACATCGGTCACGACAGCGTCATTGGCAACCACTGCATCCTGGTCAACAACACAGCGCTGGCCGGCCATGTGCATGTCGACGACTGGGCGATTCTTTCCGGTTTCACCCTGGTGCATCAGTACTGCCATATCGGCGCCCACAGCTTCTCCGGCATGGGCACCGCCATTGGCAAGGATGTACCGGCGTTCGTCACGGTGTTCGGCAACCCAGCCGAAGCCCGCAGCATGAACTTCGAAGGCATGCGCCGTCGCGGTTTCAGCGAGGACGCGATCCACGCACTGCGGCGCGCCTACAAGGTGGTTTACCGCCAGGGTCTGACCGTGGATCAAGCCTTGGCCGAACTGGCCGAAGCGGCGGTGGAGTTCCCGGAAGTCGCGGTTTTTCGTGACTCGATCCAGTCTTCGACTCGCGGCATCACCCGTTAATCATGAGCACTCTGCGTATTGCGCTGGTGGCTGGCGAAGCCTCCGGCGACATTCTCGGCGCCGGTCTGATGCGAGCCCTCAAGGCTCAGCACCCGGCTGTGGAATTCATCGGTGTCGGCGGTCCGCTGATGCAGGCCGAAGGTCTGACCTCGTACTTCCCCATGGAACGCCTGGCGGTCATGGGCTTGGTCGAGGTGCTCGGGCGCCTGCGTGAGCTGCTGGCTCGGCGCAAGAAGCTGATCCAGACCCTGATTGCCGAGAAACCGGATGTATTCATCGGCATCGATGCTCCGGATTTCACCCTGAATATTGAACTCAAGCTGCGTCAGGCTGGAATCAAGACCGTGCACTACGTCAGCCCCTCGGTCTGGGCCTGGCGGCAGAAGCGCGTGTTGAAGATCCGCGAAGGCTGCGACCTGATGCTCACGCTGTTTCCCTTCGAGGCCCGCTTTTACGAAGAAAAAGGCGTACCGGTGAAGTTCGTCGGCCACTCCCTGGCCGATGCCATTCCGCTGCAGGCGGACCGGGCTGCGGCGCGTGCCGAATTGGGTCTGCCGGACGGGCCTTTGGTGGCCCTGATGCCCGGCAGTCGCGGCGGTGAAGTGGGGCGCCTGGGGGCGTTGTTCCTGGATGCCGCGCAGCGCTTGCGTGTCCTGCGTCCAGGTGTGCGCTTCATCATGCCGTGCGCCAGCCCGGAGCGTCGGGTCCAGCTCGAAGAGCTGCTGGCCAGCCGTGACCTGCCACTGACCTTGCTCGATGGCCAGTCCCACAAGGCCCTGGCCGCCTGCGACGCGGTGCTGATCGCCTCCGGCACCGCGACCCTTGAAGCCTTGCTCTACAAGCGTCCGATGGTGGTGGCCTACCGCCTGGCGCCGCTGACCTTTTGGATTCTCAAGCGCATGGTCAAGAGTCCGTACATTTCCTTGCCCAATCTGCTGGCCCAGCGCTTGCTGGTGCCCGAGCTGCTGCAGGATGACGCCACCGCCGAAGCCCTGGCGCAAACCTTGTCGCCGCTGATCGAAGGTGGCGAAGAGCAGACCCGCGGTTTTGACGAGATCCACCGAACCTTGCGCCGTGATGCATCCAACCAGGCCGCGCAAGCGGTACTTGAGCTGATCGGCAAAACACAATGAGTAACGCGAAGATGCAGATGGGCCTGGACTTCACCCTGGTGGCGGATGCCGAGGATCTGGTAGCCGGTGTCGATGAAGTCGGCCGTGGTCCCTTGTGTGGAGCCGTTGTCACGGCGGCGGTGATTCTTGATCCGAAACGGCCGATTCTTGGCCTCAATGATTCGAAGAAGCTCACCGAGGCCCGTCGCGAGAAGCTGTTCGACGAAATCTGCGAAAAAGCCTTGAGCTGGTGCATCGCCCGGGCTGAAGTCGAGGAAATCGACGAGCTGAATATCCTCCACGCCACCATGCTGGCCATGCAGCGGGCGGTGGAGGGGCTGAGCGTGACCCCGAAGCTGGCGATGATCGATGGCAACCGCTGCCCCAAGCTGGCGATGCCGGCTGAAGCGGTGGTCAAGGGCGATAGCAAGGTTCCGGCGATTGCCGCGGCATCGATCCTGGCCAAGGTCAGCCGCGACCGCGAAATGGCGGCCTTCGAGCTGATTTACCCGGGTTATGGCATCGGCGGTCACAAGGGCTACCCGACGCCGGTGCACCTGGAAGCCCTGGCCCGCCTGGGGCCAACGCCGATTCACCGGCGCTCCTTCGCCCCGGTGCGACAAGCCTATGAGGCCCTTGAGGCACGGAGCGAGATGCCGTCCTGAGGCTGATGTTTTAGTCGAGGCCCGGTACAATCCGGGCCTCGTTGTTTTCGCGCTTATTACAGGATCACTATGCCGGCTTCATTCGTTCACCTGCGCCTGCACACTGAGTACTCCCTGGTCGACGGCCTGGTGCGGATCAAACCGCTGGTCAAAGCCCTGACCGGCATGGGCATGCCTGCGGTAGCGGTTACCGACCAGAACAACATGTGTTCCCTGGTCAAGTTCTACAAGGCCAGCATGGGTGCCGGGATCAAGCCGATCTGTGGCGCCGACCTGTGGCTGTCGAACAAGGACCCGGACAACGCCCTGAGCCGCATCAGTCTGCTGGTGATGAACGCCGTGGGCTATCGCAACCTGACCGAGCTGATTTCCCGGGGCTTTATCGATGGCCAGCGCAACGGCCAGATCATCATCGAGCGCGAATGGGTCGCGGAGGCCGCAGAAGGCCTGATCATGCTCTCGGCGGCCAAGGAGGGAGAGATCGGCATGGCGCTGATCGCCGGTGACCTGGAAGTCGCCGAGACCCTGGCCCGGGAATGGATGGCGGTGTTCCCGGACCGTTTCTACCTGGAGGTGCAG
This sequence comes from Pseudomonas sp. TKO26, assembly GCF_003225665.1. Lineage (NCBI taxonomy): Bacteria > Pseudomonadati > Pseudomonadota > Gammaproteobacteria > Pseudomonadales > Pseudomonadaceae > Pseudomonas > Pseudomonas sp. TKO26. The sequence continues at coordinate 88,868 of NZ_QKLN01000014.1, forward strand.
CGCACCAACCGGCCCAATGATGAAGAGCAACTGCACGGCGCCGTGGCCCTGGCCGACAAGCTCGGCGCACCGCTGGTGGCCACCAACGATGTGCGCTTCATCAAGCAGGAAGACTTCGAGGCCCACGAAACCCGGGTTTGCATCGGCGAAGGCCGGGCCCTGGACGACCCGCGCCGCTCAAAGAACTACAGCGACCAGCAGTACCTGAAAAGCGCCGAGGAAATGGCCGAGCTGTTCAGCGACCTGCCCGAGGCCCTGGAAAACACCGTCGAGATTGCCAAGCGCTGCAATATCGAGGTCAAGCTGGGCAAGCACTTCCTGCCCGACTACCCGATTCCCGATGGCATGACCATCGATGAGTATTTCCGCAAGGTTTCCTTCGACGGTTTGGAAGAGCGCCTCAGCGTGCTGCTGCCCAAGGACACCACCGAGGACTATGAGGCCAAGCGCCAGGTCTATGTCGACCGCCTGAATTTCGAGCTGGATATCATCATCCAGATGGGCTTCCCCGGTTACTTCCTGATCGTTATGGACTTTATCCAGTGGGCCAAGAGTAACGGCGTGCCGGTAGGTCCCGGCCGGGGGTCGGGTGCCGGTTCCCTGGTGGCCTACGTGCAGAAGATCACCGACCTCGACCCGCTGGAATACGACCTGCTGTTCGAACGTTTCCTTAACCCGGAACGGGTATCCATGCCCGACTTCGACGTCGACTTCTGCATGGACGGCCGTGATCGGGTGATCGACTACGTGGCCGAGAAATACGGCCGCAACGCGGTGAGTCAGATCATCACCTTCGGTTCCATGGCGGCCAAGGCGGTAGTGCGCGACGTGGCACGGGTCCAGGGCAAGTCCTATGGTCTGGCCGACCGTCTGTCGAAGATGATCCCTTTCGAAGTCGGCATGACCCTGGAAAAAGCTTACGAGCAGGAGGAGATCCTGCGGGACTTCATCAAGGTCGATGAAGAGGCGGCGGAAATCTGGGAGATGGCGCGCAAGCTCGAAGGCGTGGTGCGTAACGTCGGCAAGCACGCCGGTGGCGTGGTGATCGCGCCGACCAAACTCACTGACTTCTCGCCTATTTATTGCGATGAAGAGGGTGGCGGCCTGGTCACCCAGTTCGACAAGGATGATGTCGAGGCGGCCGGTCTGGTGAAGTTCGACTTCCTCGGCCTGCGGACCCTGACCATCATCGATTGGGCGCTGAAAACCATCAACCGCGACCGCGCCAAGGTGGGCGAGGAACCGCTGGATATCGCCTTTATCCCGTTGGATGACAAACCGACCTACAGCCTGTTGCAGAAAGCTGAAACCACCGCGGTGTTCCAGCTGGAATCCCGGGGCATGAAAGAGCTGATCAAGAAGCTCAAGCCCGACTGCCTGGAAGACCTGATCGCACTGGTGGCCCTGTTCCGTCCGGGGCCGCTGCAATCGGGCATGGTGGATGACTTCATCAACCGTAAGCACGGGCGCGCCGAACTGGCCTACCCGCACCCCGACTATCAGTACGATGGCCTGCGCCCGGTGCTGGCACCGACCTACGGCATCATCCTGTATCAGGAACAGGTGATGCAGATTGCCCAGGTCATGGCCGGTTACACCCTCGGTGGTGCGGACATGCTGCGTCGGGCCATGGGTAAGAAAAAGCCCGAGGAAATGGCCAAGCAGCGTGGCGGTTTCATTGAGGGTTGCGCCAGCAACAACATCGACGCGGATCTCGCAGGCAACATCTTCGACCTGGTGGAAAAGTTCGCCGGTTACGGTTTCAACAAATCCCACTCCGCCGCCTACGGCCTGGTGTCCTACCAGACTGCCTGGCTCAAGGCGCATTACCCGGCGCCCTTCATGGCGGCGGTACTGTCCGCGGATATGCACAACACCGACAAGGTCGTGACCTTGATCGAGGAAGTGCGGACCATGAAGCTGCGCCTGGATGCGCCGGATGTGAATACCTCCGAGTTCAAGTTCACGGTGAATGACGAAGGCCGCATCGTCTATGGCCTTGGCGCGATCAAAGGGGTGGGCGAGGGGCCGGTGGAGGCTATCACCGAAGCCCGGGTCGAGGGGCCGTTCAAGGACCTGTTCGACTTCTGTGCCCGGGTCGATCTCAAGCGCATCAACAAGCGGACCCTGGATGGTCTGATTCGCAGTGGCGCACTGGACCGCCTTGGCCCGCACTTCTTCGATGAGCCCAAGGCTTATCAGGCCAACATCGATCAGAACCGTGCCGTGCTGCTGGCGGCCATGGAAGAGGCGATCAAGGCGGCAGAACAGACCGCCCGGACCCACGACAGTGGCCACGCCGACCTGTTCGGCGGGGTGTTTGTCGAGGAAGACGCGGACGTCTATGCCAACCACCGCAAGGCCAAGGAGCTGACCCTCAAGGAGCGCCTGAAGGGCGAGAAAGATACCCTTGGGCTGTACCTGACCGGGCACCCGATCGATGAGTATGAAGGCGAGATTCGTCGTTTCGCCCGTCAGCGCATCATCGATCTGAAGCCGGCCCGGGATACCCAGACGGTGGCGGGCATGATCATTGCCCTGCGGGTGATGAAGAACAAGAAGGGCGACAAGATGGGCTTCATCACCCTCGACGACCGCTCAGGAAGGATTGAGGCTTCGTTGTTTGCCGACGCTTTCCATTCGGCGCAGTCGCTGTTGCAGACCGATGCCATGGTAGTGGTGGAAGGCGAGGTGAGTAACGACGACTTCTCCGGCGGCCTGCGCTTGCGGGTCAAGCGGGTGATGAGCATGGAAGACGCGCGCACCAACCTGGCGGAAAGCCTGCGCCTGAAAGTCCATACCGATGCCCTCAAGGGCGATCAGCTACGCTGGCTGGGCGAATTGTTCAAGCGCCACCGCGGCGCGTGCCCGATCACCATGGAGTACAGCCGTAATGACGCCAAGGCCTTGCTGCAGTTTGGCGAGAACTGGCGGATCGACCCGGCGGACAGCTTGATTCAAGCCCTGCGTGACCAGTTCGGGCGAGACAACGTCTTCCTCCAATACCGTTGACGGTAAGGTGCCATCATTGCGCCTTGTCGCCACTTGAATTTTTAATCTCGACCTCAACGCGCCCGTCCCTTAAGGTAGGGCGCGAATAGACAACCGGCCGGCCCAAGCCCCCTTGGACGTCGAGCCCAGACGGACGCCTATGAACCCGAATTTTCTTGATTTCGAACAGCCGATCGCCGACCTGCAAGCCAAGATCGAAGAGTTGCGCTTGGTCGGTAATGACAATTCGCTGAATATCGGCGATGAGATCTCCCGCCTGCAGGACAAGAGCAACACCCTGACCGAGGACATCTTCGGCAAGCTCACCAGTTGGCAGATCGCACGTCTGGCACGGCACCCGCGTCGTCCATACACCCTGGACTACATCCAGCACATCTTCACCGAGTTCGACGAACTGCATGGTGATCGTCATTTCTCCGACGACGCGGCGATTGTCGGCGGGGTTGCCCGCCTGGACGAGCAGCCGGTGATGATCATCGGTCATCAGAAAGGCCGCGAAGTACGCGAGAAAGTGCGTCGCAACTTCGGCATGCCGCGTCCGGAAGGCTACCGCAAGGCCTGCCGCCTGATGGAAATGGCCGAACGCTTCAAGATGCCGATCCTGACCTTCATCGACACCCCGGGCGCCTATCCGGGCATCGACGCTGAAGAGCGCAACCAGAGCGAGGCCATTGCCTGGAACCTGCGGGTCATGGCGCGCCTGAAGACCCCGATTATCGCTACCGTGATCGGTGAAGGTGGTTCCGGCGGCGCATTGGCCATTGGTGTCTGCGACCAGTTGAACATGCTGCAATATTCCACTTATGCGGTGATCTCGCCGGAAGGCTGCGCCTCGATCCTGTGGAAAACCTCGGAAAAGGCTGCCGATGCTGCCGAAGCCATGGGCATCACCGCCGAGCGCCTGAAAGGCCTGGGCATTGTCGACAAGGTCATCAGCGAGCCGCTGGGCGGCGCCCATCGTGATCCGGCAGCGGCTGCCGCTTCGATCCGCGCCGAGCTCAGCTCGCAACTGGCAATGCTCAAGGAAATGGATAACGACACCTTGCTGGCTCGTCGTTATGACCGCCTGATGAGCTACGGCCTCTGATCGAGCGCTGCCTCCCCGAGCAGGGGAATGCTGGTTCGTGACCCAGGCGCCGCCATCGATTCGATGGCGGCGTTGTTGCTTGTTGCGGGCAAGCTCTTCTGCACCTGGCCGCTCCTACAGGTCTTGAACGCGTCATGAACTCTCTCTCCGCGAAGCTGCTGCACAGCCTGGCACCCTGGCGCGATTCCAGGACTTGGCGAGTGGCGTTCTCCGGTGGCCTTGACTCCACCGTCCTGCTGCATCTCCTTGTCGATCTGGCGCAACAGCATCGCCTTCCGCCCATTGCGGCCGTGCATGTTCATCACGGCATACAGGCGGTGGCCGAGGCCTGGCCAAAGCACTGCCAGGCGGTCTGTGATGCACTGGGCCTGCCGCTGCAGGTGATTGATGTGCAGGTGCCCGGCGGTGCCAGCCTTGAGCAGGCCGCTCGCGAGGCGCGCTATGGTGCTTTCGCGCGGCTGACGGCGAGCAATGAGCTGCTGCTGACGGCGCAGCATCGTGATGACCAGGCGGAAACCCTGCTGTTCCGGCTGTTGCGTGGTGCCGGGGTCAGGGGGTTGTCGGCGATGCCGTCAGTCCGACCGCTGGGTGGAGGGCAACTGCTGCGGCCGCTGCTTGATGTGCCGCGTGCCGAGCTGGAGCGCTACGCCACGGAGCATCGGCTGAGCTGGGTCGAGGACCCTTCCAATGCCGACCATCAATACTCGCGCAACTACCTGCGCCATCAGGTCATGCCTGCGTTGACTGCACGCTGGCCCCAGGCAGCGCTGAGCATGAGCCGCAGCGCTGCGCACTTGAGCGAAGCCCAGGGCCTGCTCGATGAACTGGCGATCATGGATCTGGAGGCGGCGCGGACCTTGAGCGACTTTCCCTGGCTGGGCCTGCCTTCACTGGCAATTGAGCCTTTGCAGGGATTGTCTGCGGCGCGCCAGCGCAACGCCTTGAGTCATTGGTTGAGCCGCTTCGGCCGCTTGCCGGATGCCGACCATTGGCGCGGCTGGGACAACTTGCGAGATGCCGCGGTCGCAGGTCGGCCGATATGGCGACTGGCCGATGGCGAGTTGCATCGTGCAGCGGGGCGCATCTGGTGGCTGTCCGGCGCCTGGCTGCAAGCGGTCGACGGACGGTTGCCGTGGTCCTGCCCGCAAAGCCCCTTGCAACTGCCAGGTAATGGCCAGGTGGCTCTCCTCGGGACGCCACCGACGGGATCGCTGCATGTCCGCTATCGCCAGGGCGGCGAAGTCGTGCAAATGGCCGGGCGCGGTCATCGAGACTTGAAGCGCCTGCTCAATGAAAGCGGGTTGCCGGGCTTCGTCCGTGGCAGATTGCCGCTGCTGTATCAGGATGAGCGGTTGCTGGCAGTGGCAAACCTGCCAGCGCTCGCGGCAAATCCCCGGGCCGGCTGGCAATTGCAGTGGCAGCCACCGAACAGCGATCAAGGTTTGAGCTGAAAGGGGCTTTCCGGTAGACTACGCTCCCTTCTTGATACAACTTCTGTGGATTCGCCTGAATTGCAGGAGTTGCCGATTACCAAGCAGTCTTTGCTGGGCGATTCCAAAAAATGTGTAGCGAGCAACCTACCGGTGTTTTTGCATCCGGTTTGTCACCACGCGGCGGTTTTTTTGAAAGGTGCACTGTGATTAATGCAGGTGATCGGGGGCTTCGGCCTTCCTTCGCTTTCCCCGGCGGCACTGACCGCTTTAACGCAGACTTCTAGGGTTTTTCATGACGCGCTACATATTCGTCACGGGCGGTGTTGTTTCTTCATTGGGGAAAGGCATTGCCTCGGCTTCATTGGCGGCCATCCTGGAGGCGCGGGGGCTTAAGGTCACCATGCTCAAGCTGGACCCGTACATCAACGTCGACCCGGGCACCATGAGCCCGTTCCAGCACGGTGAAGTGTTCGTCACCCACGACGGCGCCGAGACTGACCTGGACCTGGGCCACTACGAGCGGTTCATCCGCACGACCATGACCCAGAACAACAACTTCACCACTGGCCGTGTCTACGAGCACGTACTGCGCAAGGAGCGCCGTGGTGATTACCTGGGCGCCACCATCCAGGTGATTCCGCACATCACCGACGAGATCAAGCGTCGCATCATCAAGGGTGCCGGCGATGCCGACGTGGCCCTGGTGGAAATCGGCGGTACCGTGGGCGACATCGAGTCGCAACCGTTCCTCGAAGCCATCCGCCAGCTGCGGGTCGAAGTCGGCTCCAAGCGCGCGATGCTGATGCACCTGACCCTGGTTCCGTACATCGCCACTGCCGGCGAAACCAAGACCAAGCCGACCCAGCACTCGGTAAAGGAGCTGCGCTCCATCGGCCTGCAGCCTGACGTGCTGATCTGCCGCTCCGACCATCCGGTGGATGTGTCCTCGCGCCGCAAGATCGCCCTGTTCACCAACGTTGAAGAACGTGCGGTGATCTCCCTGGAAGACGTAGACACCATCTACAAGATCCCGGCCGTGCTGCACGCCCAGGGCCTGGATGACTTCGTCGTCGAGCGTTTTGGCCTGCAATGCAACGGCGCCGACCTGTCCGAGTGGGAAAAGGTGGTGGACGCCAAGCTCAACCCTGAGCATGAAGTCACCATTGCCATGGTCGGCAAGTACATGGAGCTGCTGGACGCCTACAAGTCGCTGATCGAAGCGATGAGTCACGCCGGCATCACCAACCGCACCAAGGTCAACCTGCGCTACATCGATTCCGAAGACATCGAGAACCAGGGTACCGCGCTGCTGGAAGGCGTCGACGCGATCCTGGTTCCAGGTGGTTTCGGCCTGCGTGGTGTGGAAGGCAAGATCACCGCGGTGCAATACGCTCGCGAGAACAAGGTGCCATACCTGGGTATCTGCCTGGGCATGCAAGTGGCGGTCATCGAGTTCGCCCGTAATGTCATGGGCTGGAAAGATGCCAACTCCACTGAGTTCGATCGCAGCAGTGGTCATCCGGTCGTCGGTCTGATCACCGAGTGGGAAGACGCCACCGGCGCCGTCGAAGTGCGTAACGAAGCGTCCGACCTGGGCGGCACCATGCGCCTGGGCGCTCAGGAATGCCTGCTGGAATCGGGCTCCAAGGTGCACGACTGCTATGCCAAGGACGTGATCATCGAGCGTCACCGTCATCGCTATGAAGTGAACAACAAGCTGCTGCCACAGCTGATCGAGGCCGGCCTGAAGATCTCCGGTCGCTCGGGCGACGGCGCGCTGGTCGAAGTGGTCGAGGCTGCGGATCATCCATGGTTCGTCGCTTGCCAGTTCCACCCCGAGTTCACCTCGACGCCACGTGACGGTCACCCACTGTTCAGCGGTTTCGTCAAAGCTGCATTGGCTCAACACCAGAAGAAGGCTTGAACCTGATGGCGCAGAAGATCATCCGCGTAGGCAACATCGAGATCGCCAACGACAAGCCGATGGTGCTGTTCGGCGGCATGAACGTGCTGGAAAGCCGCGACATGGCGATGCAGGTCTGTGAAGAGTACGTGCGGGTGACCGAGAAGCTCGGGATCCCCTACGTGTTCAAGGCCAGCTTCGACAAGGCCAACCGTTCGTCGGTAACCTCCTACCGTGGCCCAGGCCTGGAAGAGGGCATGCGGATTTTCCAAGACGTGAAGCAGGCCTTTGGCGTGCCGATCATCACCGACGTCCACGAGCCGGCCCAGGCCGCCGTGGTCGCCGAAGTCTGCGACATCATCCAGTTGCCGGCGTTTCTCTCGCGGCAGACCGACCTGGTGGTGGCCATGGCCAAGACCGGCGCGGTGATCAACATCAAGAAGGCCCAGTTCCTCGCGCCCCAGGAAATGAAACACATCCTGAGCAAGTGTGAAGAGGCGGGCAACGATCAGTTGATCCTCTGCGAGCGCGGTTCGAGCTTCGGTTACAACAACCTGGTGGTGGACATGCTCGGCTTCGGCATCATGAAGCAGTTCGAATACCCGGTGTTTTTCGACGTGACCCACGCCCTGCAGATGCCGGGTGGTCGCGCCGATTCCGCTGGCGGTCGTCGGGCCCAGGTCACCGACCTGGCCAAGGCCGGCATGAGCCAGTCCCTGGCCGGCCTGTTCCTTGAGGCTCACCCGGATCCGGACAACGCCAAGTGCGACGGTCCTTGCGCCCTTCGTCTGGACAAGCTTGAGCCGTTCCTGGCTCAGCTCAAGGCCCTGGACGAACTGGTCAAGAGTTTCCCCACGGTAGAAACCGCGTAAAAACGGCGACTTCCTCAGTAGGAGCCGGCTGACTGGCACCGCGTTTTCGCGGGCCTGTTCGCCGGCAAGCCGGCTCCTACGAACCAGCAATTTGACCCACAAGTTATAAATCGAGCGGTACTCAGCGTTTTCGTCAACTTTGGAGTGTTCACAACAATGGCAAAAATCGTCGACATCAAAGGTCGTGAAGTTCTCGACTCCCGTGGCAACCCCACTGTCGAAGCGGACGTGCTTCTCGACAACGGCATCATCGGCAGTGCTTGCGCGCCGTCCGGTGCCTCCACCGGCTCGCGCGAAGCGCTGGAGCTGCGTGATGGCGACAAGAGCCGTTACCTGGGCAAGGGCGTGCTCAAGGCGGTAGCCAACATCAACGGTCCGATCCGCGATCTGTTGCTGGGTAAAGACCCGATCGACCAGAAAGCGCTGGATCAGGCGATGATTGCCCTGGACGGCACCGAGAACAAAGCTTCCCTGGGCGCCAACGCCATCCTCGCCGTGTCCCTGGCTGCGGCCAAGGCTGCTGCTCAGGACCAGGACCTGCCGCTGTACGCTCACATCGCCAACCTCAACGGCACTCCTGGCGTCTACTCGATGCCAGTACCGATGATGAACATCATCAACGGTGGCGAGCATGCCGATAACAACGTCGACATCCAGGAATTCATGGTGCAGCCAGTCGGCGCCAAGTCTTTCTCGGAAGGTCTGCGCATGGGCACCGAGATTTTCCATCACCTCAAAGCCGTGCTGAAGGCCCGTGGCCTGAACACTGCGGTGGGTGACGAAGGTGGTTTCGCGCCGAACCTGGCTTCAAACGAAGACGCGCTGAAAGTCATCTCCGAAGCCGTGGCCAACGCCGGTTACACCCTGGGCACCGACGTGACCCTGGCTCTGGACTGCGCCGCCAGCGAATTCTATGAAGACGGCAAGTACAACCTGTCTGGCGAAGGCCAGGTGTTCACCGCCGAAGGTTTCGCCGAGTACCTGAAAGGTCTGACTCAGCGCTACCCGATCATCTCCATCGAAGACGGCCTGGACGAGTCCGACTGGGCGGGCTGGAAGATCCTCACTGACAAGATCGGCGACAAGGTGCAACTGGTCGGCGACGACCTGTTCGTGACCAACACCAAGATCCTGAAGGAAGGCATCGACAAGAAGATCGCCAACTCGATCCTGATCAAGTTCAACCAGATCGGCACCCTGACCGAAACCCTGGAAGCCATCCAAATGGCCAAGGCTGCCGGTTACACCGCGGTGATCTCGCACCGTTCCGGCGAAACCGAAGATTCGACCATCGCCGACCTGGCCGTGGGCACTTCGGCTGGCCAGATCAAGACCGGCTCCCTGTGCCGTTCCGACCGTGTATCCAAGTACAACCAATTGCTGCGTATCGAAGAGCAATTGAACGGCAAGGCCAAGTACAACGGTCGCGGCGAGTTTCGCGGCTAAGCAGTAGATGGTAAAAAGACACCGGATTGTGTCGGGAAAATCGCGACAGCGAGTTTTTTGCCACTAATCTGATGCCTTAAGAGCACAAGCCTGGTTCTTCCAGGCTTCGTGCTATCAGTAGGTCCGAAGTTGTTGGCATGGCTGTCTTTTTTCACTGGATACCCGATATTCGATGCGCAGTCCCAATTGGTTGTTCCTGGTCTTGCTCTTGCTGCTGGCCGGCTTGCAGTACCGCCTGTGGGTGGGGAACGGCAGCTTGGCCCAGGTAGCTGACCTGACTCAGCAGATTGCCGACCAGCACGCTGAAAACGAGCGTTTGCTGGAGCGAAATCGCGTACTCGATGCGGAAGTCATGGAGTTGAAGAAGGGCATGGAGACCGTTGAAGAGCGGGCTCGCCATGAGTTGGGCATGGTCAAGGAGGGTGAAACCCTCTACCAGTTGGCCCAATGAGCGATAGATTGCCGGCCTTCTGGGCCGTGATTCCTGCCGCGGGCGTCGGTGCCCGGATGGCCGCGGACCGTCCCAAGCAGTACCTGCAACTGGGCGGACGCACAATTCTCGAACACAGCCTCGGCTGTTTTCTCGACCATCCCGGCCTCAAGGGGCTGGTGGTCAGTCTGGCGCTGGACGATCCTTACTGGCCGACCCTGGCCTGCGCCCACGATTTGCGGATTCAGCGGGTCGAAGGTGGCGCCGAGCGCTCCGGTTCGGTGCTCAATGCCTTGCTTCATCTGCATGCCCAAGGTGCGGCCGATGAAGACTGGGTGCTGGTTCACGATGCCGCGCGGCCCAATCTTTCCCGAGATGACCTGGACAAACTGCTGGGCGAGTTGGCGCACGACCCGGTGGGCGGCCTGCTGGCGGTGCCGGCCCGGGACACCCTGAAGCGGATCGACAAGCATGGAAGGGTCCTGGAAACCGTGGATCGCAGCCTGATCTGGCAAGCCTACACACCGCAGATGTTCCGGCTTGGCGCGCTGCATCGCGCCCTGGCCGACAGCCTGGTGGCCGATGTGGCGATCACCGATGAGGCTTCGGCAATGGAATGGGCGGGGCAGGCGCCACGCCTGATCGAAGGCCGCTCCGACAACCTCAAGGTCACTCGCCCGGAGGATCTTGAGTGGCTGCGCCAGCGCTGGTCCAATCGGCGCTGAACCTTCTAGCAGCCGCTGGTTGCGAACGATGGCTGAACCCCTGAAGGTCTTGCGGGTCTTGTCACAGCCTGCGCCAGTGGCTACAGGTCGCGGTACTCCGGGCGTTCGGCCAACCCCTGCTTGAGATAATCCACCAGCTTGCGCACTTTCGGCGACAGGTGTCGTTGCTGCGGATACAGCGCCCAGACTGCGGTGTTGGGCGGCTGGTGAGCGTCCAGCAGGGAAACCAGCGTACCGTCCTGCAGGTGCTCCAGAACGTAGTAGTCCGGTAGTTGGCAGAGTCCGACGCCTTGCAACGCCGCATCCAGCACCGCCTGACCGCTGTTGCAGCGCCAGTTTCCCTGTACCCGCTGCGAGAATTCGCGGCCATCGAGCTCCAACTGCCAGATATCCGAGCTGCCAATCAGGCAATTATGGCGGCTCAGTTCCGACAGGCTGTGGGGGCGGCCGTAGCGTTCCAGGTAGGAAGGGGAGGCACACAGGTACATGCGGCGTGGCGCCAGGCGAGTGGCGACCAGGCGCGAGTCCTGCAGGCGTCCCAGGCGAATGGCCAGGTCGAGCCCCTCGTGCACCAGGTCCAGCGGTCGGTTGCTCAATTCGATGTCCACCCGCAACTGCGGATAAAGGCTCATGAAGCGTGTGACCAGAGGCACGATAAAGCGCTCGCCATAGGCCACCGCACAAGTCATGCGCAGCATGCCCTTGGGTTCGCTGGTCAGGTCCCCCACGGCCCGCAATGCCTCCTCGCGTCCATCCTGCAAACGCTGGCAGTGCTGGAGAAAGGTCTGCCCGGCCTCGGTCAGGGTGACGCGGCGGGTACTGCGATACAGCAGGCGGGTCTGCAAGCGTTCTTCGAGCCGCACCACCTGGCGGCTGATGTGAGATGAGGACACTCCCAGGCGCTCGGCAGCGGCAGTGAACTGGCTGCATTCGGCGACTGCGACGAATTCGTCGATGCCCTCCCAACGGTTTTCGCTCATTGATTATCCCTATATGGCAATAATGTTTTGCTTTTGCCTGGATTATTCATCGCATTGCGCTGTTTTACACTCACTGCCTCGTTTTTATTCGCTGGAGAGTCAGGATGATCAAGTCACGTGCTGCCGTAGCCTTCGAGGCCAAGAAGCCCCTGGAAATCGTCGAAGTGGATGTCGCCATGCCCAAGGCGGGTGAAGTGCTGCTACGCGTCGTCGCTTCCGGTGTCTGCCACACCGACGCCTACACCCTGTCCGGCGCCGACCCGGAAGGCATCTTTCCGGCGATCCTCGGCCACGAAGGTGGTGCAGTCGTAGAAGCAGTGGGCGAGGGCGTGACCTCTGTAGCGGTGGGTGATCATGTGATCCCGCTGTACACCCCGGAATGCGGCCAGTGCAAATTCTGCCTGTCGGGCAAGACCAACCTCTGTCAGGCCATTCGTGCAACCCAGGGCAAAGGCTTGATGCCGGATGGCACCACGCGCTTTTCCTACAAGGGTCAGCCCATTTTCCATTACATGGGCACCTCGACATTCTCCGAGTACACCGTGCTGCCGGAAATCTCCGTGGCCAAGATCCCCAAGGAAGCGCCATTGGAAAAGGTCTGCCTGCTGGGTTGCGGCGTGACCACAGGCATTGGCGCGGTGATCAACACCGCCAAGGTCAAGGCCGGTGATACCGTGGCCATCTTCGGCCTGGGCGGCATCGGCCTGTCGGCGGTGATCGGTGCGGTCAAGGCCAAGGCCGGGCGTATCATCGCCATTGATATCAACCCGGCCAAGTTCGAGATCGCCAAGCAACTGGGCGCCACCGACTGCGTCAATCCCAAGGACTTCGATCGTCCGATCCAGGAGGTCATTGTCGACATGACCGACGGCGGCGTGGATTTCTCCTTCGAATGCATCGGCAACGTCCAGCTGATGCGCGCCGCGCTGGAATGCTGCCACAAGGGCTGGGGCGAGTCGGTGATCATTGGGGTGGCCGGTGCCGGCCAGGAAATTTCGACCCGTCCTTTCCAGTTGGTGACCGGTCGCGTATGGCGGGGTTCGGCTTTCGGTGGCGTGCGCGGTCGCAGCGAACTGCCAAGCTACGTGGAAATGTCCCAGACCGGCGAAATCCCGCTGGATACCTTCATTACCCACACCATGGGCCTGGAAGACATCAACAAGGCATTCGACCTGATGCACGAAGGCAAGAGCATTCGTTCGGTCATTCACTTCTAAGAGCAGCGGCAAGCGGTGAGCTTCAAGCGGCAAGCGCGAAATAGCGGCTTGCCGAGTGAAGCTTGCGGCCTGTGGCTGGAGGTCTGCCATGAGTCTGGAAAACCTTTCCTGCCAGAAAAGCTTCGGCGGCTGGCACAAACGCTACAAGCATCACTCCCAGGTGTTGGGCTGCGACATGGTATTCGCGGTGTATTTGCCGCCCCAGGCGGAGCAGGGCGGCAAGTTGCCGGTGCTTTACTGGTTGTCCGGCCTGACCTGTACCGACGAGAACTTCATGCAGAAGGCCGGCGCCCAGCGCATGGCAGCGGAGCTGGGCTTGATCATCGTGGCTCCGGATACCAGTCCTCGCGGTGCCGGGGTGCCCGGTGATCCGGAGGGCGCCTGGGACTTTGGCCTGGGCGCGGGATTCTATCTGAATGCGACTCAGGAGCCCTGGGCCCAGCATTATCGGATGCATGACTATGTGGTGAACGAACTGCCGGAGTTGGTGGAGGCGCATTTTCCCGCGTCGCAGAAACGTGGGATCAGCGGGCACTCCATGGGCGGTCATGGGGCATTGGTCTGTGCTTTGCGTAATCCCGGTCGCTATCAGTCGGTTTCGGCGTTCGCTCCTATCAGTAATCCCATGGACTGTCCTTGGGGGCAGAAGGCGTTTTCCCGCTACCTGGGCGAGGAACGTTCACGCTGGCGTGAATGGGATGCCAGCGTGCTGCTAGCCGAATCCAGGGAAAAGCTGACGTTGCTGGTGGATCAAGGGGATCGAGATGACTTTCTCGCCACCCAGCTCAAGCCAGAAGTGCTGCAGCAGGCGGCCAGGAGCGCCGGTCATCAGCTGACGCTGCGGATGCAGCCGGGCTACGACCACAGCTACTTCTTCATCGCCAGTTTTATCGACGATCACTTGCAGCACCATGCACGTGCTCTTAACGCCTAATGCCGGCCAAAGCAGGTAGAATCACGCCCTGACTTTTTCGGGGCGTTTTTTTATGCGTATTGGCCACGGCTACGATGTGCACCGTTTCGCTGAGGGCGACTTCATTACTTTGGGCGGTGTGCGCATCGCCCATCATTGCGGCTTGCTCGCCCACTCCGATGGTGACGTGTTGTTGCACGCGCTCAGTGATGCCCTGCTGGGTGCTGCGGCGCTGGGGGACATCGGCAAGCATTTTCCGGACACCGATCCGCAGTTCAAAGGTGCCGACAGCCGCGTCCTGCTGCGTCATGTTGTCGCGCTGATCCACGCCAAAGGCTGGAAGGTCGGCAACGTCGACAACACCATCGTCGCCCAGGCTCCGAAAATGGCGCCTCATATTGAAACCATGCGGGCCTTGATTGCCGAGGACCTGCAAGTCGAACTGGACCAAGTGAACGTGAAGGCCACCACCACTGAAAAACTCGGCTTCGTCGGCCGCGAGGAAGGTATCGCGGTGCATTCCGTGGCCTTGTTGCTGCGCCCATGAATGAATCGCAACTGTTGGGCCCGCGGGCCTATGGTGACGCCCTGGGCCGCGCGGTGCTCAAGGCCACAGCCGAAGATTTCCAAGTCGATGAAGTGCTCGATATCCCGCTGAGCGGTGACGGCGAGCACCTGTGGCTGTGGGTGGAAAAGCGCGGCCTGAATACCGAAGAGGCCGCGCGGCGGATTGCCAAGGCCGCCGGAGTATCGTTGCGCACCGTGAGCTACGCCGGGCTCAAGGATCGCCAGGCGCTGACTCGCCAATGGTTCAGCGTACAACTGCCGGGCAAGGCGGACCCTGATCTTGGCGCGGCGGAAAACCACACCCTGAAAATCCTCAAGGCCACCCGCCACAAACGCAAGCTGCAGCGCGGAGCCCATGCGGCCAACGGTTTTACCCTGCGCCTGACAGAGCTTACGGCGGATCATGCGGCCATCGATGAGCGTTTGCGGCAGATTGCCCAGCACGGGATTCCCAACTATTTCGGCGCCCAGCGGTTTGGCCACGACGGCGGCAACCTGGTGGATGCCCGTGACTGGGCCGCGCGCCAGGCTCTGCCGGAGCAGCGCAATGTGCGTTCGCGCCTGCTTTCCACGGCTCGCAGCTATCTGTTCAATCAGGTGCTGGCGGCGCGGGTGGCGAACGGCAGCTGGCAGCAGGCGCAAGTCGGTGACCTGCTGGCGTTTACCGACAGTCGCAGCTTTTTCATGGCTGGGCCTGACGAGTGCTCGGACCCGCGCCTGGCGATTCTCGACCTGCACCCCACCGGTCCGTTGTGGGGCGAGGGCGCCTCTCCGGCGAGCGGTGTGTCCCATGAGCTTGAGCAACAGATTGCCGGTCGTGAGGCGGCACTGTGTGATTGGCTGATCAAAGCCGGCATGAGCCACGAACGACGCATCCTGCGGCTGCCCATTGGCGGTTTGACGTGGCATTATCCCGAGCCTGACATTCTGCAACTGGAATTCGTCCTGCCGGCCGGGTGTTTCGCCACCGCATTGGTGCGTGAACTCGTCGATCTGGTGCCGGTGGGGCAGACGGACAGCTCATGCGTATTCTGATTTCTAACGATGATGGGGTAACCGCACCCGGTATCGCCGCGCTGCATGCTGCGCTGGCGGATTACGCCGAATGTGTGGTGATCGCACCGGACCAGGACAAAAGCGGCGCCAGCAGCTCGCTGACGCTTGACCGTCCGTTGCATCCGCATACCCTCGGCAATGGTTTCATCAGCATCAACGGCACGCCAACCGACTGCGTTCACCTGGGGCTCAACGGCCTGCTGGAGCATGAGCCGGACATGGTGGTGTCGGGGATCAACCTGGGGGCCAACCTCGGGGATGACGTGCTGTACTCCGGAACGGTCGCCGCGGCCCTGGAAGGGCGTTTCCTGCAGCGTCCGGCGATTGCCTTTTCGCTGGTGTCGCGGCAAGTGGAAAACCTTGCCACGGCGGCCCATTTCGCGCGCAAGCTGGTGCAAGCCCAGGGCTTGCTGGATTTGCCACCACGGACGGTGTTGAACGTGAATATTCCCAACCTGCCACTGGATCATATTCGTGGCATACAGCTGACCCGCCTGGGCCATCGCGCGCGCGCGGCGGCACCGATGAAGGTCGTCGATCCCCGTGGCAAGTCGGGTTACTGGATTGCCGCCGCCGGGGATGCCGAGGATGGCGGTCCGGGTACCGATTTTCATGCGGTGATGCAAGGTTATGTCTCCATCACCCCGTTGCAGCTGGATCGCACCTTCAATGACGCGTTCCGAAGCCTGGACGGTTGGTTGGAGGGGCTGCGCTGATGGCTCGTGAGCAAGACGATTTGCTGCGACGGGGAATCGGCATGACTTCCCAGCGGACCCGCGAACGCCTGATTCAACGGCTCTACGATGAAGGGCTGTCCAATCCCCAGGTATTGGAAGTCATTCGTCGTACGCCGCGGCATCTGTTCGTCGATGAAGCCCTGGCCCATCGGGCCTATGAAGACACAGCCTTGCCGATCGGCCACAACCAGACCATTTCCCAGCCTTATATGGTGGCGCGCATGAGCGAGCTGCTGCTGGAGGCCGGCCCTCTGGACAAGGTCTTGGAGATCGGTACCGGGTCCGGCTACCAGACGGCAGTGCTGTCGCAGTTGGTGGAGCGGGTGTTTTCGGTGGAGCGGATCAAGGTCCTGCAGGACCGCGCCAAGGAACGGCTGCAGGAGTTGAACCTGCGCAATGTGGTGTTTCGCTGGGGGGACGGTTGGGAGGGCTGGCCGGCCTTGGCGCCTTACAACGGCATCATCGTGACCGCTGTAGCCACTGATGTTCCCCAGGCGCTGCTCGACCAACTGGCCCCGGGCGGACGCCTGGTGATTCCGGTGGGGGCAGGAGAAGTGCAGCAGTTGATGCTGATCATTCGAGAAGAACATGGCTTTGCCCGGCATGTCCTCGGGGCGGTGCGTTTTGTGCCTTTGCTCAATGGGCCGCTGGCTTGAGTATTTGTCGGGGCTGGGTGAATTCTGTTTGATGCGCTGTGTCTTAGTGCCGTATTGATCGTCAATGAGTCTAGTGACCATCAATGGTCATTTCTTGCCACTGTGTGTTGCGCTTTGCCTGCGGTGAAGCGCGGTCGTGCAGTTATACTTGCGTCATTTCACGCCTGAGCAAGGCAATCTATATCGTCAACCACCATAAAGGGAGCGGCGGGTGAGTCTCACAGTCATTGCGCAGCGAATAGGTATATCAAGCTTTCAGCGACTGATGATTGGCCTTGTCTTGAGTTCCTTGTTGGTCGGTTGTTCCAGTACCAAGTCCAGCAGCGTGGGTGTGGTTGAGCGCAGTAATACCGCCGCGCCTCAACGTCCGACGGTCACTACTGGGCAATATGTAGTGCGTCGTGGCGATACCTTGTTCTCCATTGCCTTCCGCTATGGCTGGGACTACAAGGCATTGGCCGCTCGTAACAATATTGCCGAGCCCTATACCATCCATCCCGGGCAAACCATTCGCTTTGATGGCCGCACTGACGCTGCGCCGGCAACGGTGGTTACCAGCACCCAGTCTGGCGCCTCGTCGTCGAGCAAGACCACAGTTATTCGTCGTCCTGTTGGTGCTGCTACGGCCCCCACAACGGCTCCTGCATCAAGCACCGCAGCCCCGGCTGCCAGCAAGCCAGCGCCCGCCCCGGCTACCCCCGCGGGCCCCGCACCGACAGGTTGGGGCTGGCCTTCAAACGGCGTTCTGATTGGAAAATTTTCTTCAAACGGTAGTTTGAATAAAGGCATTGATATCGCCGGGGATTTGGGACAGCCTGTTTTAGCTGCGTCTGATGGGACGGTGGTTTACGCCGGGAGTGGCTTAAGGGGCTACGGCGAATTAGTCATCATCAAACACAACGAAACCTACGTCAGTGCTTACGGCCACAACCGCAAGCTATTGGTTCGGGAGGGACAGCAGGTCAAAGTCGGACAGACAATTGCCGAGATGGGATCAACTGGTACAGACCGGGTGAAACTGCACTTTGAGATTCGCCGACAAGGTAAACCTGTAGATCCGCTGCAATTCCTGCCACGACGTTGATCCGTTACCAGCCTGTTCCACTCACGTAGAGGGAACAGGCTCCAGCGTTGCCAAGGATTAAGGCGCCGCTTGAGCCTGAGGTCGAACTCACCAAAGGACTATAACAATGGCTCTCAGTAAAGAAGTGCCGGAGTTTGACATCGACGATGAAGTTCTCCTTATGGAGAGCAGTATCGATATGGATTCGATGTCGAATAATGAGGGGGCAACTCCACCTTCCGTTCGCGCCAAATCCAAAAGCTCCGCATCACTTAAGCAACATAAGTACATTGATTACACGCGCGCCCTTGATGCGACGCAGTTGTATCTCAATGAAATCGGTTTTTCTCCATTGCTCTCTCCCGAAGAGGAAGTGCACTTTGCGCGTTTGTCGCAGAGTGGCGACCCGGCCGGGCGCAAGCGCATGATTGAAAGTAACTTGCGACTGGTGGTGAAAATCGCCCGGCGTTATGTCAATCGCGGCTTGTCGCTGCTGGACCTGATCGAGGAGGGCAACCTCGGCCTGATCCGTGCAGTGGAGAAGTTCGACCCGGAACGCGGTTTCCGCTTTTCGACCTACGCCACCTGGTGGATTCGTCAGACCATCGAACGGGCGATCATGAATCAGACACGCACCATTCGGCTGCCGATTCATGTGGTCAAAGAGCTCAACGTCTACCTGCGCGCCGCCCGTGAGTTGACGCAAAAACTCGATCATGAACCCTCTCCCGAAGAAATCGCCAACCTGCTTGAGAAGCCGGTGGCCGAAGTCAAACGCATGCTCGGTTTGAATGAGCGGGTTTCTTCGGTTGATGTCTCGCTGGGACCGGATTCGGATAAAACCTTGCTGGACACCCTGACGGATGACCGTCCGACGGATCCTTGCGAGCTTTTGCAGGACGACGATCTGTCACAAAGCATCGATCAATGGCTTTCCGAACTGACTGAAAAGCAGCGTGAAGTTGTGGTTCGCCGCTTTGGTCTGCGAGGTCATGAGAGCAGCACGCTCGAAGACGTCGGCCTGGAAATCGGCCTGACCCGTGAGCGGGTTCGGCAGATTCAGGTTGAAGGGCTCAAGCGCCTGCGGGAGATCCTTGAGAAGAATGGCCTGTCCAGTGAGTCGCTGTTCCAGTAGCTTCTGGAGTTGATCCGCAAGAGCCCCGATTCGTTCGGGGCTTTTTGTTGGCTGAGTGTTTTGGCCCCGAGTGCTCGGATTCTGATCAAGGATGGGATTACTCTTAACTTGCGTGTAAGCAATAGATTACTTTTTCGTAGGCGTTCGGTTCTCTAGTGCTTCAAGCTTGCCTAAAACACTTTAGGTCATTTTTTATATTGTTGATTTATAAGGATATTTTTATTTTTTCCGTTGGCGTTTGACAGTTTTTCCCGCGATAGGTGCGATTGCTCTTATCTGGGAACTCTCTAATATCAGCCCTGTGTCGACGGATAGACACAGCCATCAAGGACGATGGTCAGGACATCGCAGGAAGCGATTCATCAGGACGATGAAAAGGAATACAGGGACTAGGGAAAAAGTGGGCGGGTCATACCGCCCCTTTTTTTGCCTGGCGAAAAGTTCCAACTGCAAGAACCCGTTCCCAGAAACGCAAAAAGGCCCGCAAGGGGCCTTTTCAGGAACGCGGGGCAACTAGCGTTCGAGGTCTTTGATCTTGCCTTTAACGCCATCCCACTCTTCGGCATCCGGCATCGGTTCTTTCTTTTCAGTGATGTTCGGCCAGATCTCTGCCAGCTCGACGTTCAACTGAATGAATTCCTGCATTTCTTCCGGGACTTCATCCTCGGAGAAAATAGCTACAGCGGGGCACTCAGGCTCGCACAGCGCGCAGTCAATGCACTCATCCGGGTGAATCACCAGGAAGTTCGGGCCTTCGTAAAAGCAGTCCACCGGACAGACTTCTACGCAGTCGGTGTACTTGCACTTGATGCAGTTGTCGGTGACGACGAAGGTCATTTCTAATTCTCTCCTCAGGCGGCGGCAGCGGAGCCCCAACATGACGGGGTCGCCAGGTTTGGGAGCGATAGTCTGCGAACCAGGCTAATAGTCCGCAGCATCCCAAACCGCGCGAGATTCTAACAGCTTGAAGGCGTTCGCGTTAGATGCGCGTCTTCAATGTATAGAGCATTTCCAGGGCCCGGCGTGGCGTCAGATCATCCAGATCCAGTTTGGCCAGTTCGTCCAGCACCGGATGGGGCAGGCTGGCGAACATGTCGCTTTGTTGGGGAACCGAGGTTTTACCCGGTGCTGGAGGCGCCACTTCATGGGGCAAACTGGTGGTTTCCAGACGGCTCAAGTGTTCTCTGGCGCGGCTGATGACTGCGCTGGGAACCCCGGCCAGCTGGGCTACCGCCAGACCATAGCTCTGGCTGGCAGGTCCAGGCAGTACGTGGTGCAGGAACACGATGCGTTCATTGTGCTCGGTGGCGTTGAGGTGCACGTTGGCCACCAGCGGCTCGCTTTCCGGGAGTACGGTCAACTCGAAGTAGTGGGTGGCGAACAGAGTGTAGGCCCGTAGCTGGGCGAGACGTTCTGCCGCAGCCCAGGCCAGAGACAGTCCGTCGAAAGTACTGGTTCCGCGACCCACTTCGTCCATCAGCACCAGGCTGCGCTCCGTGGCGTTGTGCAGGATGTTCGCGGTTTCGCTCATTTCCACCATGAAGGTCGAACGGCCTCCGGCCAGGTCGTCGCTTGAGCCGATCCGGGTGAAGATCCGGTCCACCAGGGACAGCTCGCAGCTGGCCGCCGGGACGAAGCTGCCAATATGGGCCAGTAGCACGATCAGCGCGGTCTGGCGCATGTAGGTGGATTTACCGCCCATGTTCGGGCCGGTGATCACCAGCATCCGGGTGTTGTCGTCCAGATTCAGGTCGTTGGCCACAAAAGGCGTGGTCAAGACTTGTTCCACCACCGGGTGACGACCCTGGGTGATGCGCATGCATGGCTCGCTGACAAAACGCGGGCAGTTGAGGTCCAGGTTCAAGGCGCGCTCGGCCAGGTTGCTCAGCACATCCAGTTCCGCCAGAGCTCCGGCGGTATCCTGCAACGGTGGCAGATGGCTGATCAGGGTTTCCAGCAGCGCATCGTAGAGCATCTTTTCCCGGGCCAGGGCACGGCTCTTGGCCGACAGCGCCTTGTCTTCGAACTCCTTGAGTTCCGGTGTGATGAAGCGCTCGGCGCCTTTGAGCGTCTGCCGGCGAATGTAGTCCGCGGGCGCCTGCTCGGCCTGCTTGCTGGGCAGCTCGATGAAATAGCCGTGAATGCGGTTGTAGCCGACCTTGAGGTTGGCCAGGCCGGTTCGGGCTTTCTCGCGGGTTTCGAGGTCGATCAGGAACTGCCCGGCGTTCTCGCTCAAGGATTGCAGATCGTCCAGCTCAGCGTCGTAGCCGGTCTTGAGCACGCCGCCGTCGCGGATTACCGCTGGCGGGTTGTCGATGATGGCCTTGGCCAGCAGCGCCGCCAGCTCCGGGTAGGTGCTGGTGGTGAGCGCCAACTGCTTGAGGTGATCCGCCTCCAGTTCAGTCATCGCCTCTTGCAGTTCCGGCAGCGCGGCCAGGGCGTCGCGCAGGCGGGCCAGGTCCCGCGGACGGGCATTGCGCAAGCCGATTCGCGCGAGAATCCGCTCGATATCGCCGATTTCCTTCAACTGCGGTTGCAGTCGTTCGAAGCGGTAACCGTCCAGCAAACAGGTAATGGACGACTGACGCGCCTGCAAGACCTTGAGATCCCGCAGCGGGCGGTTCAGCCAGCGAGTCAGCAGGCGGCTGCCCATGGCGGTCTGGCAGCGATCGACCACCGATTGCAGGGTGTTGTCGCGTCCACCAGCCAGATTGGTGTCCAGCTCCAGGTTGCGACGGCTGGCGCCGTCCAGCACCACGGTATCGTCCAGGCGTTCATGACGCAGGCTGCGCAGGTGGGGCAGGGCGGTACGCTGGGTTTCCTTGGCGTAGCTGAGCAGGCAACCGGCGGCGCCGATGGCCAGGGTCAGGGTTTCGCAGCCAAAACCCTTGAGGTCCTGAGTGGAGAACTGCTGGCAAAGGCTCTTGTGAGCCGAATCACGCTCGAAATCCCAGGGCGCACGGCGCCTTGCACCGCGGCGTTTTTCCGCTGGCAGGCCCTGTGGCCAGTCATCGGGGATCAGCAGTTCGACCGGGTTGATCCGCTCCAGCTCGGCCAGCAGGTTTTCCCAGCCCTTGATTTCCAGGACGCTGAAGTTGCCGCTGGTGATGTCCAGCACCGCCAGGCCAAACAGACGCTCATCACCCAGCACAGCGGCAATAAGGTTGTCGCGGCGCTCGTCCAGCAGCGCCTCGTCACTCACCGTGCCCGGGGTGATGATGCGCACCACCTGGCGCTCCACCGGGCCTTTGCTGGTCGCCGGGTCGCCCACTTGTTCGCAGATCACCACCGACTCGCCGAGCTTCACTAGCTTGGCCAGGTAACCTTCAGCGGCGTGATAGGGAATACCGCACATGGGAATCGCCTGGCCCGCCGACTGTCCGCGCGCCGTCAGGGTGATGTCCAGCAGCTTGGCGGCCTTCTTCGCGTCTTCATAGAAGATCTCGTAGAAGTCGCCCATGCGGTAGAACATCAACTGATCAGGGTGCTGGTTCTTGAGGCGCCAGTACTGCTGCATCATCGGCGTGTGGGAGGACAGATCGGAGGTATTTTTACTCATTGGGTATTTAGGCGGATTCGTTGAATGGGTGAAGCAAAGGAGCGCTGGGCTCGGCTTTTTGCAGATGGCGGCAAGGTTACCATGGGCGCCCCGGGCTCGCAGACTCCAAGGCGCTACCGCGTTTGTCCGGTAAATGCATTACGTTTATGCAAAACAGCATTTGTCATTGAGAAAAAGATCAAGCAATATGCGTTCTATGCAAATACGCAATGTTTCTACCGTCTTAAGAGAGCTGCTGGAGCGTGACGGAATCTCCCCCACGGAGCTTCACCGCCGCACCGGTGTGCCTCAATCCACCCTCTCGCGGATTCTCAGCGGGAAGATCGTCGATCCCTCGGATAAGCACATCTCGCGGATCGCCGAATACTTCCAGGTGAGCACCGATCAACTGCGCGGGCGCGTGGACATCGCGCCTGCCCGCGCGGCGGCCCCCCGTGACGAGATTCATTCGGAACTCAAGGACATAAGCCTGTGGGACGACGATACCCCTGTCGATGACGACGAGGTGTCGGTTCCCTTTCTGCGTGAGGTTGAATTGGCTGCTGGATCAGGAAGATTCGTCATCGAGGAAAGCGAGCGCGCCAGCCTGCGCTTCGGCAAGCGCAGCCTGCGGCACAACGGCGTGCAGTTCGATCAGGCCAAGTGCGTCACGGTGCGCGGCAACAGCATGTTGCCGGTACTGCGCGATGGGGCCACGGTCGGGGTCAATGCTGGCAAATGTGCGATTGGCGACATCATCGATGGCGACCTCTACGCGATCAACCACAATGGCCAGTTGCGGGTGAAGCAGCTGTATCGCCTGCCCACCGGGATCCGCTTGCGCAGTTTCAACCGCGACGAGCACCCGGACGAGGACTACAGCTTCCAGGAAATCCAGGAGGAGCAGATCAGCATCCTCGGTCACGTCTTCTGGTGGGGCATGTACGCCCGCTAAGCCATCACCGTCAGACAAAGCCCGCCACTGAGCGGGCTTTTTTTCGCCCTCGAAAAATCCTCCCACCCTGCATTTATGCGGGGTCCATGCACTCGTGCAATTCCGCTGCATAAATAAATGCATTTACGCATTGACTGCATATGCATGAATGCATATTATCCATCTCAAGCCGTTCAACAACGGCTGCAACGACGCTCTTTAGTGGCAAAGCAAAGGCAGCGATGAACCGGCCTCGACGGTTCAGAGGGTTGGCAACTGACCCGGGTGTGCAGCGTAAAGCACCAGAAGCAGTTATCCGGCGGACAGGGTCGCGGTCGGAGGAACAATTTGAATGGGTCCGTACCGCACCAGTAGTGCCGAAAGACCAAGGTTTGCATTACTGAAAGGCCCGGGCGACCGGGCTTTTTGGAATGCCTGCCTAACGTGGGCCGCCAACAGACAGGGACCCCTTGAATCACCCTTTTCAGCTTTCTATCAACTGGCCATCTCGCTGGCCTCAATCCGCACGGGAGACGTGAATGACAAACGAGCAGCAAGCGTTGCTGGACATGCCGATCTGGCTGGTCATCGTCCTGGCGCTGGTCGGTGGCGTTTCCGGCGAAATGTGGCGCGCCGACAAAGAGGGCGCCCGTGGCTGGTCGCTGTTGCGGCGCCTGGCGCTGCGCTCTGGAGCCTGCGTGGTCTGCGGGGTCTCGGCAATCATGCTGCTGTATGCCGCCGGCGTCTCGATCTGGACCGCCTGCGCCTTCGGTTGCCTGACCGCCATGGCCGGCGCCGACGTCGCCATCGGCCTCTACGAGCGCTGGGCGGCCAAGCGCATCGGGGTTTGCGAACCGCCCCCGCGGGATTCGAACCCGGATCAGCGTTGACCCCGCGTCACCTCCGGCCTTCAACACGCACCATCGGCCCCAGCGGCTGGGGCGCCTCGACCTGATTCAGGAACTACACAATGAATGAACTGACCCGGCTAAAAGACGCCATCACGTCCACGATCAAGCTGGCGATGCCGCAACTGCAGACGGTTGAGGCATTCCCCAAGATGCTCGAAGGCATCACTGAACCGGCGCTCCACTACGCGATTACCGGCCTGGATCAGGCCGCCGACCCCGGCGATGGCCGCAGTTGCATGCGGGCCACCTTCGAGGCGCGGGTCCGGGTTGATCCCGAACTGGCGCAGGCGCCTTTGCAGGCGGCCGTGCTGGCGGCGCAGTTGCTTGAGCTGTTGCGTTGCCAGCAGTGGAACCTGGACTTTGTCGAGGGGGCCACGGCGGTATGGGCCAAGCCTGCCGGGACGGCGGCGGATCCGGCTTATCGCGCCGAGTGGATCGTGCAGTGGCAGCAACTTGTCTACCTGGGCCAGGAACAATGGCCCTGGCCGGATCAACCGCCGGGCACGCTGTTGTTGGGCTTGAGCCCCGATACCGGACCCGGTCATGAGGACCGCTACCAGTCGCCGGAGCACATGGCGTGAGTTACGTGTCTGCAAGCCACGACCGCATGATTGCCGGCCTGATCCTGCCTTGCAGCGTGGTCGGCGTGGATCTGGCCGCCGGGCTGGTCCGGGTGTCCGATGGCGCCGGCTGGACCAGCGCCTGGCTGCGCTGGCACAGCCAGGCCGCCGGCAAGGCCCGGCACTGGCGGGCACCGAGCCTGGGGGAGCAGGGCGTGCTGATCAGCCCCAGCGGCGAGCCGGCCCAGGGCACCTTCGTGCCCGGCCTGTATGGCAATGCCGGTCCCCAGCCAGACAACCGCGACCACGTCGAGGTCTGGCGTTTCGAAGATGGCGGCTCTCTGGTCTATGACTGGCAGGCCAAGCGCTACAGCATCAGCCTGCCCAGCGGCACGGTGAGCATTGAGGTCGGCGCCAGCTCGGCGCAGGTTACCGACAGCAGCATTACCGCCAAGGCCGACAGCATCACCTTGAGCGGAGCTATCACTTTGCATGGCGATGTGCAGATCAACGGTGGGAGCCTGAAGCACAACGGGGTCAACGTCGGTTCGACCCATACCCACTTGGGGGTGATGCCGGGCCCCGGGGCAACGGCCCCGCCGCAGTGATCCTTGGCCCCATCGTCCTTACGACCCACCTATCACCCAAGCAACCCGCCCAGAGCGGTTTTTTTCTACCCGGAGAATCCAATGGCCACCCCCAAGAAAACCCCCGGTCGTCCGGCCGGCACCGGTGCTGTGGTGTTTCGCGACAGCCTCTACACCTCGCGCCATCTGATCCTGCCGGATGGCCGCCAATTGCCGGTGCTCCAGGGACAGGTGTCGGTCAAGGCCGGCGACCGCGTTGCCCTGGACTACCTCGCCAGCCACCCGGATCTGCAAGCACAGGAGTAAGGCCATGATCGGAATGGATCGCCGTACCGGCCTGTCGCTGTCCGGCATCGAGCATGTGCGGCAGTCCATCGAGGACATCCTGACCACGCCCCTGGGCAGCCGACGGATGCGCCCCGAATACGGCAGCAACCTGCGTCGTTATGTCGACCTGCCAGTGACTGGCGGCTGGAAAAGCGCGGTGCAGGCCGAAGTGGCCCGAGCGCTGTTGCGCTGGGAGCCACGGTTGAAGCTGGAACGGGTCAGTGTGGTCGCGGTCGTTGGCGGCCAGATCAGCTTTCAACTGACCGGCCAGTACCTGGGCAATCGCGCGGTTTTGGAGGTAACGGCATGAGTACGTTGGACCTGTCGGCGCTGCCGGCACCCCAGGTGCTTGAAGCCCTGGATTTCGAGGCCTTGTACCAGGGCAAGCTGGCCACCTTTCGCCGGCACATGGGCGACAACTGGACGGCCAACCTGGAAAGCGACCCGGTGAGCAAACTGCTGGAAGTCTCGGCTTACGCTGACATGCTGCTGCGGGCCCGGGTCAACGATGCCGCCAAGGCGTTGCTGCTGGCCCATGCCCAGGGCACGGACCTGGATCACCTGGCGGCCAACGTCAAACTGCAGCGCCTGGTGATCCAGGCTGGCAATTCGTTGGCGGTGCCGGCGCTGGAGGAGGTCAGGGAGTCGGACGACGCCCTGCGCGAACGCATCCAGTTGGCCTATGAAGGGCTGACCACCGCCGGACCGCGTAACAGCTACATCCTGCATGCCCGCAATGCTTCGGCCCTGGTGGCCGATGCCGAGGCCGAGAGCCCGGCACCGGCCCGGGTGACGGTCACGGTGCTGAGCCTGGAAGGCAACGGCACGGCCGCTCCCGAGCTGCTGGCGACAGTCGCTGCGGCCCTCAACGATGAGGACGTGCGGCCCCTGGGGGATCGGGTCACGGTGCAGAGTGCGCAAGTGTTGCCCTATCGCATCGACGCCGTGCTGCACATGAAGGGGCCAGGGCCGGAAAGTGATGCGGCCCTGGCCGAGGCCGAGCGCAGGCTGGCGGCCTGGATCAATCCGCGGCGGCGCCTGGGCATCGAGGTGGCGCGTTCGGCCATCGACGCCCAGCTGCATGTGGCTGGCGTGGCTCGGGTCGATCTTGGCGGTTGGCAGGACATCACCCCGAGCAAGGCCCAGGCGGCGTACTGCACCGGCTACAGCGTCAAGTTGGGGAGCTGAAATGAGCAGCCTACTGCCGATCAACCGCACCCCGCTGGAGCGCGCCCTGGAGGCGGCCGGTAGCACTAACAGCGCCATCATGCTGCGCACCCTGTACGACCCGGCGACCTGCCCGGTGCATCTGCTGCCGCAACTGGCCTGGGCCTGGTCGGTGGATCGCTGGGACCCGGGCTGGAGCGAGACGGTCAAGCGCAACGCCATTCGCGCCTCCTACTTCATCCACGCCCGCAAAGGCACCCTCGGTGCACTGCGGCGAGTGGTGGAACCGCTGGGCTACCTGATCGAAGTGGTCGAATGGTGGCAGACGGTCCCTGAAGGCGAGCCGGCCACCTTTGCCTTGAAAGTCGGGGTGCTGGATACCGGCATCACCGAGGAGATGTACCAGGAGCTGACCCGGCTGATCGATGACGCCAGACCGGTCAGCCGGCACATGACCAGCCTGGCCATCAGCCTGGAAACCTCCGGCGTCATCGGTTACGGCGCCTACGTGGATCAAGGCGAAGTACTCGACGTGTACCCCCCGACCCCCCGCGACATTGAAGTGACCGGTCGTTATGGCCAGGTCATGTGTATTGATGAAACAGACACCCTGGATGTGTACTCATGATTGATTCCAACAGTCAGTTCTTCGCCATGCTCACGGCCGTGGGCGAGGCGAAACAGGCCAACGCCACGGCCCTGGGCACGCCCTGGACCTTCAAGGAAATGGCGGTCGGCGATGCCAACGGCACCGACCCCATTCCGAACCGGACCCAGACCAAGCTGATCAACGAATGGCGCCGCGCCGCGGTCAACCAGGTGCGCACCGACCCGGCCAACCCCAACATCATCATCACCGAACAGGTAATCCCGCCTGATGTCGGCGGCCGCTGGATCCGCGAGATCGGCCTGTTCGATGCCGACGGCGACCTGGTGGCGGTGGCCAACTGCGCCCCGAGCTTCAAGCCCCTGCTGGCCCAGGGCACCGGCAAGACCCAAGTCATCCGCATGAACTTCATCGTCGCCAATACCGCGCAGATCGTGCTGAAAATCGATCCGGCGGTGGTCCTGGCGACCCGCGAGTATGTCGACAATGCGGTGATCGAGGCCCTGGCCAAGCTGGACTTCAAGCACTCGGCGCTGGTGGCCACCACCGCCAACATCGCCTTGAGCGGGATTCAGACCATTGACGGCGTGCTGCTGCCGGCCGATGCCCGGGTACTGGTGAAAAACCAGGCCCAGGCCAAGGACAACGGGTTGTATGTGGTGTCATCGACGGGCGTCTGGACCCGTGCCCAGGATGCGGACACCAGCCTGGAGGTCACCCCCGGGCTGTTCGTCAGCATCGAGAAGGGTACGGTCAACGGCGACAGCGTCTGGCAACTGGTCACCGACGGGCCGATTGTCCTCGGCACCACGCCGCTGGCCTTCGAGATGGCCATTGGGCGAACCGGTATCAGCGGGGGCTCCTATGCCAACGTTACGGTCGACAAGTACGGCCGGGTGATCGCCGGCACCAACCCGAGCACCCTGGCCGGACATGGCATTACCGACACCTACACCAAGGCCGAGATTGAGTCGATCGTGGCGCAGTCGTCATCGTTGCCGGTGGGCTCGATGGTGGCGTTTCCCAGGGCCAGCGTGCCGCCGGGGTTTCTGGAGATCGATGGCAGTGTGCAGAGCATTGCGGCTTATCCAGACCTGGCGGCGTATCTGGGGACCACCTTCAACAAGGGGGACGAGGGGGCGGGAAACTTCCGCTTGCCCGAGTCTCGGGGGGAGTTCTTGCGTGGGTGGGATCATGGGCGAGGTATAGATCCTGATCGGGGCTGCGGTACCACGCAAACCGATGCTATGCAGGGACATCGACATTCCCCGCTGTCTGGGACTTCGATTATGGAAAGCGTCCCAAGTGGTGGCAGTTCTGCGCCATCGCCGGGTCCATCGATGATTCCAGCTGCATCAACTGGAAATCCTGTCACGGATACAGTTCATGGAACTCCTAGAATTGCGTACGAAACTCGCCCGCATAACATTGCTGTCATGTGGTGCATCAAGGCGTGGAACGCACCCGTCAATCAGGGAAATATCGACGTAGCAGCGCTGGTAAAGGAGCTGGCAGCACTCAAGTCTGCGCACCCTGTTGGCGCCATCATTCCATTTCCCAAGGCTGAGGTTCCAGCGGGCTACCTTGAACTCAACGGTAGCGTGCAAAGTATTGCCGCTTATCCCGATCTCGCGGCGTATCTGGGCACCACCTTTAACAAGGGCGATGAAGGGGCTGGTAACTTCCGGTTGCCTGAGTCCCGTGGGGAGTTCTTGCGAGGGTGGGATCATGGGCGCGGGGTAGATGCGGGCCGCGGAATCGGTAGCTGGCAGGCTGATGAGTTTAAATCTCACTTTCACACAACAAACAACACTTCGTATGCGGGCAGCGACCCGACATTATGGCCCTATGGAGATGCAGGGTCTGGCTCAATAACAGCGCCGTCGGTCCAAACCAATACAGCTGGTGGCATAGAAACCCGCCCGCGAAACCTCGCGGTTATGTGGTGCATCAAAGCCTGGAACGCGCCAATCAATCAGGGAAACATCGATGTCGCTGCATTGGTCCAGTTGACTGGCCTAACAACAGAGAGCAACCAGGGCACAGCAAAAGTTGCGAGTCAGGCACAGGTAAATGCTGGTGCTGATGATTCGGTGATCGTCACGCCTAAGAAACTTCGTTGGGGTTTCTCGATCGGTCTTGCTAGCAACGGCTACATTGCTTTTCCATCGTGGCTGGGTGGCCTGATTGTACAGTGGGGCAGAGGAACAAATGCAGCAGCTGGCCCAATTACAGTGTCGTTCCCCGTTGCGTTCACAGCTTCTAAGTTCTTCGAAATTGCGGTGCCGCTTGTCGTCTCACCTAATGGTTGGGATGTCTCGCAAAGCGCAGGAGATACTTCAAAAACGCAGTCAACATTTAATAGGCGTGCGGGCAATGGCACCTCTACTAATTCACCTACAAACTTTGACATTTTTTGGTTTGCACTTGGATCCTAGGGAGTTTTTGGTATGCGCCATTACAGCAAGTCTACTGGCTCCACATACATATCAGGCATGCATGATTTAATGCCATCGGATGCAGTTGAAATATCTGAAGAACTTTACTTGTCGGTTATTGGTAACCCTGCGCTTGGTAAGATCCGTGCTCACGATGAGCAGGGGCTGCCATATCTTGTCGATGCCCCCGAGGTGATTCCGGATCCAGCAGCACAGGAGCGGGAGTGGCGTGATAGTGAGTTGGTGTCAGTGATGTGGCTGCGTGAGCGTCATCGGGACCAACTGGAAATTGAATCCCCGACGACGCTGACCGGTGAGCAGTTCAAGGAGCTGCTTGTATACATGCAATCCCTACGCGACTGGCCCCAATCCCCGGACTTCCCACAAGCCGAGCACCGCCCAGTAGCCCCATCCTGGATCGCCGAACAAACCCAATAAACGCCCCGCATCGCCGGGGCGTTTTCTTTCCTGCTTCCCACCAATCATTCATCCCAACGAGCCCCCTTCACCCGGGGCTTTTTCATGTCTGGAGTTTATCCATGAGTGGTTTTTTCCACGGCGTTACCGTTACTAACGTCGACACCGGCACGCGCACCATTTCGCTGCCGTCGTCTTCGATCATCGGCCTGGTGGACACCTTCACCGAAGGCCCGACCGCCACTGCCAAGGCCAACGATCTGCTGCTGATCACCAACGAGCGCGAGGCCATTGCCGCCTGGGGCCCGGATGCGGCTATCACCAAGGCCTGCCAGGCCATCTACCAGCGGGCCAAGGCGGTGATCGTCGCTTGTGGCGTGGCCAAGATGACCGATGCGGCCGAGCAGACGTCGGCGATCATCGGCGGGGTGCTGGCCGACGGTAAGCGTACCGGCCTGCAAGCCTTGCTCGACGGCAAGAGCCGTTTCAACGCCCAGCCGCGGTTGCTGGTAACCCCCAAGCACAGTTCGACCCTGGCCATCGGCACGGCCCTGGTGGCCCTGGCCGACAAGCTGCGTGGCCTGGCCATTCTCGATGGTCCCAATACCACCGACGAAGCGGCGATGGCCTATGCCAAGAATTTTGGCGCCAAGCGCGCCTATATGGTCGACCCGGGCGTTCAGCGCTGGGACAACGGCGCCAATGCCACCGTCGATGCGCCGGCTTCGGCCTGGGTCGCCGGGCTGTTCGCCTGGACCGACAACGAGTACGGCTTCTGGGCCTCGCCGTCGAACAAGGAGTTCGTCGGCATCACCGGCACCACGCGGCCGATCGAATTCCTCGACGGCGATGAAACCTGCCGCGCCAACCTGCTGAACAACGCCAACATCACCACCATCATTCGTGATGCGGGCTTCCGCCTGTGGGGCAACCGCACGCTGTCCAGCGATCCGAAGTGGGCCTTCGTCACCCGGGTGCGGACCATGGACATCGTCATGGACGCCATCCTCTTCGGCCACAAATGGGCCGTGGACCGCTCGATCACCGCGACCTACGTCAAGGACGTCACCGAGGGCCTGCAGGCCTTCATGCGTGATCTGAAGAACCAGGGCGCGATCATCAATTTCGAGGTCTACGCCGACACCGAGCTCAACACCGCCAGCCAGCTGGAGCAGGGCAAGGTGTACTGGAACATCCGCTTCACCGACGTACCGCCCGCCGAAAACCCTCACTTCCGGGTCGAGGTCACCAACCAGTGGTTGACCGAAGTCCTCGACCAAGCCGCTTAAGGAGCCGCAGCAATGGCAATGATTCCCGAAACCCTGGCGAACATGAACCTGTTCGTCGATGGCATCAGCTTTCAAGGCGACGTGCCGAGCCTGACCCTGCCCAAGTTGACCCTCAAGACCGAGGAACACCGTGTCGGCGGCATGGATGTGCCGGTGGAACTGGACATGGGCATGGAGAAGCAAGAGGCCGGCTTCACCACCACCGGCGTGCGCCGCGAGTCGCTGAAGATGTTCGGCCTGGCCGATGGCAGCGGCTTCAACGGCGTGTTCCGTGGCGCCTTCAAGGGCCTCAAGGGCAAGGTCACCCCGGTGATCGTGACCCTGCGTGGCCTGCTCAAAGAGGTCGACATGGGCGACTGGAAGTCCGGCGACAAGGCCGAAATCAAGCACAACGTGGCGCTGAACTACTACAAGCTGGAAGTCGACGGTCGCCTGATCTACGAGATCGATGCCCTGGGCATGAAGCGCGTGATCAACGGCGTCGACCAGCTCGCCGCGCAACGTTCGGCCCTGGGCCTGTAAGGAAAAAACCATGTCTCAAGCAAGCGACAAGACCCCGGCCTGGATGACCCTGAGCAGCGACAGCGTGATGGTGGCGTTGAGCAAGCCGGTGGAGATGAACGGCGTGGTCTGCGACCGGCTCACCCTGCGCGCGCCGACGGTGCGGGATGTGCGCGCCGCCAGTGCCGCCGGCGTGGGTGACGATGAACAGCGCGAGCTGATGCTGTTTGCCAGCCTCGCGCAAATCAGCACCAAGGACCTGGAGAGCATGGCGCTCAAGGATTATCAGCGCCTGCAGGCCGGCTATTTTCGCCTGGTGCAAGAAGACGAGCTTTGATCCGGCGGTGATGAAGGTGGCGGCGAAACGGCTCGCTCGCGAGCTGCATTTTTCCGCCGAGGAAATCATGACCATGAGGTTTTCCGACATGGTCTGGTGGCTCACGGATTGAGCCCATCACCCAAGGAGCAGGAGACGCAGATGGCGAACAAGCTGGTATCGGAAGTGGTGGTGATAGGTACTGCCCTCAGTTCGACCTGGGACGCGGCCTTCAAGACGATGGAAGGCCGGATCAAGCAGCTGGAGCAGCAGGGCAGCAAGGCTCGGGTGCTGGAAAAGACCATCGGCCAAACCCTGCGCCTGCAGGATGAATGGAAGAAGGCCCATGACACCGGCGCCGCTTCCGCGGCCGGCCTGTTGCGTCGGTTGGAAGGGAGCCGGGATGGGCTGCGCCGGCAGGGGATTCAGGTACATAAACTGCGCCAGGAGTACCAGGCGCTGGGCAATGTGGCGCGGGGCTCGGCGCTTCAGGCCCGAGGACTGCAGCAGGTCGCCCAGGGCAAGGCCGACTTCAAGGCGGCTTATGACTGGGCAAAGTTCGGCGTCGATAAACTGCGCGCCCCGGTCAAGATCAGCGCCGATTATCAAGCGCTGATCCGCGACATGGCGATCAAGTCCGGTGTGGCCAACCAGCCCCAGGAAGCCCAACTGAGCCGCACGGTGATTCAGACCTCCCGTGACACGGGCATGGCCCGCAACGATGTGGCGGCGCTGGTGAGCCAGATGATGGCCAGCGGCATGTCGCTGGACAAGGCGCAAGGCTACGCCGGGCTGGCCGCCAAGTTTGCGGTGGGGCAGGGCGCGAGTGTCGACGACACGGCGAAGCTGATGCGAGCCCTGGAGCTCAAAGCCGGGATCAACGATCCCAAGGTCATGGAAAGGGCTCTTGAGGCCATCGCTCTGCAGGGGCAGGCGGGCAATTTCGAAGCCGCCGACATGGCGCGCTTGCTCCCGGCACTGCTCAAGAGCGCCAGCGCGGAAGGGCTCACCGGCATGCAGGCGGTGAGTCAGTTGGGATCGATGCTGCAGGTGCAGATGAACACCGCCGCAAGTCCTGACGAGGCCGCAGGTCAACTGCAGAACTGGATCGAAAAAATCGGCTCCAGCGACGCGGTCAAGGCTTATGAAGACGCCGGCATTGATTATCAGGCCTCGCTGAACACCGGTATCCAGAAGGGCATGTCGAGCCTGGAGGCGAGCTTTGCCCTGGCCATGCGTTACGTCAGGGCCATCGACCCGGCCAAGGCGGCGAAGATGGCCGAGGCCCAGGCGCAGATCAGCAAGGAAACCGACCCGGTCAAGGCCAAGGCCATGCTTGAGGCCCTGGAAGAGTCCCTGCGTACCGGCGATCTGTTCACCGATATGCAGATCAAGGCGGCCTTGCTGGCCCAGACCCAGGGCCGGCAGCAGTATGAGCAAGTGAAGAAGGATTCGTTGAGCGCCTCGGCTGTTCTCGACAAGAACCTGGCCGAGCGTCGACAAGCCTCCGCGCAATTGTGGAAGGAGAGCGAGCAGGCGGTCGACGATGGCGTGCGTGCGGTGGGAGAGGCCCTGCAACCGGCAACGGATCTGGTGGCCAAAAACATCACGCTGGTGGTCGGCAAGCTGACCGAACTGGCAGAGCGGAACCCATCGTTGGTGCAGGGTGTGGTTGCCCTGGGTGCTGCTTATGTCGCGGTGAAAAAGCTCATGGCCGTCTACACCATGGGCGAGGGCCTGATCAATGTCTTGCGGGGTGGGTTGAAGGTTGACCCCAAGGCGGCGAAGCGAGCGCCTGGCCGCAGTGCGGGAGGCATCGACTGCTGTGAGCTTGCAGGCAAGCCGAAGGCGAGAAGGCGAGCGCCCGGTCGCAATGCGCTAGGCATTGACTGTTGCGAGCCCATGATCGACCGCGGCTTGGACAAAAAACGTCGCAAGGGCCGTGGCGGGCGAAAGGAGCCCAGGCGCGCCCCGAGTTCGAAGGGGGCGGGCAGTAAAGGGTTCAAGAGCCCTTTGACGCCCAGTGGTTTGGAAAAACTGCCCAGAGGGGCGGTCAGGTCTGGTGTGGCCGGTACCGCACTGAAAGGCGCTGGCTCTGTGGCCAAAGGGTTCGCACCTTTGCTCAAGGGCGGCGCGATCCTCTCGGTGCTCGGTGCCGGTTTCCAGGTTGCGGACACCTTTCTGAATGCCAAGACCCAAGATGAAAAAGCCGAAGGCTATGGCGAGGCGGCAGGCAATCTTGCAGGCGCCGCTGCCGGAGCAGCAGCAGGGGCCGCCATTGGTTCCGTGGTGCCGGTCATCGGTACTGTTATTGGTGGGCTGGTGGGCGGTGCCCTGGGCGCCTGGGGCGGTTCTGCCGCCGGTGGGGCCTTGGGTAAAAAACTCTTCGGCTCCGACGACTCGCTCAAGCAAATGCCCGCCGCCGGTCCGCTGATGATGCGCAACGCCGGGCAGAACATCCCGCCGGTCATGGGCGATATCGCCAAGTCTTTCCAGCCGGGCCAGCCCTCCCCGCTGATGGGCCAGGCCGCGCGTTCACTGGCCAGCCCAGCACCGTCGGCGTCGAGCCTTTCGCTGAGCAATCCCCCGGAGCCGCTGACATCGGCGGCGCCGGCGATCGAACAGCAGTTCAGCTTCGCGCCCTACCTGTCGATCTCGGTGCAGGGCGATGTCAGAGATCCGGCGCAACTGGCTCGGGAGCTGGAACCCTATCTGCGCTTTCAGTTCGACGAATACAGCCGGCAGGCGGCGAGTCGTCAGTTGTTCGACGCGGCACACGTTTAAGGAGGTGGCATGGCCTATATGGAACAGCTGCAATCGGGGCTCACGTCCCTGGTGGCGGCAGCGGAGGCGGGGCGGCGCAGCGCCGATGAAATGCTCGGGCCCATGAACGGCGCCATCAGCGACATCACCGGCGCCGCCTCGGAGCTGGAAAACCTGCCCTGGGTCGGCCCGGTGCTGGGCGCCAAGCTGCAACGCACCATGCGCAGCATCGGTGCGGCGCAGTCGGCGGTGGGTGAAGTCGCGGCCAAGTACAGCCAGGCCGTGACCGTGGCGGGGCAGATGCAGCAGCGTCTTGGCGCCTTGCAGGAGCAGGTGGCCAAGGCCGGCGCGGCAATCAACCGCATCGGCGGGCAGATCAGCCCGGCCCTGGGCAATATCTTTCCTTCCGGCGCGCTGGCGCCCCAGGACACCCCGGCGGCGGAGGCCGTGAAGCCCTTCCCGCACCTGCTGATCCTGCAGCCCCTGGGGGCCGCGGCCGAGCCGTTCTACTTCAACCTCGACACCGCAGCCTTCGATGAATTGCGCCGACAAACCGGCTTTCGCTGGGCGGCTCAGGAACGCTTGAGCCGGAGCATTGCGCAGCAGGCAGTGGGGCAGGGCGACGACAAGATCTCCCTCAAGGGGGCGATCTTTCCCGGCTTCAAGGGCGGGCTGGGGCAGTTGCAGGCGTTGCGCAGCATTGGCCGGCGCTTGCAGCCCCTGAGCCTGACCACGGGCTACGGCGAAGTGCTGGGCACCTGGTGCCTCACCAGCATCGACGAGGAACAGAGCCACCTG
The DNA here is from genome assembly GCF_003225665.1 of Pseudomonas sp. TKO26. Taxonomy (NCBI): domain Bacteria; kingdom Pseudomonadati; phylum Pseudomonadota; class Gammaproteobacteria; order Pseudomonadales; family Pseudomonadaceae; genus Pseudomonas; species Pseudomonas sp. TKO26. The sequence goes on from NZ_QKLN01000014.1 coordinate 125,253, forward strand.
CTGGCGGGCGGCATTCCCCGCAAACAAGGGTTTTCACTGGAGTTTGTGAGCTATGGCAACGACCTGCAGAACCTCTGACGGCGATCTGCTCGACACTTTGTGTCAGCGCTACTACGGGCACCTCAATGGCAGTGTCGAGGCGGTGCTGGACGCCAACCAGGGCCTGGCCGACGAACCGCAACCCTTGCGTGCCGGGGTACTGATCCTGTTACCGGAGTTGCCGATCCGCACAGAGGCGATGGTGCAGCTATGGGACTGACCCTGCATCCACTCAACAGACCCCGCTGCGTGCGGGGTCTTCATTTTCTGGAGCACAGGCCATGACCCCGGTCTTTCGCATCCTCGCCGATGGTCGCGACATCACCGCGCAGATCAATGACCGGTTGCTGACCCTGCGCACCCTGGACAAGCCGGGAATGGAGGCGGACGAGTTCGAACTGCGCATCGACGACCGTGACGGCGCGGTCGCCTTGCCCGGTCGTGGCGCGGCCATCGAAGTGTTCCTCGGCTATGCCGGGCAGGCATTGACCCGCCTGGGGCGCTACACGGTGGATGAAGTGGTGGTCAACGGGCCGCCGGACTCCATCGAGATTCGCGGCAAGGCCAGCGACATGCGCGGCACTGGCAAGACCACCCGTAGCGGCAGCTGGGAGAACGTCGCGCTGGCGCAGATAGTCCGCGATCTGGCAGCCCGCAACGGCTGGCAGCCGGTCTGTCCGGTGGCGACCAAGGTGCCGCGGATCGACCAGCTCAACGAGTCCGACTTCAACTTCATCACCCGTCTGGCCAGGCAGTACGACTGCACCGCCAAGGTGGCCGAAGGCAGGTTGCTGGTGCTGCCCCGGCAGTCCGGATTGAGTGCCAGCGGCAAGGCCCTGGGGGTGGTCAGCCTCAGCCGCCGCGACGTCAGCCGCTATCAGTTCCGCTTGAGTGACAGCAGCACCCACAAGGCGGTGCAGACCAGGCACCAGGACCCGAAGAGCGGCACGCTCAAGGTCATCGACCTGGGCAACAGCGACTCACCGGCCAGCGTGCCGGCGGTGCACACCGATCGGCACCTGTACCCCAACAAATCCGCCGCCGAGCAAGCGGCCAAGGCCCGTCTGGCCGCCTTCAACCGCAGCAGCGCCAGCCTGCGCCTGGAGATGCCCGGGCGCACCGATCTGTTTGCCGAGCGCCTGATCAATGCCCAGGGCTTCAAGGCCGGACTGGACGGCGAATACCTGGTGGACTCGGTGGAGCAGCTGTTCAACCCGTCGGGCTGGAGCACCACGGTCGAATGCAACGGCGGCAAACACGGCAAGGCCAAAGCCAAGGCCAAGAAGACGCCAGCCAAAAAGCCACTCAGGGTGGTGCAGCTTTGACGCGGCGACAGCCCCGCGAACTGTCCCGTGGCCCATGCATGTGGATCGTTCCGATCCAGCCCTCTTTCATTTTTCAAGCAGGCGGAAAATCCGCAGGAGTATTCATGAACCCAGGCATCAGCAGCCCGGCCTCGAAGCGAGGCGTCCGCTTTCTATTGCAGACATTGATCGCCGGCTGCAGCTTGCTGCTGGCCGCCGTAGCCCATGCCGGCCCCTTTGTCCTGGCCTACACCGACGGCCAGGTCGAAGCGTCCTACAGCAACCTGCAGGCGTTCCACCGTAACCTTTCTGCTGTCGGTCTGGGCAGCGTCTACGGGCTGACCGTCACCGGTCAGTTGCACCAGGAAGGGATGAACCCGACCAGCGCAAACATCATTCGCTTCGCCCAGTCCAAGTCGCTGCCGCTGTACCCCACCGTCTCCGATTACAACCAGGGCATTGCTGATTTCGATCCGGCGATTTCCCACTCGATTGTCAACGACAAGACCTTGAGTGCCGGCAGCATCAAGCAACTGGTGACGCTGGCCAAGGAGGGCGGCTTTGCCGGGATCAACCTGGACTTCGAACAGGTCGAGCCGAGGAATGCCAAGGCCTTTTCCGCCTATGTCAAAGCCCTGGGCAATGCCCTGCATGCCAGCGGCAAGAAACTGATCATCAGCGTCCCGCCCAAGTCCAGCGACCGCGAGCCCGAGTACCTGCAAGGCTACGACTACAAGGCCCTGGGCGCGGCGGTGGATTACTTCCAGGTCATGACCTACGACCAGGTCGGCCCCGGCTGGAGCAGCGGCGGCTTCCACAACGAAGTCTGGCCCGGCCCGGGCTCCGGTGCCGACTGGCAGCAGGCGCTGCTCGGCTATGCCGTGTCGCGAGTCGCACCGAGCAAAGTCCTGGCCGGGCTGCCGGCCTACGGTCAGGACTACAGCATTGGCAACCGGGTGCACTGGTCGGCCTATCAGGAAGTCATTACCGAACACCGCGCCGTCATCCACCGGGACGCAGCCTCGGCCACTCCCTACGCCACCTGGGGCCCGGTCCGGACCTTTGCCGACGGCGTGGAGTGGACCCCGGAGCGCGCGCAACCGGTGCTCTGGTACGACGACGCCGCGAGCATCCAGAGCAAGACCGCACTGGTCGCCAAGCTGGGCCTGGGCGGCACCAGCGTCTGGGCCATGGGCTATGAAAATGCCGAGTTCTGGACGGCGCTGCAGGCCGGGCTCAAGGCCGGTGGTGAACTGTTGCCGGCGGGGCGGGAGTGAGCCAGGCCAGTAGCAGAATTCCGGGACTGCCCCGGGTAACGTTCGACGGATAGAGAGTACTGCCCCATGAATGACGAAGACCTTGCGGCGATCAATCGACTGATCGCTGCGCTCCAGGCCCAGACCGATGGACAGGCCGCCTTGAACAGCGCGATCCGCCTGCTGGCGCAGAGCAACCAGGCGCTAGTGGACTTGATCAAGAGTCGCGAGCCCGACCCCAACGCTCCCCCTTATCTGGATGGCTCGCCGGCTCCCTGAACCAGAGGGTCCAGCGTCTTGAGCTTCCTTCCCGAGTAACACTCACAGCCCGCCGTCGCGGGTTTTTTATTGTTTGATGGAGAACACCTGATGTCGATTCTTACCCAAGGTACGCAAATCTTTGCCCTGGTTCCGCCTGTCTCCGGCAGCGGCCCCTACACCGTGCTGGAAATCGAGCACGCCACTTCCTTCGACCCGGGCGGTGCACCCGCCGAGCAGATCGAAGACACCAGCCTCAACGCTGAAGAACGCAGCTACAAGAAGGGCCTGCGCACTCCAGGTACGGCCAGCCTCGGGCTGAACGCCGACCCGGCCAACGCCAGTCATATCCGTCTGCACCAGCTGTCCGAGGCCAATGGCGATACCAGCGTCAAATGGGTCGTGGGCTGGTCCGATGGCAAGGGTGTAGTCCCTACCCTCAATACCAAGGGTGACGACTTCGAACTGCCCACCACCCGTACCTGGTTCGCCTTCGACGGCTACGTCTCGGACTTCCCGTTCAACTTCGCCCTGAACGCTGTAGTGACCACCACCGTCACCATTCAGCGCACCGGCGGTTCCACCTGGATCAAGAAGGCCTGAGCCACGCCATGAACCTCAAACAGCTGAAAGCCAAGGGCGGCATCGTCGATGCCCTGCCCGTGAAGAAACAGGTGAGCTGGACTCACCTTGACAGCAAGACCGGTAAGGAAGTGACCGACACCTTGACCCTGCATGTTCGCCGGCAGTCTTTCGGGGTTATCGAGCGCCTGTTTGCCGAGAGTGACAGCGAGCTGAGCCGTAATGCCCGCTACATCGCCGCTTCGGTGGCGTTGGGCGCTGACGGTTCGGAAGCCCTCAGCTACGACGATGCCTACGGGCTGGAGCCGTCCCTGGGGTTCCTGATTCTCAATGCGGTGAATGAGGTCAATGGCACCGGTGGCGCCGCGGCAAAAAACTGACCGCCGCCGATGAGTTCTGGCACGAGTTGGTGCTGAACGGAGTCGGCGGCCGGACCATTGCCGAAGCCAAGGAACGCATGACCTACCAGGAAGCCCTGGCATGGGGGCGCTATATCGACCGATATGGCTCCTTGCATACCGGTAGGCGGCTGGAGGCGGGCAGCGCCCTGGTGGCGCTGCAGACCCACCGGCTGGGCGGAGGCCTGGCGGAGTTGCTGGACTTCATGCCTCACGAACAACGTTTGGGGTTGTCACTCGAACGTGCAATGAACGAGTGGCGCTGATCTCAGGCCACTTTCCCCAAACCCGTTTCGACGGGTTTTTTCATGACCCGGAGAAACCTATGGCAACTGCTTCCCAAGGGAGTTTGCAGCTGGACCTTGGCAGCCTGGAGCGAGCCCTGGACAAGGCCCAGCGTATTACCGACCAAGGCATGCGCAGCATGCAGAGGCGTGTCGAGGAGGCCAGCAAGAAGATTGCCGAGGCGCTGGCAACTTCGTCTGCTTCCACGTTGGGCGCAACCACCGATGCCTTTGATGGCCTGCGCAAGGCCTATGACCCGGCTGCCAGAGCGGCCGATGATTTTGTTAAAAGCCAAAGCGCCCTGAACGCACTGCTCCAGCAGAACAAAAGTGCTGGAACCGAGTATGGGCAGTCCCTGGAAGTATCTGGAAAAAAGCTGGGGGCGTACTCCGACGAGCTGGAGAAACTGCGTAATTCAGGTGCTCTCGCTGTTTCTCAGTTGGGCAGGGGGAGTCGTCAACAGGCACTGGCCGCCCAACTCAGTGCGAACGATGAAGAATATGCGTTGGCGCGCAAGGCTCTGGATAAGCAATTTCCTCAAGGCGCGGTTCAGTCGCCAGCGACCTATGCCGACAAGTCGGGGATCAAGTTCCCGGCGGGAGATGCCTATGGCCGTGGGGTCGAACAGAGCGACGAGTATGCCACCAAGCTTGATGAGCTGAAGACCAAGCACAGTGACATGGCCCTGCAGATTCAAAGCAATTATGTACAGATGAGCGAAGCACTCGGCGACTGGAAAAATGGTGCCTCGTCGGCTTTGGATGACTACATGAATAACGCCGGTAACGTCGCTGCTCAGTCGAAGGCGGTGTTCACCAGTGCGTTTGAGCAGATGGATGCCGCGATCCTCCAGTTCGCTACCACGGGCAAGTTCTCCTTTTCCGATTTCGCCAAGTCGGTGCTCAAGGACATGGCGATGTTGGCGGCGAAGACGGCGGCGTCCAAGGCGTTGAGTTCGTTGTTTGGAATGGCCAGTTCGGCGGTCATGGGATGGTTTGGTTCTACTGCTGCACCTGCCCCAACGACCGGTTCGCTCGGTTCCGCAAGCTACACCTTCGATCCTCAGTTGAGCCTGGACTCCAGCTTCAAGTATGCCAACGGTGGTGTCTTCACCAATGGTGTCGCTACCGGTCCGACCCTGGCACCTATGGCCCTGTTCGGCGAGGCTGGGCCAGAAGCAATCATGCCCCTGAGTCGTGGTTCCGACGGCTCGTTGGGGGTCGTTGCGCTGGGCGGGGGACAATCCGGCACCACCAGCAACCAGCAGGTGGTCATCCAGCAGACCATCAACGTACCCGACGGACAGGCCGGTGCCTCGGGGGCAGGCACGAATTCCCAGAGCCTGGCCAATGCCTACGCCAGCGCGGCGAAGCAGGGCGCGGCCGAACAGATTGCCCGAGACCTGAAACCGGGCGGCCAGATCTGGTCCGTCATCAACGGCCGCTGATTTCCAGCGGCCGCAACGGCTCACGCCCGGAGAAAAGACATGACTATCGAAACATTCACTTGGGTACCCAAGATCGAGCCCGTGGGCAGCGTCGAGTTTCGCCTCAAGTCGGCGCGCTTTGGTGATGGCTATCAGCAGGTTGTCCAGGACGGGATCAACAACAAGACCCAGTCCTGGCCGCTGACCTTTGTCGGTGACGACAAGAAGATCAAGCCGATCATCAACTTCATCGACGCCCACCAAGGAGCCAGGCCTTTCTATTGGACGCCGCCGTTGGGCGAGCAGGGGCTGTACCGCTGCAAGACCTACCAGCCCTCGCCGTTGGGCGCAGGGATTTACTCGCTCAGCGCAACTTTTGAACAGGCATTTCATCCATGACTATCGATCCGATCCACCTTGGCAGTGCCCCCAACGATGGCACCGGGCAAAACCTGCGTTCGGGGGGGCAGACAATCAATGACAACTTCGCTGAGCTGGACATCCGGACGGCAACAGCACAGGCCACCGCCGAGCAGGGTGTGGCACAGGCGGTAGCCGCCAAGGCCAAGGCTGATGCGGCGATTCCGACATCAGCTCTAGGAGCCACGGTGGCTCAATTGGTCAACGGAACGGTACCGCAGTCGCAGTTGCCCCGTGATGTGCTGGAGTTCGCGACGCTGGCTGGTTTTCCAGCGACGGGTGAGAGCGGGAAGATCTATATCGCGGTCAATGATGGTGACAGCCTGAGCAACCCCAGCAAGCAATATCGTTGGAATGGCTTGTCCTTCGTGCTGATCCCTTCCTCCCCTGGGTCAACGGATCAGGTGGCGGAAGGGGCGACTAATCAGTACTTCACAGCGGCGCGTGTGCGTTCGACGACGCTGACGGGCCTGGGAGCGCAGGTCAACGCTGCTGTCGTCGCCAGCGATACGCTGCTGCAAAGTGTTGCCAAGTTGCAGGGGCAGGTTGACGCCAAACTCGGCAAAAGCGAGAAGGCTCTCGATTCGGACAAGCTGGCAGGCCAGCCTGCGGCTTACTACCGTGCCCCCATGGGCGGAGCGACCGCCACCGCCTCTGGTACTCAGGGCCTGGTACCTGCGCCGCCTCAGCTGGAAACGGATAAGGATCGCTTCCTGTGCAGCGATGGGACCTTCAAAGAGGTCAGCAGCGGCACTGGTTTGCCAGTAGGGGCGACCATTCCCTGGACATTGCCGGTAGAGACTATTCCTGCCGGGTTCGTCGAACGCTCCGGGCAACTCCTGTCGCGCGCTGTATGGCCGGGGCTGTGGGCTAAGGTCCAGGCAGTGGCAGTATCGGATGATCAGTGGAAGTCCAACATTGCATTTCGTGGCTGCTATTCCAGCGGCGATGGTTCTACAACGTTCCGGATGCCGGATGACAACGGCAAGTATGACCAGCTTGGAGTGGGCGGAGTTACTTACCGAGGTTATGGTTTGAACTCTATGGGTAGGGTCGGAATGCACCAGTCCGATCAAGTTCAAAGCATGAAACACAGGACTTCCGTGAATGGCGGTGGAGCCAACTCTACAGGCCTAAACCCTGTGTTTGGAGGCGACACTGTTCAGAGCAGTCTGGTTGGCAACGTAGTTGCGGCGACAGGGTGGGCTACTTATACCGGAGGTGCGGTATCCGATGGCTCCAACGGTACCCCGCGAGTTGGTTCGGAAACGCGTATGGCCAACGCCACCGTAATCTGGATCACAATGGCGGCAGCGGCTGCCTCTGCCCCAGGTGAAGTGAATGTTCCCGCTTTGGCGACTCAGGTGGACAACAACACCCAGCGAGTCACTAAGCTGGAAGATGTAATCAATCCGCTTAAGCCCTCTTGGATAAGCAATTGCTTGGTCAATAGCGTTTACGCCATCGTCAATGGCGTGTTGTGGTCCGCATGTGGCGCTGCTTCTGTGTACGGTAACTTTCAGGCCGGTCGCGGACCTAATGCATCGACAACTTTCTATGGCCTGAACAACTTCAGCCGAGTGAATGTTCCCAGCACCTCCCCGGTTATCAAGGCTGGAGCGGTGGGCTATAACGGCTATGCACTTCTCGGTAACGGAGAACTGTGGGCTTGGGGCTATAACAACAATGGTCAGTTGGGTCTAGGTAGCGTGGCGGTGGCGCCATTGCCGACGCTTTCCACGAATGGTGTGCTCGATATCTACTTTCATGAGACAAACTCCGGTCATAGCGCCGACGGAGGCAAGGCCTTGATTCGCAAGGCTGATGGTTTGTATGCCGCCGGCTACAACGGATACGGTCAGCTCGGCAGTGGTGATACCACGCTGAGAAATAGCTGGACGAAAGTATGGGATGTGGCGACTCGGGGTGAGATCAAATCGGTGTGGAACCTCGGCAGTCACTATGGGCGCACGTGGGTACAGACCTCTGATAATCGTTTGTTCTTTGCTGGTTATAACGGACAAGGGCAGGCAGGCATTGCAACTCCAGCCAATGTTGTCTCTTTCACCGATGTGACCACCGCATGGGGGGGGCCTGAAGAGATCGCAAAACTCCTGCAAATCAAGGGGGGAAGTGGCTGGGCTGACAGTGCTGCGAACGCCAGTGGGTTTACTGTGATGTGGTTCACTGACTCATTGCGTACATGTGGCTTTAACACATACGGGCAACTGGGCAGTGGCAACACCACGTCACTGACGACTCCCTTCAAAATTTCACAGGCTTTTTCTCAACTGAGCGTTTGTGGCGGTGGTGTTGGCAGTTGCTACGGTGTGGATTCAGACGGTGCACTTTGGGTCTGGGGCTATAACGCTACCTCACAACTGGGGACTGGCAATGCAACCAACCTTTTGGTGCCGACCAAGCACCCGACGTTTGATGGAACGACTTCGGACCGAAAGGTCGGCAAGATCATGACTCATGATTACGATCGTCCCTACTATGGTTACTGTTTCCCGATGTACATCCGAACTGCCGCTGGCAACATCTATCACATGGGTGTCAATGGTTACGGTGAAGGTGGACGAGGTGTCGTCGGAACCATTGCTACTCCTGTTTTGGTGGTACTGCCAAAACTGGGCAATAGTGGCAAGCCGGTTACCGTCGATGCCATCGGGTTCCTGGGCACGAGTCACGCAGGTGCTGGCGCCACGGTTACCTATGCGATGGACAGCGAAGGCATGATCTATGGCTGGGGACACCAGGGCCAATACGGTGTTTACCTCTCGAGTTCTGCAGTTGATTGCCTGGTTCCTTTGCAAATGAAACCTAACTGGATGCTTTAACCGCTAACCCCCTGCGAGTTACCCCCGCCCGCCCTGTGCGGGTTTATTTTTGCCCGAGGAATCACCATGCCGATCACGGCCGATATCCAGACCCTGGAGCCAGGCGCGTGGGTGGAGCTTTTTGAGCTCGACGCCACCAGCCTCGGCGCCGAGCTTTATCGCTTTCACGGTTACCCCCAGCAGTCGTCGATCTTCTGGCAGGGGCTTGAGTACTCACCCTGGCCGATTCAGGCCGAGGGTTTTGAAATGACCGGCAAGGGCGCGCAGCCGACTCCGACGCTGTCGGTCGGCAACGTCGGCGGTTTCATCACCGCCCTGGTGCTGTATTTCGAGGACCTGGTCGGGGCCCGGCTGATTCGTCACCGGACCCTTGGCAAGTACCTGGACGGCCAGCCTGAAGCCGATCCTGAAGAAGAGTTGCCGCCAGACATCTGGTACGTCGAGCGCAAGTCTTCGGAAGACAACGAGGTGGTGAAGTTCGAACTGGCCAGCGCCCTGGACTTCAACGGTGTGCAACTGCCACGACGGCAGATCGTTGCCAACGTCTGCTGGTGGCTCAGTTGTGGAGGCTATCGCGGGCCTTATTGCGGCTACAACGGTGGCCCGGTGGCGGATCTCAATGATGTGATCGTCACCGATGCGGCCAAGGATAAATGCGGTGGTCGGTTGAGCAGCTGCAAGCTGCGTTTCGGTGAAAACAACCCGCTGCCCTTCGGTTCATTTCCAGCGGCAGGGCTGCTACGGAGCTGAGCATGAACAAGGCAAATCTGGCCGCCATCGAGCGCCACGCGCTGGCCGAGTACCCCAAGGAGTGTTGCGGGCTGCTGATCCGCGAGGGGCGCAAGCGGGTCTACGTGCCCTGTCGCAACACCGCTGTCACGCCCAGCGAACATTTTCGCCTGGCCCCCGAGGATTACGCGGCGGCGGAAGAACGCGGCGAGGTGCTGGCGGTGATCCACAGCCACCCGGATTATCCACCGGCTCCCAGCGAGGCTGATCGGGTGGCCTGCGAGGCGTCGGGATTGCCCTGGCACATCCTGGAAGTGCGCAAGGACGATGACGGCACCTTGCGCAAGGGCGACTGGGCGAGTCTGCTGCCCACGGGGTATCAAGCGCCGTTGATTGGCCGTTCCTTTGCCCACGGTATCCACGATTGCCTGAGCATCATCCTCGACTACTACCGTCGTGAACTGGGTATCGAGTTGGGTAGCCACCAGCGTGAAGACGGTTGGTGGGACAAGGGCGGCAATCTCTATCTGGAGCATTTGCCCGAGGCCGGGTTTGAGCGAGTCAATGACCTGCGCCAAGGCGACGTGGTGCTGATGCAGATCCGCTCGCCGGTGCCCAATCATGCGGCGATCTACCTCGCCGACGGCGTGCTCAAGAGCGAACCGGAGCACTTTCCCGCGCCGGGTTCGATCCTGCATCACCTCTATGGACGGGACAGTAAACGGGACACCTATGGCGGTTACTGGGACGAGGTAACGGTCAGCATCTGGCGACATCGCCAGCTCATGGCGATGGATTGAAGTGCATCGTCTTTCCTTGAATTCAACCGGGGATCTTGTTCCTGGGAGTGATGTGATGAATCAGCAAAAAATCCGCGTCATCCGTCTCTACGGAACCCTGGGCGCACGTTTTGGCCGGGTGCACAGGCTGGCGGTCAGCAATGCTTCGGAAGCGGTTAGAGCCTTGTGCATTCTGATTCCGGGGTTCGAGGCTTTCCTTATGGAGTCCAAGGACCGCGGACTGACCTACTCGCTGTTTCTTGGCCGCGACAACATCGGTCACGACCGTTTGAACGCACCCAGTGGCAACAGCGATATCCGCATTGCGCCGGTGGTGATCGGCAGCAAGCGTTCAGGTGGGCTGCAAACCATTATTGGAGTGGCCCTGGTGGTCGCCGCGTCGTACTTCTCCGGGGGCACGTTTGCCGCTGGTGGCACAACACTGATCGGCGGCACTGGCACCACGGGCTGGACCGTGGCCGCGCAGATGGGCATCGCCCTCGCCATGGGTGGGGTCATGCAGATGATGTCTCCGCAGCTCAAGGGACTGGGAGCCATGGACCGTCCCGACAATCGCGCCAGCTACAGTTTCAATGGCGCGGTCAACACCAGTGCCCAGGGCAATCCGGTGGGGTTGCTGTACGGTCAGTTGACCGTTGGCAGTTCGGTGATCAGCGCCGGGATCTATGCCCAGGACCAGCTCTGAATCCGGCTGGGTCCACCCTTTACTTGAAGCCCGCCTTGGCGGGTTTTTTATTGCCAGGAGAACCCCATGGGCTTGGCCGTAGAACGACAAAAGATGCAAACCGTGCTGCTGTCCGGTTCCCTGGCAAGGATGTTCGGACGTGAGCATCGTGTGGCCATTGCTGGTGGCTTCAAGGAGGTGATGGGGTACTTCCGTCAGTTCCCCGGCTTCGAGCGCTACATGCTGCAGAGCGCGGATAAAGGCTTGCGATTCGCGGTGTTCAATGGACGGCGCAATTTGTCCGAGACTGATATTCATCAGCCTCTTGGCAAAGAAGTGATTCGCATCGCCCCGGTCCTCAGCGGTTCGAAGCGTGCTGGTGGATTGCAGACCATTCTGGGCGCGGTGTTGATGGCCGTGGCTTATTACAACCCCTTTGGCTTCCTGACCGGGCCTGCTGCGTCGTTCCTGATGATGACGGGAGTCAGCATGGCCATGGGCGGTGTCATGCAAATGCTGGCTCCCTTGCCCAAGGGGCTTGCCGCCCAGGACAGCCCGGAAAGCCGCTCCAGCTATAGCTTTAACGGGCCAGTCAACACCAGCGCCCAGGGCAATCCGGTAGGCCTGCTTTACGGTCAGTTGACCATCGGCAGCGCCGTGATCAGTTCCGGCATCTACGCCGAAGATCAACTTTAACTCCTCCTGTCTTCAACCTGCCTGCCGTTGCGCGGGCCTTATTTCGCCTGAAGGAAAGCCATGACTGACCTTACTCTCGCTGGCAGCAAAGGCGGCGGCTCCAAGCCCCGTCCCTCCGTGGAGGCGCCAGACAGCCTGCAAAGCACGGCTTATGCTCGGATCCTCGATCTCGTCAGCGAGGGCGAGATTGTGGGCTTGAAGAATGGCAAGCGCTCGGTGTTTCTCAACGAGACGCCCCTGGCCAACGCCGATGGCAGCCTGAACTTCTCCGGGGTTACCCTCGAGACCCGCAGTGGCAGCCAGGACCAGACCTACATCCCGGGATTCCCGGCGGTGGAAAACGAGTCTTCGGTGGCGGTGGAGTTGCGCAGTGACCAGCCCTGGAGCAAGGCCATCACCAACCTGCAACTGTCGGCCGTGCGCATTCGCCTGGCGGTCTCGCGGCTGGCGCAGACCAACACCAGCAATGGCGACACCAACGGTTACACGGTGCGCTATGCGATCGATCTTTCCACCGATGGCAGTGCCTTCGTGGAAGTGCTGCAAGCAGCCTTCAGCGGCAAGACCTCGAGCAAGTACGAGCGCTCCCATCGCGTCGATCTGCCTGCCGCTACTGCTGGCTGGACGGTTCGTGTACGGCGCCTGACACCGAACTCCACCAGTGGTGCGATTGCCGACACCACCAGTGTCGAGTCCATCACCGATGTGATCGACGCCAAGTTGCGCTACCCCGGGTCGGCGATCATCGGCCTGCAATTCGATGCCTCACAGTTCCAGTCGATCCCCACCCGTTCCTTCGAACTGCAGGGGCGGATCATCCGCGTACCCAGCAACTACGACCCGCTGACCCGGGTTTACAGCGGCGTCTGGGATGGCACCTTCAAGTCGGCCTGGACCGACAACCCGGCCTGGATCTACTACGACCTGCTGCTGCACCAGCGTTATGGTTTGGGGCATCTGCTCAACGCTGCCCAAGTGGACAAGTGGGAGTTGTACCGCATCGGCCAGTACTGCGACCAACCGGTCTCCGACGGCAAAGGTGGCACTGAGCCACGCTTCACTTGCAACCTCTATCTATCCGTTCGCGCCGACGCCCTGAAAGTGCTGCAGGACCTGGCGACCACCTTCCGCGGCATGGCCTATTGGGGCGCAGGCTCGGTGATGGCCGTGGCCGATATGCCGGAAGACCCGGTGTACACCTACAGCAATGCCAACGTGGTCGACGGCAAGTTCGTCTACGGTGGCTCGGCGAAAAAGACCCGCTACAGCGTAGCGTTGGTCAGCTGGAACGATCCGGCGGATTTTTACCGGCAGAAGGTCCAGTACGTCGATGACCCGGAAGGCATTGCCCGCTACGGCGTGCAGCAGACCGAAATCACCGCTACCGGCTGCACCTCCCAGGCCCAGGCCCAGCGCATTGGTAAATGGGCGCTGCTGACCAACCGCCTGGAAACCGAAAGCGTGAGTTTCGCCGTGGGCCTGGATGGCACCCTCGCACGTCCTGGGCAGATCATCCGAGTGGCGGACAATGACAGGGCAGGGCGCCGGATTGGCGGTCGACTGCGTTCCGCGACCCTGGATACCCTGGTGCTCGATGCCGACGTGAAGGCCTATCCGGGGGACACCGTCACCCTGATCATGCCCACCGGCAAGGCCATCTCGCGGGTGATCAAATCGGTGGGTTATCCACTGACCTGGGACAGCACGGGGATTACCTGGGACAACGGTGACATCACCCTCGACACCACCGGGTTCCCAGCTGAAGTTCAACGTGTGGTACTGGACACGGATCTGGATGAGCTGCCGCCAGTACATTCGATGTGGGCGATCGACTCCTCGACTTTGGCCGTTCAGCAGTTTCGTGTGCTGTCAGTGGCTGAAGACTTCACCGATGACTCCATCAAGTACAGCATCAGTGCGGTCAAGCATGTGCCCAGCAAGTTTGACGCGATTGATAACGGCGCGCGGATTGAGCGACCGTCGGTGACGGTGATACCGCCGAGTGTGCAACTACCACCAACCGACGTTCGAGTGAGTAATGATCACTTTGTTGATCAAGGCAGCACAATCAATGTGATGACTATCGAGTGGAGCCGACCGGCCAATGCTATTGCGTTTGAAGCCTACTGGCGCAAGAACGATGGTGAGTGGGTGTTTGCAGGACGTACTGGGGGTAATTCCATCGAGGTGTCAGGCATCTATTCAGGCCGCTATGTTGCCAAAGTCAGAGCAATTAGTGCGTTGGATATCGGCTCGGTATATGCCGTTTCAGCGGAGACAGTTTTAACTGGAAAGATCACTCCACCTCCGGTTGTTTCGTCGTTGACTGCGCAATCTCTAGTCTTTGCCATCAAAGTCAAATGGACTATTTCTGATGACATTAGCGTTGCTGACCTGCAGCGAACAGAGATCTGGTATGGCAAGACTAACGATTTATCCAATGCGACCAAGTTTGGTGATTATGCATACCCACAAACTGATTTGACAATTATGGGTTTGGCAGCTGGGACGACATTCTTTTTTTGGGCCAGACTCGTAGACCGTATAGGTAATGTTGGCGCCTATTCAAAGGCGGTAATGGGCCAGTCCAGTAGTGATGCTGGACCGATTCTTGAGTATTTGAATGATCAGATCAGTGAAACTCAGCTCAGTAAAAACTTGCTTGAGAAAGTTGAAACGGGTGGTGGCTCTGCAATTCAGATAAAGGCTGTAAAAGACGAGTTGGCCGCCATGTACAGTATCAAGACTCAAATGACGGTAGATGGGCGACCTTACTTGGCCGGGATCGGTTTGGGGGTGGAGAATGACAAAGGGATTGTTACTAGTCAGGTGCTGATAGCTGCTAGTCGATTTGCGGTGGTTGATCCAAATGTGGACAAGGTTTTTTATCCGTTTGTTGTTCAGGATAATAAGGTGTTCATTGATAGTGCTTTTATAAGTAATGGCTCAATAACCAGTGCTCAGATAGGTGATTATATTCAATCGACTGACTACGTCTCAGGAGAAGTGGGGTGGCGGTTGGATAAAAGCGGGTCTATTGAGTTTAATGGGCCTGTTGCTGGTGGTGGTCGTCTGAGTATCAATAATCAACTACTGCAGATCTTTTATGGTGATGGCAGTCTTTGCCTGCGCGCTGGTATTTGGTCATGAGATTTAGTTGTATTTTTATAAGTTTTTTATGCGGCGTATCTTATGTCTACGGAGGTGGCTATGCCGAATGGAATCGAATTTTTCGACCGTAATGGGCGCCTAATGATGGATGGTTCTGGGCGTTACCCTCGTATAGTCGAAATTATTGATCTGTCCGTTGTTGGTACTCCAGGAAGTCGAAGTTATCCGGCTGTTGATCCCGAAACTCTCAACTACATACTTTATCAGGGTGGAAATAGAGCGCGTGTTGTAAGTGCTTCAGGTTCAACCTTGTATTGGGGGTTTGCTAATAATCTTGGTTATGGTGTTTTTGCTGGTAAACCTCTACTCGTTGTGGTGTCCGGATGAACGTCGGATTCGAAAGCTTCAATCAGAAAGGGTTCAAGATAATAGGTACTGATTATGCGAACCTTGTCCATTATGGAACCAGGACTCTTACAGTTTCTGGAGGTCAGTACTTAGTGACTGCCGCAGGGCAACGGATCTACTGGGATGCATATGCTGCTATTCCTAATGATGGTTCGGTCATTCGTTTTTATCGTGCGGATTTTCCAGTTGTAGAACAGGGAGGAGTTGTGCGTGCGCCTACAGGCAATATTGGTGGGTCTATTGTTTGCTACAGTTTTGGTCCAGTTGTGAAGTCAAATGCTGGAGAAGGTTTGGAAGTTTATGGTCCGTCCGGGGAATTGAAGTTTAATACTGCAAGGCCTTTCTTGAAGCTGGTCGGTGTCCATGCTGATAGTAGAGCTTCCCTGCTGGGGTTCAAGTATGGGTTTAGCTATCCGGCTCAAACTACCGGTTTAAAAGCACCCAAAGTTGCATGGTCCGTTGGTAATGCTCGCTATATTTATCTACAGCAGCAGTTTTCAAACGGCTCCACTGATTCGTTCGAGTATATTTTGGGTTGTAGAGTGGATGATGCGGGAGTCTATAGCAATTATGCCATGCAATACGGCGCGACCATTCGGCGCTCGGGTTGGAATGGTACTTATGATCATGTTCCTCCAACGGGTGCAATTCGTATATTGGTGGCGGATGTTTCGGGGCTGTAAATAAGGTGGCTTCCAATGATGTTGTATCAGGAGGTGGGGTCTGAATATTCAAAATTTGATTGCTCAGGTTGCTGGGTTTTGCCCTGGTCTGAAAGGTTTGGTGAGTGTTGCTGTTGGTTTGAGGGGGATTGAAAAACTTCCCCTGACTGATAAGCCGGCTGCTTATGTAAATCTTGTAGGGGATTTGGTTCGTCAAACTACCCGGCACCCCATAGTTCGAGAGCAATTTGAGGTGGTAGTTGTTCTGGATGCATTACAGGAGCGCCTAGTAACAGCCACCACTCAGCTATATGACCTGCGCGCCGAACTCTGGCGCGCCCTGGTCGGTTTCAAGCCCGGCGCCGAGTACAACCCCATCCAATACGACGGCGGCGAACTGGTATCGCTCGACGCCACCCGCTTGCTCTACCGCCTGCGCTTCTTCGCCGAGTTCCAGCTGGGTCGCAACTTGCCCAGCCAGCCGGCGGAGACCTGGCATGAGCGTGAACTTGACGGCTTACCGTCCTTGACCGGGGTCACGGTGCGGGTCGATGCCATCGATCCGGCGGACCCCAATTTGAAGAAACCAGGGCCCGATGGGCGCCTGGAGCTGACTTTTTCAGGAGAGCTGAAGCAATGAGCAAACGCATCACCGTGCTGCCGGTCGCCGGCCGCGCCGTACCGGACCCGGAAGCAGGCGATCTGCTGCCGATGGAAGGTCGTGAAGTGCCGGACAACGCCTGGTGGCGCCGGCGTCTGGCCGATGGCGATATCACTAGCAAGGCCGTGAAAGCGGCGAAATCTCAAGGAGCCAAATAATGGCGATCGGTTTCAGCAATATCCCGGCGGACCTCCGTGTTCCGCTGTTCTACGCCGAGATGGACAACTCGGCGGCCAATAGCGCGTCTTCGGCCATGCGCCGTCTGATCGTCGCCCAGGTCAATGACAACCAGGCCGGCGACGACCTCGGCAAGCTGGTGCTGGTGTCCAGCGTGGCCTTGGCCAAGAGCATCGGCGGGCAAGGTTCGATGCTCGCTTCGATGTACGAAACCTGGCGCAAGACCGACCCGGTGGGCGAGATCTGGTGCCTGCCGCTGCACAGCACCGAAGGCAGTGTGGCCAAGGCCGAGCTGAAGATCAGCGGTAGCGCCAGCGCCGCCGGCCTGCTCAATCTGTACGTCGGCGGGGTGCGGGTGCAGGCCTCCATCGTCAGTGGCGCCAGCGCCGCCCAGGCCGCCAGCGCCCTGGCTCTGAAGATCAACGCGGCGGTGGACCTGCCGGTGACTGCGACGGCGGTCGACGGCACCGTGACCCTGAGCGCCAAGTGGACCGGCGACAGCGGTAATGACATCAGCCTGCAACTCAATCGCCTGGGCAAGAGCAATGGCGAAGAAACCCCGGCGGGCCTGAGCCTGGTGCTGGGCAAGATGGCCGGCGGCACCGGCGTGCCGGATCAGGTCGCGGCCCTGGCGGCCCTGGGCGATGAGCCTTTCGAGTTCATCTGCATGCCCTGGACCGACACCGCCAGCCTGAATGCCTGGCAAGCGGTGATGGACGACAACACCGGTCGCTGGTCCTGGGCCAAGCAGCTGTTCGGCCATGTCTACAGCGCCAAGCGTGGCACCGTCGGCACCCTGGTGGCGGCCGGTCAGGCGCGCAACGATCAGCACATCACCATCCAGGCCCTGGAAACCGGCGTGCCCCAGCCGGTGTGGGTGCAGGCCGCGGCCCTGGCGGCTCGTACCTCGGTGTTCATCTCCGCCGACGCCAGCCGTCCGACCCAGAGCGGCAGCCTGCCGGGTATCGATCCGGCGCCGGCCAGCGAACGCTTCACTCTCACCGAGCGTCAGTCGCTGCTGAGCTACGGCATCGCCACCGCCTACTACGAAGGCGGCTACATGCGCATTCAGCGGGCGATCACCACCTACCAGAAGAACGCCTACGGCCAGGCCGACAACTCCTACCTGGACAGCGAAACCATGCACCAGTCGGCGTTCATCGTGCGCCGGTTGCAAAGCGTGATCACCAGCAAGTACGGGCGCCACAAGCTGGCCTCTGACGGCACCCGCTTCGGCGCCGGCCAGCCGATTGTCACCCCGAGCACCATTCGCGGCGAACTGATCGCCCAGTACGCCAAGCTGGAACTGGAAGGCCACGTGGAGAACGCCGAGCTGTTCGCCGAGCACCTGATCGTCGAGCGCGACGTGCAGGACCCGAGCCGGGTCAACGTGCTGTTCCCGCCGGACTACATCAACGGCCTGCGGGTGTTCGCGCTGCTCAACCAATTCCGTCTGCAGTACGACGCCGCGGCCTGAGCCGGACCTGCATCACTGCGCTTTTTCAGCCCGCCTTGAGCGGGCTTATTTTTTGGGAGAAACATCATGGGTCAACTGATTGCGGGCACCTGCTACGTCAAAGTGGACGGCGCTCAACTGACCATCAGCGGCGGCTGTGAAGCACCGCTGATGGCCGTCAAGCGGGAAACCGTGGTTCCGGGTTTCTACAAGGAAACCGACCTCACCCCGTCGTTCAAGGTCACCGCCCTGCACACCCCGGACTTTCCGCTCAAGCAACTGATCGAAGGCGTCGACATGACCGTCACCTGTGAGTTCGCCAACGGCAAGGTCTACGTGCTGGCCGGTGCCTACCTGGTGGACGAGCCTATTGCCAAGGGCGACGACGCCAGCATCGAGCTGAATTTCGAAGGGCAGAAGGGGACCTGGCAATGAGCAACACGGTGAAGCTGCAAGTGCCAATCGAAGCCCACGGCGAGCCCCTGAGCGAACTCACCCTGCGCCGCCCGACGGTGCAGGAAGTGCGGGCGATCAAGGCGCTGCCGTACAAGATCGACAAGAGCGAAGAAGTCAGCCTCGACATGGACGTCGCGGCCAAATACATCGCGGTCTGCGCCGGTATTCCACCGTCCTCGGTGAACCAGCTGGACCTGGTGGACCTCAACGCCTTGAGCTGGGCGGTGGCGAGTTTTTTCATGAGTGCGGCGTCGCAGCCATCGCCGACCTGATCGCTGTCGCCTATGACCTGGCCTGGTTCTGGAAGGTCGACCCCGAACAGATGATGGCCAGGCCACTGGATGTGCTCCGGGAATCCCTGGAGCACGCGCAACGGATCAATGCGATGCAGCAGGTGCAGTGATGGCGTATCGAAAAAGAAACAAGACCAAGGGACGGCGGCCCACGCAGACAAGACAGGCCAAACCGGCAGCACCTGTGCAGCAGGTCAAAGCCGAAACTGAGGTGGTCAAGCCTGCTGTGGCCGAGAGCGCAAGCAAGGCCGTCGACCCGGAGCTCACCGGCATTCGCCAAGTGGTGGGCAAGTTCAGGAAAAGCCTGGAAGAAAGTGGCCTAGGAGATCTCGATCTTTCAGGATTGTTCTCTGGGCAGGGCCTATTGACCCCCTTTGTTGCGGGCATGCAGTCAGCGATCAAGGCTGAGAACATCAAGGCTGTCACTGCTGCTGCAGTCAGGGGAGAGGCAAGTCCTGAGAACGAGCTAGGCAATACCGCGCAAAACCTCAAGTACTTCGATGAGGCGGTGCAAAGAATCACCCTCAATGTGGGGGTTGCACTGTTGCCGGCCATCAACAGCATTGTTGCGGGGCTTCAGCCCGTACTGACATCGGTCGGTCAATTTGTCGCTGATAACCCAGGGCTGGTGGAGGGGCTAGCGGCCGCCGCAATCGCCTTTACGGTGGCAGCTTCGGCGGCCACGGTCTTTGCCGCACTGTCCTCGCCTATAGGTTTGGCGATGCTGGCGATTGCTGCGGTAGCCGGTGTAGTGGTGGCCAATTGGAAGCCGGTTTCGCGGTTTTTCATCCAGCTGTGGGGGAAGATTTCACCCACGATCATGTCCATGGTCGGTCTTTTCAAGGAGGTGTTCGCCTGGACGCCCATTGGGCAATTGATTGCCAACTGGGGGCCGGTTAGCGCTTATCTGAGCGCCCTCTGGCAAGACTTCAGCGCCGGTACCGGGCGGGTGTACCAGGCGTTGAATCTGCTCTTTAACATGAGTGGGTTTGGGGTGTTGATCAGAAACCTGGAGCCGATCAGAGAGGCTGTCCAGGTGATTTTTCGCAGCCTGCGAGAGGTTTTCGAGTGGAGCCCGCTTGGCTTGATAAGCAGTAACTGGCAACCCGTGGTAGGCCTGTTTGCAGCGATCTGGGATTTGATCTGGGCGTTGTCGATCACGGCAAAGAACAACGTTGCCAGCCTGTTCAGTTGGTCACCCGGTGAGGGGATGAGAAAGGACCTCGACGGTTTGATCCAGTGGTTCTCTTCATTTCGTGAGCGGCTGGAAAAGGTCCTGGAGCCAATCCGCGAAAAGCTCAGAGCGACCTTTGGCAACTTGCTTGTCAGTGTCACCGGGAGCATCAATTCGCTGACCGAGAGAGTGGTGGAGCACAACAACTCGGCAAACCGGGGTGAGGACTCGCTGACCGATATACCTTCTCCGCTGCTGACCCCGGGCAATTTGCCGCAAAGCTCCAGTTCGCTGCTGCAACAGGCGGCGGCCAACAATCGCACTCGGCTTGAGGGCGGGCTGCTGCTGCGCTTTGAGAACGCACCTCCCGGCCTGCGTGCCGAACAGGCCAAGACCAATCAACCCGGCCTGAATGTGGCTTCGACCCTGGGCTATCGCTCACTTTCCCTAGGAGGTTCCAATGGCGGATAACTGGCGCGATCGTTTGTTGCCGGCATCCTTTCGCGGCGTGCCGTTCTGGGTCGATCAGGCGAAAACCCCGGTGGGCCAGAAAGGCCAGTTGCATGAGTACCCGCAGCGCGACCAGCCGTTTTTCGAGGGGCTGGGCCAGCAGGCGAAGATCCATGACCTGACGGCCTTTATCGTCGGTGCCGATTGCCTGGAGCAGCGCGACAGGCTGCTCAAGGCCCTGGAGGAGGGCAGTGGCGAGCTGGTGCACCCCTGGCTCGGGCGGATGCAGGTCAAGGTCGGCGAGTGCGAGATGACCCAGAGCCGCCAGGACGGCGGCCTGGTGACCTTCAGCCTGAAGTTCTACCCGGACCAGCCGCTGCGCTTTCCCGCGGCGGTGGTCAATACCCAGCAGCAGGTGCTGGTGGCCAGCGATACCTTGCTGGGCTCGGCGGTGCTGCGTTTCGAGTTTGCCACCAACCTGATCAAGCAGGCGCGGATCGGCGTGGATGCGCTGCGCAAGGGCTTGACCGAGGTGTACGCGGTCATCGAGCACGAATTCAAGCCGCTGATCGAGTTCTATGGCGACCTCAACACCCTGGTCAAGGCGGTCAAGGAAATACCCAAGGAGCTGAGCACGGAGTTCAAGGGCTTGCTGGAGGATGTGCGCGGGCTCAAGGATTTTGCCCGTACCGGCTATCGGCAGATGCTCGCCGATATTGCCCAGCAGGTGGAGGCGGCCCGGCGCATCGATGCGCCGAAGCTGACCACCGGCAAGGACACCACGGCGGCGGCCGAAGCGGTGGCCAACCTGGTGCAGGATGCGCTGCTGGTGCAGATCGCCCGCCTGGTGTCGGCGCTGCCGGTGGCCACTCCGGTGGTCAAGCTGAAGAACACGCCACCCCTGGCGCAGCAGGCCAGCCGGCCGGTGCAGCGCCTGGAAGTACCGGTGGCCGACGATGTGCTGGCCCTGCGCGACCAGTTCAATGAGCTGATCTGGCAAGCCTCGCTCAAGGCCGATGCGCTGCATTACCAGGCACTCAACAGCCTGCGTCAGCAGGTGCAGGGGCACCTCAATGCCGTGGCGTCCTCGGGGGTGCGGCTGGTCAGTCTCAGCCCCAAAAGCAGTATGCCGGCGCTGGTGCTGGCCTATCAGCGGTTTGCCGATGCCACGCGGGTCGGCGAAGTGGTGCAGCGCAACCGGGTGGCTCATCCGGGTTTTTTGCCGCCGGCCGACCTGCAAATCGCTCGGGAGTGACCCATGGACGAACTGGCAAATATCGTCACCCTGACGGTGGACGGGCTGGACTACAGTGGCTGGAAAAGCGTGGAGATCACGGCGGACCTGGAGCGCCAGTTCCGCACCTTCAGCCTCAACATCACCTGGCAATGGCCGGGGCAGGACGCGCAGGTGCGGATCCGCCCGGGCGCTCGCTGTCAGGTGCGCATCGGTTGCGATCTGGTGCTCACCGGGCATGTCTACAAGGCGCCGATCAGTTATGACGGCAAGCAGATCAGCCTGAGCATCCAGGGCGGTTCGCTGACCCAGGACCTGGTGGATTGCGCGGCCATCAACCGGCCGAGCCAGTGGCGCCAGCAGGACGTGCTGAGCATCGTCCGCGCCCTGGCCGCATCCTACGGGGTTGGGGTACGCAGCGAGATCGCCCCGACCGGCAAGCTGCACACCCACAGCATCGTGCCGGGGGAGACGGTGTTCGCCTCCATCGACCGCTTGCTGACCCTGTACCGGGTGTTCTCCACCGATGACGCCGACGGCAACCTGCTGCTGGCGGCACCGGGCAGCGGCGGGCGCGCCAGCGATGCCCTGGAGCTGGGCAAGAACATCCTCTCGGCCAATGCACCGATGGATTTTTCCGCGGTGTTTTCCGAGTACCGGGTGATCGGCCAGCACAAGGGCAGCGACCACAGCAGCGGAGCTGCGGTCAGCGAGGTGTATGGCCAGGCCAGCGATGCCCGTGTTTCGCGCAAGCGGGTCACGCTGATCAACGAAGCCGCGCAACTGAGCGCCGAGCTGGCTCAGCAGCGCGCGGACTGGGAGTGCGGCACCCGCACCGGCAAGGCCCTGACCACGACCTATCAGGTACAGGGCTGGCGCCAGAGCAACGGTGACTTGTGGAAACACAACACCCTGGTACGGGTGATCGACCCGGTGCTGGGGTTCGATCGGGACATGCTGATCTCCAAGGTCACCTGGTCACTGTCCGAGCAGGGTTCGATCACCACCCTGCAGGTGGCGCCGCCGCAGACCTTCGACGCCAACCCGAGCCCTGGCAAAACCTGAAACCCGCGCCCATCCGTAGGAGCCGGCTTGCCGGCGAAGGCATCCGGCGAAAAACCGCGCAACCCCTGTTCGCCGGCAAGCCGGCTCCTACCCTCCAAGGAGCTCAGCATGAGCCTACTGACACGCCTGTTGGCGCGGGGCACCGTGGTGCTCGCCAACTCGGCCAACAAACTGCAATCGCTGCAAATGCGCCTCACCGCCGGCGAGGTCAACGACGACATGGAGCATTTCGAGCCTTACGGCTTCACCAGCAATCCCCTGGCCGGCGCCGAGGGCATCGCCACCTTCCTCGGTGGCGACCGTTCCCACGCGGTGGTGCTGGTGGTGGCCGACCGGCGCTACCGGCTCAAGGCCCTGGCCGCCGGTGAAGTGGCGATCTACACCGACGAGGGCGACAAGATCCACTTCAAGCGCGGGCGGGTCATCGACATCGAAACCGCCACCTTGAATATCCGCGCCAGCAGCGGCGTCAACATCGACAGTCCGACCCTGAGCATGAGCGGCAAGATCGTCTCCCAGGGCGATCAGCTTGCCGCCGGCATCAGCCAGATCAACCACGTCCACAGCGGCGTGCAACCCGGTCCGGGCCAGACCGGCGTACCCGTGGGAGGTTAAGCATGTTCGCCACCTATGACCTGAAGAGCGCCCTGACCCGGGCCGTGGAAATCAGCCTGTTCACCTGGCGCCGCGCCGCCGATGACGATGCCCTGGACGACGATCAGCGCTACGGCTGGTGGGGCGACAGTTTTCCCAGCGTGGCCGACGACCGCATCGGTTCGCGGCTGTGGCTGCTGCGCCGGGTCAAGCTGACCCGGCAGACCCAGCTCGACGCCGAGTTCTATGCCCGCGAGGCCCTGCAATGGCTGATCGACGATGGCCATTGCAACGCTGTCGAGATTCTCAGCGAACGCCTCGATGCCCAGCGCCTGAACCTGCGTACGGTGCTGATCCTGGCCGATGGCGAACGCCTGGACCTCAACCCCATTCACAGTTGGCAGGTGACCTATGCCGTTTGAAACCCCTTCGCTGCCGGTGCTGATTCAGCGCACCCAAAGCGACCTGGCCAGCGATTCGCTGCGCCAGTCCGATGCCCAAGTGCTGGCCCGCACCCTGAGCGGGGCCGCCTTTGGCCTGTACGGCTACCTGGATTGGATCGCCGAGCAGATCCTTCCGGACAAGGCCGATGAGTCGACCCTGGAGCGCATCGCCGCCCTGCGCCTGAACCAGCCGCGCAAGGCCGCCCAGGCGGCCCGTGGCAGCGTCAGCTTCATGGCCGCGGCCGGTGCCGTGCTGGATGTCGACACCTTGCTGCAGAGCAGCGACGGTCGCAGCTACACAGTGACCGCCGCGCGCACCACCAGCGCCGGGCTCAATAGCACCACGATCCAGGCGGTCGATGGCGGGGCCCTGGGCAACGCCGATGCGGGCCTGGAATTGACCGCGGTGCAGCCGGTGCAAGGCATCGGCAACGCGTTCACCGTCCTGGCCCCGGGCCTGAGCGGTGGCGTGGCCCGGGAAAGCCTCGAATCCCTGCGCTCTCGGGTGATCCGCTCCTATCGGATCATTCCCCACGGCGGCTCGGCGGACGACTACGAAACCTGGGCCCTGGAATGCTCAGGGATCACCCGTGCCTGGTGCCGGCGCAACTACCTGGGGCCAGGCACGGTGGGACTGTTCGTCATGCGTGACGATGACCCGCAGCCGATCCCCAATGCCGAGCAACTGGCGCAGGTTCAGGCCTATATCGAGCCACTGCGCCCGGTCACTGCCGAGGTGCATGTACTGGCCCCGGTGATGCTGCCGGTGACCTACACGTTGCGCCTGACCCCCGACACCAGCGCGGTGCGCGCCGCCGTCGAGGACCAGCTGCGCGATCTGCACAGCCGCGAGGCCGGCCTGGGCCAGACCCTGTTGCTCAGCCATATCCGCGAAGCCATCAGCAGCGCCACCGGCGAACAGGATCACCGGCTGCTGGCGCCGCTGGCCGATGTGCCGGCGGCGAACAATCAGTTGCTGGTGTTCGGAGGTTGCCAATGGCAGCAATAAGAAGCGCCACCCAGTACCAGGATCAACTGCGCAGCCTGCTGCCCAGCGGCCCGGCCTGGGACCCGGAGCGGGTGCCGGAGCTTGAACGCGTGTTGCAGGGCATCTCCCGGGAGCTGGCGCGCATCGACGCCCGGGCCGTGGACCTGCAAAACGAAATGGACCCGGCCAGCGTCAGCGAACTGGTGACCGATTGGGAAAAGGTCATGAACCTGCCCGATCCCTGCCTGGGCCTGACTCCGCTGTTCGAAGACCGGCGCCTGGCCGTGCGCCGCCGCCTGTTGGCTGTGGGCAGCCAGCGCGCGGCCTACTTCGTCGAAATCGCCCGCAGCCAGGGCTACCCCAATGCCAGCGTCACCGAACTGAGCACCCCGCGCATGGGCCGCTCACGTTTTGGTCACGCGCATTTCGGCACCTGGCGGGCGAATTTCATGTGGACCCTCAATACCGGCGGCCGCCTGCAACTGGGCCGGCGTTTCGGCGCGAGCTATTGGGGCGAACGTTTTGGCATGAACCCGGGCAGTGCCCTGGAGTGCCTTATCCATCGCAGTACACCGGCGCATACCCAGGTGTACATCAACTATGACTAGAGAAGACAAGAACAAGTGGATTATCCGAAAAGTGTTCCCAGCGTAGGGCTGGTGAACGGCAAGTTTGTCGACGAGAACCCGGTCACGGGGCAAGTCGGCTCACTGATTTCCTCGCAATGGGGAAACGCGGTTACCGACGAATTGCTCAATGTGATTCGTGCGGGCGGCAAGCAGCCGGCCGAGGCCGAGCATGACCAATTGCTGGCGGCGATCAAGGCCATCGTCCGGGATTCGATACCGCCAGAGAAGATCCGCAGCACCTTGGCCGAGTACGGCATCACCGACGCCTATACCAAGTCGGTGACCTACACCAAGGCTGAGATCGAAGCGCTGCTGAAGAACATGTCGGCCCTGCCGGTGGGAGCCATGGTGCCGTTTCCCAAAGGGGCGGTGCCGGCGGGGTTCCTGGAGGTGGATGGCAGTGTGCAGAGCGCTGCGACCTATCCGGATCTGGCGGCGTATCTGGGGACTACGTTCAACACCGGGGGCGAG